>NZ_JAUPWM010000002.1:0-525676 GCF_032436795.1 Streptomyces sp. P9(2023)
CTCGACGGGGCCGCCGGGCTCGGCGTCGACGCGGACGTCGCCCTGGGCAGGGGCCCGTAGCTCGGCACGGACGCCGGGCCGCTCGACGGGGCCGCCGGGCTCGGCGTCGACGCGGACGTCGCCCTGGGCAGGGGCCCGTAGCTCGGCACGGACGCCGGCCGCGACGTCAGACGCAACGTCGGCCTCGACGTCGGACGCGACGTCGGCTTGGACCTCGACCTGGGCCTCGACCTGGACCTCGGCTGCCTCGACGTCGGCCTGGACGTCGGCGCGCACGGTCACAGGATCTGTCCCGTCCGCCCGGCGAGCGCCGCGACGCTGCGGAGCACCGCGTACGGCACGACCCGGCTGGTGGCGGGGTTGTCCGCGTCCGGCACGTGCGCGACCTCGAACCGGTACGCGCCGTGCGGACCGCTCGCCTCGATCACGTGCCGTGTCCGGTGCGCCGCGGGATCGGCGACGACCCTGACCCGTACGGCGTCGAGGTCGCCGACGGCGAGCGCGACCGACGCGGCCACGTTCGTGGACCTGGGGAACTTCGCGGGGATCTCGCGCGCCGTGCCGGACATGACCTCGACCGGTCCGGTCGCCGTCCGCATACGGGCCAGCAACTCCTCGTCCATCCAGGGCTGTTCGAGGGTCGAGGGCAGCTTGGTGGTGGTCAGCCTGACCTCGTCCAGCGGGCCGAGGGCGCGGGCCGCCTGGAGCAGGTCGAGCCCGCCGACGGCGCCGCCCGTGAAGTACACCCGCCCGGGTCCCGCCGCCGGCAACCGCTTCGCGAGCTCGTCGTCGGTCAGCGCCCCGCTGGAGGCGATCAGCAGATCGGTGCCGGAGGCGAGGACGCGCTCGCCCCACTCCCGTACGACACCCTGCCCGGCGGCCTCCACGATCAGATCGCAGAGCTCCAGGGCCTCCTCGAAGGGGACCTGGGGCGCGGGCGCCGTGTCGCCGAGGGGGCGGTTGTCGACGACGCACACCAGCTCGGCTCCGGCCACCCGCCCCTCGGCGAGGGCGGTGCCGACGATCCGGCCGATGGCGCCCCAGCCGACCACTCCGACCTTGCGTACGCGGTTCATGCGGTGTCCTTCCAGGCATCGATCGGGGCGAGCGGGCCGGGGTCGGGCGCGCCCGCCATGTGGCAGCGGATCTCCTTCGACGGCGGTCCCGCCGTGCCCCACAGGTCGGAGAGTTCCGGCACGCGCCGCCACACCCGGGCGATCCAGCCGTCCTCGACGATCTGGGCCACCTCGGAGGTGTACTCGCAGACGAGACCGGAGGGGTCGGTGAAGTAGGAGAAGGTGTTGTTGCCGGGGCCGTGCCGTCCCGGTCCCCACTGCGGGGAGATGCCGTGGTGGCGCAGCCGCCCGAGGCCCCGCATGAAGTGGTCGACCGACGGCATCTCGTAGGCGACGTGGTTCAGCGAGGTCCAGTCGGCCTGGTTGAAGGCGATGCAGTGGTGGTCGGCGTTGCAGCGCAGGAACGCCATCTGGTGCTCGGACCAGTCGGAGACGCGCAGCCCGAGGACCTCGCGGTAGAAGGCGACGGCCGCGTCGATGTCGGTGGTGTTGAGGACGGCGTGCGTGACCCCGACGGGCACCGCGCCGTCCTGTCCGCGCGGGGCGACGGCTTCGACGTGGGCGCTGATCTCGACGAGCCGCCCCTCGGGGTCGGTGAACCGCAGGCCGTAGCCGCCGCCCGCCTGGTCCAGAGGCCCCGGGCCGAAGACGGGGACGATGCCCCGCGCTTCGAGGCGCCGGGCCGCCTCGTCGACCTCGGCGGGGGTGGCGACGGCGAACGCGAGCCGGCCCAGACCCACGTGCTCGCGCTCGGTCAGGTGCAGGACGTGGTGTTCGTCGCCGGTACCGCGCAGCCAGCGCGCGCCGCTGTCGGAAGCGACGGTCTCAAGCCCCCAGACCTCCTCGTAGAAGTCGGCGGCCTCGGTGAAGGCGGGGGTGTGCAGCTCGACGTAGCGCAGCGAGCGGAGCCGGGCGATCGGGCCGGACGGCGGGGGTGGTGGTGCGTGCATGAGTCTCTCCAGACGGACGGACGGACGGACGTGTCCGGGTCAGTTGGCCCAGGGAAGGGGAGCGCCCGAGGTGCCCCAGTACAGGGACTTCTGGCGCTGGTACGCGCGGATCGCGTCGCGGCCCTTCTCCGTGCCGAGGCCGCTGTCCTTCCAGCCGCTGAACGGGGTGGCGGCGCTGAACTGCTTGTACGTGTTGATCCAGACCGTCCCCGCGTCGATCCGGCGGGCCAGCCGCCACGCGGCCGCGGCGTCCCGGGTCCAGATGCCGCAGGCGAGGCCGTAGACGGAGTCGTTGGCCTGCCGGACGAGGTCGTCCTCGTCGTCGTACGGCAGGACCACGAGGACCGGACCGAATATCTCCTCCTGGCAGGTCCGGGAGGTGTTCGGCAGGCCGTCGAGGACGGTCGGCAGGTAGTACGCGCCGTCCCGGTACCGCTCGCCCTCGGGCGCCGAGCCGCCGCACAGCACCCGCGCGCCCTCGGACCGGGCGAGGTCGACGTACGCGGCGACCGCGTCGCGGTGGCGGTGGTGCACGAGCGGGCCGACCTGGGTCGCGGGGTCGGTGCCGGGTCCGACGCGCAGCTTCCGGACGCGTTCGACCAGCTCGCCGACGAAGGCGTCGTGGATCTCGCGGGCGACGAACAGCCGTGACCCGGCCACGCAGGACTGGCCGCTGGAGGAGAAGATCCCGTACAGCACGCCCGCCAGGGCCTGTTCGACGTCGGCGTCGGCCCGGACGATCGTCGGTGACTTGCCGCCGAGTTCCAGCGAGGCGGGGATCAGCCTGCCTGCGGCGATCTCGGCGATCGACCGGCCCGTCGCCGTACCGCCGGTGAATCCGATCCGGCCGACGAGGCGGTGGCGGACGACGGCGTCGCCCACCACCCGCCCGCTGCCCGGGAGCACGGACAGCAGCGCGGTGGGCAGACCGTGCTCGTCGAGGGCGCGGGTGATCAGCCGGCCGAGGGCGAGGGAGACCAGCGGCGTCCAGGCGGCGGGCTTGAGGAGGACCGCGTTCCCGGCGGCGAGCGCGGGGGCGATCTTCTGCGCGTCGCTGGCGAGCGGCGAGTTCCAGGGGTTGATCGCCCCGACGACCCCGATGGGCTCGTGCACGCTCATGGTCAGGTACGGCCCGCGCGCGGGGGTGACGGAGTCCTCGGCGGTCTCCAGGGCGGCCGCCAGGTAGCGGAAGGTGCCGGCCGCGCTGAGGGCGAGTGCCCGGGTCTCGGCGAGGGTCTTTCCGGTGTCGGCGGTCTGGAGCGCGGACAGTTCGTCCGCCGCCTCCTCGACCAGGGCGGCGATCCGGTGCAGGAGCCGGGCGCGCTCGTGCGGGAGCAGCTCCCGCCACCGGGGGTCGGCGGCGGCCCGGGCCGCCGCCTCGGCCGCCTCGGCGACCTCCTCGGCCGACGCGGTGTGCACGGTGGCGAGGGTTCGGCCGGTCGCCGGGTCGACGGTGTCCAGCGGTTCGCCGGCACCGCGCCGCCACTGGCCCGCGATCAGGATGTCGGTGGGGTGGTGCGGCACGGGCGGACCTCCTGGTTTCTCGAAGTGCTTGAAATCTAAGGGCTTAAATATCTCCGCGCAAGACCCCGGCGCGAAATCGTTGCCCAGCAGGTCTTGAGCCCGCAGGGGGTTGACATCAAGGATGGTGTCGAGTCGGCGGGTTCGCGATTACTAAGGCCTTAACCATTGACCACTTAGATAGTGGAACCTACTGTCTCCGCAACTTCTCTGTTCGCGGAAGGACCCCCTCCATGACGACCGTGGCCGGCAAGCCAGCCCTCGGCTCCATCGCCGCACGACTCGAACGGCTGCCGCATTCGCGCTGGCACGTCAAGGTCCGCTTCCTGATCGGCGCCGTCACCTTCTTCGAGGCGTTCGACCAACTGCTGGCCGCCTCCGCCCTGCCCGTCCTGATGAAGGAATGGCACCTGTCCACCGGCCAGGCCACCTTCGCCGTGACCTCCGCCTCGATCGGCATGCTCCTCGGCGCCCTCGCCGCCGGCTGGCTGGGCGACCGGATCGGCCGGGTGCGCACGGTCGCCCTCGGCGTCGCGATCACCGGCCTCGCCAGCCTCGCCGTCGCCTTCACCGGCTCCATCGAGACCTTCGCGCTCTTCCGGTTCGTCCAGGGCCTCGGCATCGGCGGGGTGGTCCCCGTCGCCGCCACGTACATCAACGAGATCGCCCGCTCCGACAAGCGGGGCCGGTTCGTCCTGCTGTACGAGATGATCTTCCCGGCCGGGCTCGCCGCGGCGACCCTGGTCGCCGTCTGGGTCGTCCCCAACCTGGGCTGGCGGGCCATGTTCGTCATCGGCACCCTCCCGGTCCTGATCGCCGCCGCGCTCCCCCGCCACGTCGAGGAGTCCCCGCGCTGGCTCCTCGCCCGCGGACGGACCCAGGAGGCCGAGGAGGCGATCGCCCGGATCGAGGCGCAGGTCGCCCGCTCCACCGCCGAGCCGCTGCCGGCACCGGCCGCCGGGATTCCCGAGGACTCCTCGCAGGGGGGCCGGCTGCGCGACCTGTTCCGGGGCCGCTATCTGCGGCGTACCGCGGTGCTGTCCGGGCTGTGGTTCGTGGCGTACTACGTCAACCACGGCATCTCCACCTGGCTGCCCTCGCTCTACACCAAGCAGTTCGGCCTGGATCTGACCACGGCTCTCGTCTACACCCTGCTCAGCAATCTCACGGGCCTGGTCGGTACGTTCGTCGTCGCCCTGCTCATCGACCGGATCGGCCGCCGGGCGGCGCTGACGGCGGCGCTCCTCGGGGGCGCGGTCTCGCTGGGCGCGCTCGCCCTGGCGGGCGCGAGCTCGGGCGGCCAGGTCGCCGTCTTCGCCTCCTGCACGACCTTCTTCCTGTACGCGATCAACGCGGGCCTGTACCTCTACTCCCCCGAGCTGTACCCGACGGCCAACCGGGCCAAGGGGGCGGCGTTCGGCGGTCTGTGGAACCGGCTCGGCGTCATCCTCGGCCCGGTCACGGTCGGCGCGATCATCGGCGCGGGCGGCAGCCTCTCCCTGGTCTTCGCACAGTTGGCGCTGGTGGCCGCGGTCGGTGCGGTGATCGCCCGGTTCGCGGTCGAGACGAAGGGCAGGACGCTGGAGGAGCTGAATCGCTGACCGGTCGCCGCGGTGACCCGTCGTCCCGGCGACCGGTCGCCCCGGCGACCGCCCGACGCCTCAGCGGTAAGATTCTCAGCGCTGTGAGATGCCGCTGCCGGGAGCCGGAAGGGGCGTTCGGCCGGGGTGGTACGAGGGGATGGACATGGCTGCATCGAAGCCCGCGAGCCGGGACGCCGTGGAGAAGGTGATGGCGGACTGGGCGCGCGAACGGCCGGAGCTGGACACCAGCCCCCTGGACGTCCTCGCCCGGCTGCACCGCTCCTTCCTGCGCTACAACACCCGGATCACCACCTCGATCGAGCGGCACGGCCTGTCGGTGGCCGGTTTCGACGTGCTGACGGCGCTGCGCCGCTCGGGCGAGCCGTACCGGCTCACGGCGGGGCAGCTCGCGGACTCCGGGCTCGTCTCGTCGGCGGGCGTGACCCTGCGGATCGACCGGCTGGAGAAGGACGGCCTGATCGTCCGGGAACGGGACGCCGAGGACCGGCGGGTCGTCTACTCCCGCCTCACCGACGCCGGCCTGGCCACCGTGGACACGGTCTTCGCCGAACACCTGGAGAACGAGCGGCGCATGCTCGACGGGATGTCGCCCGCCGAGCGGCGCCAGCTCGCCCGCCTGCTCCGGAAGCTGGAGACGTCGATCCTCGCCGCGGACGAACCCCCGACGGGGACCGAGCCCGGCAGCTCGGTGAACAAATGATCGGTGATCGAGTAATCGCTTGCCTTCCGGTGATCGTGGTGGATGCAATCACCGCATGACTACGCCACCCTCGCGACCCGGAGCGGAACGGACCGACGGATCATCCGTCCGGATCGGCGCTCTCGTTCCGCTGACCCGGCCCGGCTGGGTCCAGGCGGGCCGACACGTGCTCGCCGGGCTCGAACTGGGCGTTGGTGACGTCAACGACGCCGGCGGGATCGACGGACGACCGCTCGAACTCGTGGTGCGAGACACCGCGGCCGATCCGCGGAAGGCCGCGGCGGCCGTGGACGAGCTGGCCGGCCTGGGCGTGGCCGCCCTGGCCGGCGAGTACCACAGCGTCGTCGCCCGCTCCGCCGCCACCAGGGCCGACGCACTCGGCCTGCCGTACCTCTGCTCGTCGGCGGTTCTCGACGCCCTCACCGAGCACGAGACGGAATGGGTCGCGCGCCTCTCCCCGCCGCAGTCCCGCGGCTGGCAGACCTACGCGGACTTCCTCCTCGACGCCGGCCACCGTCGGATCGCCGTGGCGACCCAGCCGAGTGTCTACTGGGCGACGGGCACCCGCGTTCTGCGGGACCACCTCACGCCACGCGGCGGCACCGTCGTCGAACTCGACATGAGCGCCCTCGGCCCGGCAGCCGTCTGCGACGCACTCGTCGACCGGCGCGCGACAGCCCTCCTGCTCCTGGTCGGCCACCCGGAGCCGGCGGTCCCGATCGTCCAGGCCGTCCGCCGCGACCCGCGCCTCGCCGGGACCATGATCGGCGCTCCGGCCGGGCAGCCGGAGCTGGCCGACTGGGCGACGTTGCTGGGGAAGGACGGCGCGGCGGTCCCGTTCCTGCGCTACCTGCCCGAGCGCCTCGGCCCCTTCGGCGCACGCGTCGAGACGGCCCTGCGTGAGCGGCTGGCCGAGGCACCCTCCTTCGTCGCCTTCGAGGGCTACGACACGGCCATCGTCCTCGCCGACGTGCTGCGGGCAGCGGGTTCACACGGCGCGGACCGGGCGCGGACCGCCGCATCGTGGCCGCGCGTCGCGGTCGAAGGCACCCGCGGACGGATCGAGTTCTCGCGTACGCCGGGCATCAGCGTCTGGCAATGGGCCGGTGCGCCCGTCCAGGTCGTCGACCGCGATCCTGCGGACCCCGATCGCTTCCGGGTCCTGCACACCGGCTGAGAGAGACCGTCGACACCCGGACCGGGCAGGGGCCGGCGCCGTGGAGGTCATCACCGCCCGGCGGCGTCGGCCCATCCCTGGACCGTCGGCAGGACCCGCTCGGCGACGCGGAGCATGACCGAGTCGTCCGGCACCGTGCCGTCCTCGCGCCACATCGCCAGTTCGAAGGAACCGCCGCTGTCCTTGGCGTCCTTGGCCACCGACAGCACGCGGGCCGGGACGCCGGCACCGCTGTAGGCGCCGCTCCCCTCGCCGCTGAAGCTGATGGCCGTGGTCGACTGCGTGGAGAGGACCGCCGGGTGGCCGAGCACCGTCCGCGACACCGCGCCGCCCCAGAGCAGTCCGGCTTCGGAGCCCGCCACGGAAAGCCGGTCGTAGCCGGCCAGCGTCACGGTGTACGTCTCGAACTCCACCTGGGACAAGGGCGTGGTGAGGTCCCGGACATCGCCGCCGCCCAGGCTGAGGAAACCGTCGCTCCCACTGGCGGACTTCGCGATCTCCCCCGGCGTGCCGAGGAGTTGAGCGAGGTCGGGGCGGTTCAGCAGCTCGCACAACCGCTGCCCGGTGACGCGCGGGGCCGCGCCGTCCTCGCTCGCCGGCGTCGGCGGCTGCTCGGAGCCCCCGCCCGGACACGCGGCTGCCGGCCTGGCGCCGCCCGTGCCGGCGGCCGACTCCGCCGTCTGGTCGTAGGCCCACAGGCCGACGCCCAGGGCGGGTATCAGCAAGAGGCCGGCGATGGTCTGCCCCCACACGCCCGCGCCCTTCGGAAGCGCGTCGATGTCGTCGGCCATGGGCCGTTCTCCCCCCTCGTACCAAGATCCCCCGATCCTGCCGGGGCACCGTAACCTGTGATCACTGGGCGGACAAGGCCCGGCCGCCGCCCTTCGGGGTATCCGGGTGGGCGCTGCCGCGCGGCGTGGGCGGGCGCCTCGCCGTACGGGATATCAGTGGTGGCGGCGACGGTCGGCGGTGACCGTCCAGACAACCGAAAGGCGGAAGTCCAGTGAGCGTCGAGCCCGTTCCCGAGGACTACCCGAGCCTCACGCCGTACCTCTGCGTCGACGGGGCCGAGGCCGCGATCGACTTCTACGTCTCCGTGCTCGGGGCCCACGAGCGGATGCGGATGCCGGCGCCCGACGGCAAGATCGGCCACGCCGAGCTGGATCTCGGCAGCTCGGTCGTCATGCTCGCGGACGAGTTTCCGGACATGGGCTTCCGCTCGCCGAAGGCGATCGGCGGCACACCCGTCACTCTGCACGCGTACGTGGAGGACGTCGACGCGGTCTTCGCCGCGGCACTCGCCCGCGGCGCCAAGGAGCTCCGGCCGGTCAGGAACGAGTTCTACGGCGACCGCACCGGGCAGTTCGAGGACCCCTTCGGCCACCGCTGGAGCATCGCCACGCACATTGAGGACGTACCGGCGGAGGAGATGAAGAAGCGGGGCGAGGAGGCCATGAAGTCCATGGACGACGCCAAGCCCGAAGCAGGCTGAGCCCCGACGGCGGGTACGGGGGCGGCGGGCGTACGGGGGGGGCGGGGGTCAGGCGGGCCGGTCTCCGTACGCGGCCCGGCTGGCCTCGATCTCCGTGATGTGCTCGATCGCCCAGCCGGCGAGGGCGAGCGCCGGGCCGATGAGGCTCCGCCCGGTGGGGGTCAGGGCGTACTCGACGCGCGGCGGGACCTCCGCGTACGCCGTCCGCGACACCAGGCCGTCGCGCTCCAGGTTCCGCAGGGTCAGCGTGAGCATCCGCTGGGAGATCCCCGGTATCTGCCGCTGCAGGTCGGTGAAGCGCAGAGGTCCCCGATCGAGGGTCGTCACGATCAGCAGGGTCCACTTGTCGCAGATCCGGTCGAGCACGGCGCGGATCGTCCGCCCGCCGTCGCCTCGGATCAGGCACGTGTGCTCATACCCCGTCATACCGGCTCCTTCTGCCCCCAGGCACACGTGTGTGCCTTTTGTACGCCCCTCGACGGTCCTCCATCATGAGGCCACTTCCATCCGGGAACCATGGTCGAGGGGGGCACCCGTGAACGTCGCCTACTGGATCGTCGCCACGCTGCTGGCGGTGTTCTACCTGTACGCCGGAGGCATCAAGGTCCTCCACAGCAAGGAGCGGCTTCAGCCCATGATGGGGTGGGTCGACCGCGTCCCCATGCCGGCCGTCAGGGCCATCGGGACGCTGGAGGTCCTCGGCGCGGCGGGCCTCGTCCTGCCGCCGGCGACCGGGATCGCCCCCTGGCTCGCCGTCGCCGCCGCGATCGGCCTCGTCCTGATCCAGCTCGGGGGCGTCGTCGTCCACCTCTCGCGCGGCGAGGCGCGGCAGATCGGCCTCAACATCGCGCTGCTGGTGGCCGCCGCCGCGGCCGCCTGGCTGGGACTCGAACGGCTGTGAATCGCCTGCGACCCACCGACCACGCCAGGAAGACGGCGCCGCCCTGGAACCCCTGCCTCAGCTGGTGAAGCGGCGGCGGGAGTCCTCGATGTCGCCGAGGTACTGGCGGGTCCAGCCGCACAGGCCGTCGATCGTGACGCGGAGGGCGAGCCCCGGCTCGGTGAGCGCGTACTCGACGCGCGGCGGGACGGTGGGGTGCACGGTCCGCTGGACCAGACCGTTCCGCTCCAGCATGCGCAGGTTCTGCGTGAGCATCTTGTGGCTGATGCCCTCGACCCCGTCCCGCAGCGCGCTGAACCGCAGGGTGCTCTCCCCCAGGCACTCGATGATCAGAAGCGCCCACTTGTTGGCGACGTCGGAGAAGATCTCCCGCGCCAGCGAGTCCGCGCGCGTCACGTCCGCGTCCTCGGGCAGGCCGCTGAACTGCTTGGTCACCATCGGGTTCCCCAGTCACTGAAAAGTGCGTTCTTCCGTACCGTGGACCACTCTCCTACGGTGAGTGGGTAACCACAAGTGACCACGAAGAACCAGGAAAAGGCGCATCATGGCCATCACCTTTGTGAACCCCCCCGGACTGCCCGAGATCCCCGTCTATCGGCAGGTGTCGGTCGCGACGGGGTCGAAGACGGTCTACGTCGCCGGGCAGGTCGCCTGGGGCCCGGACGGCGTCACCGTCGGCAAGGACGACCTCGCCGCCCAGGTCGAGCGCTGCTATGTCAACGTCGCCACCGCCCTGGCCGGTGTCGGCGCTTCCTTCCAGGACGTGGCGAAGTTGACCGTCTACGTCGTGGACTGGACCCCCGACAAGATGCCTCTCCTTGTGGAGGGCCTCGCGCGGGCGGCGGCGACGCTGGGGGTCACCCCCGTGCCGCCGGCGACGATGATCGGCGTCGCGGCCCTCGATGTACCGGAGCACCTGGTCGAGGTGGAGGCGACGGCGGTCATCGACTGATCGGCGGGGTCGGCTACTTGCCGAAGCCGTCGAACTTCACGTCCGGACCGCAGACGTTGAAGGTGCCCGCCGAACCGTCGGCCTTGGCCACCTTGACGTTGCGGCCCTCGTCGTCCGGCAGCGCGATCTCGACCGTGGACGCCTGGACGGCGCAGACCTCACGGGCCGAGCCGGTGCCCTCCATGTTCAGGTCCGCGTAGGAGACGTACGCAACGGCCGAGGCGCCGGGCTCGATGTCGACGGCGTCGGTGCCGTTCCTGGAGGTGTCGGCGCTGATCGGCTCGGCCTTGCCCTGGTCGTCCTTGGCCACCAGGGTCGTGGCACCGACGATCGTGCAGGTCGCCTTCGAGGTGTTGGTGACCTTGACGGTGGCGGCCGCCGGCTCGTGCTCGTTCGCGTGCTGCGCGGAGACGATGAAGGCCACCGAGGTGTTCTTCGTCGTGCACGCGGAGGTGGCGCCACCGTCACCGCCGGTACTTCCGCCGCCGTTCGAGGTGCCCTTGGAGGGCGACTTCGTCGCGGGGCCGCCGGTCGAGGAGTCCGCCGAACCGGACGCACCGGCGGACGCGGAAGCTGAAGCGGAAGCCGACGCGGTGGCGGAGGTGGTGGCGCCGCCCGCCTTGTCGGCCTTGTCGGCGTCGCCACCGCACGCGGTCAGACTGAGACCCGCCAGCACGAGGGCGGCGGCCGTGGAGGCGGTACGGAGGTGAAGGCGCATGCAACTCATTCCCCAAGCGGATCTTGACGGTGCACGAACATAGATGTCGAGGCGGCGCCGCCGGTTCCGCCGGGCATCGCGAACCTTTCCTTGACGAACACCCAATATTTTCCCCGCAGTTCGCCCCCATTGGCGCCCGCACGCATGAGCGGGTCAGTGAGCGTGGAGCCGGCCCCATGCGAAGTTCTGGCCGAAGCCGGTGCCCGCCCCTCCCGTGTACACCTGGTCGGCTGCGTAGTACGTCGCCTTGACGTCCGCGTTCGTGTTGACGGACGTACGGGTCAGCCCGTCGCCCCACACGCTCCAGATCACCCACGGGCTGCGGGTCAGCGCGTTCGTCAGGTCGGCGGTGACCGGCACGTCGAAGGTCTCGGCGAGCATCCGCGGCTTCGCGTAGTCGGCGAGGCCGGTGTAGTAGACGTGGGTGAGGTCCGAGGCGCTCGGGCTGTAGTCGTCGACGCCGACGACGTCGACCCGGTCGCCGCCGGGGTAGTGGTCCCACGGCACGTCGCCACCCTGCGGCTGCCAGGCGTTGGGCGACCAGACGAAGATCAGGTTGTGCAGCCCCTTCGTCCCGACGAGGAAGTCGTACGTGATCGCCCACAGCTTCTTGTAGCTGGCCGGGGTCTTGCCGCCCCACCAGAACCAGCCGCCGTTCATCTCGTGGTACGGACGTAGGAGCACGGGTATGTCGTAGCGGGCGAAGTACGAGAGCGCCGCGGCGAGGTACTCCAGGTCGGCGAGGAGGGCCCGGTACTCGGGGGTGTCGGACTCGCGGTCGACCACGCGGTCGAACCACGTCTGGTCGGTGGTGAGCGTGGCCACCGGGGAGGACGTGGACCCGCCCGGATGCTGCCCCTCGACCTGGGTGAGGACGCGACTGAAGGACTTCAACGCCGAGCCGGGGTACGGCTGGTGGAAGCTCATGCCCACGATCCCGGCGGCCGCGCCGCCGTTGGCGAGCGACGCGGTGGTGCCGTCGAGCCGGGTCATCACGCCCTCCGGGTTGTATGTGCCGTCGGCGGCGCGCGGCAGTCCCTTCCACACGCCGAAGGCGAGGTCGACGGCGTCGTCCACGTACTGCCACTGCCGCAGCCCGGTCGGCAGGCCGAGGGCCCGGTTGTAGTCGCGGTCCCCGTACGTCCCCCAGCCACCGGTCGCGCCGTAGCCGGGTCCGAGGTCGATCTCGACGAACCCGGAGAGCTTGCCCGTGATGTCGCGGGCCTTCTTGTAGGAGTAGCCGGAGAAGGTGGCGCCGCCGGTGTCCCCGTAACCCGCGTTGTACAGCTCGTTCTGCGTCTCGATGTGCTGCCCGATGATCGTCATCGGCCGGCTCCCGCTCCGCGCCGCGTTCTCCATCGCCACCAGGTGCGCGTAGACCGCGCGCGCGTTGGCCGAGGCGAGCGGGTCACGGTCCGTCAGCTTCGCCCCGACGGGCGGCGCCACGGCTGCGCGCGCCACGGGGGCGGTCAGCCCGCCGGCCGCGACCGCGGCTCCGGCGGCGGCCATGAACGTACGCCTGCGCATGGTGGGACCTCCGGGCCGAGGAACGAACTTCCGAGCGTGTGAACTGGCGAGCGAGGCCGATGGTAGTGGCCGCCGCGGCGCGGAATGGCTGGACATGAACTTCCGGAGTGGCTTAGGTTAGCCTTACCTTAGTGACATCGATCCGATGCCCGCCACCTCGCGAGGAGTTGCCTTGAGCGCCGTCACCGACACCGCCCCTTCCGAGCAGTCCGCGGCGGAGCGCGTCCGTTCCGTGCTGGCGCAGGCGGTCTCACTCTCCCTGACCACGGACGGGCAGTGCTACGACCTCATCGGTATGCACACCCTCGGCCGGAACGGCCGGATCACCCTCACCCCGCAGGCCGACAGCCCCCTGACCGCCGAGGTCGTCGCCGCTCCGCGCGGCAGCCTCGCCGCCCTGCTCGAGTTCACCGACATCGCACCGACACCGCTGCGCGACCGGGTGCGCGCCCGGGTGACGATCTCCGGCTGGCTGGCGACGGCCGAGGACGGACTCCGGCTCGATCTCGCGCGGGTCACGCTGAAGACCGCCGCCGGAACCCAGGACGTGAGCCTGGACGCCTTCACCCTCGCGCAGCCCGACCCCCTCGCCGTGGAGGAGGCCGCCATGCTCACGCATCTCGCCGACGCCCACGGGGACATGGTGGCCGATCTGGTCGTCCTCGCCGGCTCGCGGCTGCCGTACGGGGTGGTCCGGGCCCTGCCGCTCGCCGTGGACCGGTACGCCATCACCCTGCGCTGCGAGTACCGCGAGGGCCACTGCGACCTGCGCGTCCCCTTCCCCACCGAGGCCCGGGACGCGGCCGAGGCCGGCGAGCAGGTCCGGCGGATCCTGACGACACCGTCCTGCGCGCACCACCACCACTCGCCCCGCCGCTGAGGCACCACTCGTTCCTCCCGCCCCGGCAACTCGCCGTGCACGACGGGCAATTACCGCCGCCCGTACACCCATCCCAGCCCAACTTAGGTTAGGCTTAGCTAAATCACATACACGTGGTGGCGGCGCGGACTTGTGCGCGCACCACCGGGGGAGGAACCACCATGGGCCTGCCGACCGTCGGCCCCTACCCCCTGCCCGACCGCTCCGCCCTCCCCCGGTCCTGCGTCCCCTGGTCCATCGACCCCGCGCGCGCCGCGCTGCTGGTCCTCGACATGCAGAACCACTTCGTGGCGGCGTTCCCGGCCGGGCAGAGCCCGGTCGTGGAGCTCGTCGACAACATCGCGGCCCTCCGCGAGCTGGCCGGGACCCTGGGCGTACCCGTCCTCTTCAGCGCCGAGCCGGCCGCCCAGCGGCCCGGTCAGCGCGGTCTGGTCGCCGACGTCTGGGGTCCTGGCATCGGCGACGAACCGGACGCGGCCGCGATCGTCGCCCCGCTCACGCCCCGCACCGGCGAGCACCTGCTCGCCAACGTGCGCCACAACGCCTTCCTCCGCAGCCACCTCGGCAGGCTGCTGCGCTCGGAGGGCCGCGACCAGCTGATCATCTGCGGGGTCTACGCCCACCTCGGCGTCCTGCTCACGGCGGCCGACGCCTTCATGAACGACATCCAGCCCTTCGTCGTCGCCGACGCCGTGGCGGACTTCTCCCCCGAGGAACACGCCATGGCGCTGCGCTGGGCCGCCCGCAGCGGGGTGGTGTGCACGACGGAATCCCTTTTGCGCGACCTCTTGCTCAACAGTGCGCTACCTGCCGTTCGCCGGGATGCGTGACCTGGTCCCCCTGACGGCGACCTGCGGCGCCCATCCTGTGACCGCAGCACCCCCCACGGACAGGGAGAGACGACGAAGATGACCGTACGGGTCGCGGTGGCCGGTGCCAGCGGCTATGCGGGCGGGGAGATCCTCCGCCTCCTCGACGCACATCCGGGCGTGGAGATCGGCGCGCTGACCGCGCACAGCAGCGCGGGCCGCTCGCTCGGCGCCGTCCAGCCCCAGCTGTCCGGGCTCGCGGACCGCGTCCTGGTGGAGACCTCGCCGGACACCCTGCGCGGCCACGACGTGGTCTTCCTCGCCCTGCCGCACGGACAGTCGGCCGCCCTCGCGCGGGAGCTGGGCCCCGGCCCGGTGGTCGTGGACTGCGGGGCGGACTTCCGGCTCCGCGACCCGGCGGCCTGGGAACGGTTCTACGGCTCCGGGCACGCCGGGACCTGGCCGTACGGTCTCCCCGAACTGCCGGGCGTCCGAGACGAGTTGAAGGGCGCCACCCGGATCGCGGTGCCGGGCTGCTATCCGACGGGGGTCACGCTTGCGCTCTTCCCCGCGTACGTGGCCCGGCTGGTCGAGCCCGAGGCGGTGGTCGTCGCGGCCAGCGGCACGTCGGGGGCCGGGCGGGCGCTCAAGCCGCAGCTCCTCGGCTCCGAGGTGATGGGCTCCATGACTCCGTACGGAGTGGGCGGCGGCCACCGGCACACACCCGAGCTGACACAGAACCTGTCCCTGGTGGCGGGCGAACACGTGACGGTCTCCTTCACCCCGACCCTGGCTCCCATGTCCCGGGGCATCCTCGCGACCTGCTCGGCCCGGCTCCGCCCGGACGCGGCCGCCGCCGGGGAGGCCGCGGTGCGGGCGGTGTACGAGGCGGCGTACGCCGACGAACCGTTCGTACGACTCCTGCCGCCGGGGCAGTGGCCCTCGACCGCCGCCGTCCTCGGCTCCAACACCGCCCAGGTGCAGATCGCCGTGGACCCGGACGCAGGCCGGCTGATCTGTGTGAGCGCCATCGACAACCTGGTGAAGGGCACCGCGGGTGGCGCGGTGCAGTGCATGAATCTCGCCCTCGGCCTGCCGGAGCGGCTGGGCCTGCCCATGAATGGAGTGGCACCGTGAGTGTGACCGCTGCCCGTGGATTCCTTGCCAGCGGCGTGGCCGCCGGGATCAAGGAGTCCGGCGACCGGGATCTGGCCCTGGTGGTGAACCGAGGGCCGTCGCGCGCCGTCGCCGGCGTCTTCACCTCCAACCGCGTGCAGGCCGCGCCCGTCCGCTGGTCCCGGCGCGCCCTGGCCGACGGCCGGATCGCGGCCGTCGTCCTCAACTCCGGTGGCGCCAACGCCTGTACGGGTCAGGCCGGCGCGGTCGACGCGCTGCTGATGGCCGAGCACACGGCGCGGGCGCTGGACCTGGACCCGCACGAGGTCGCGGTGTGCTCCACCGGTCTGATCGGCGTCATGCTGCCGATGGACAAGGTCACGGCGGGCATCGCCACCGCCGTGGAGCGGCTGGCGCCCGAGGGTGGGGAGGACGCGGCCGTCGCCATCAGGACGACGGACTCCGTCCACAAGACCGCGGTCGCCGCCCGGGACGGCTGGACGGTCGGCGGGATGGCCAAGGGCGCGGGGATGCTCGCACCCGGTCTCGCCACGATGCTGGTCGTGCTCACCACGGACGCGGACGTCGACGCGGAGGCGCTCGACGCGACGCTCCGCGCGGCGGTGCGCACCACGTTCGACCGGGTGGACTCGGACGGCTGCATGTCCACCAACGACACCGTGCTGCTGCTCGCTTCGGGCGCGTCCGGGGTCGTGCCGGAAGCCGCGGAGTTCGGCGAGGCGGTGCACGCGGTGTGCCTGGATCTGGCCCGGCAGCTGATCGCGGACGCGGAGGGTGCGTCCAAGGAGATCGAGGTGACGGTCGTCGGCGCGGCCGCGGAGGAGGACGCCGTCGAGGTGGGCAGGTCCGTGGCGCGGAACAACCTCCTCAAGTGCGCGCTGCACGGGGAGGACCCGAACTGGGGCCGGGTGCTGTCCGCGATCGGGACCACCTCCGCCGCCTTCGATCCCGACCGGCTGGACGTGGCGATCAACGACGTCTGGGTGTGCCGTAACGGCGCGGCGGGCGAGTCCAGGGACAAGGTCGACCTGTCGTACCGCCGGATCACGATCACGGTGGACCTGTGCGCGGGCGACTCCTCCGCGGTGATCTGGACCAACGACCTCACCGCCGAGTACGTCCACGAGAACAGCGCGTACAGCTCATGAGCGGGCAGAGCGGCCTGACGGCCGTACCGACCGCACCGACCGCACCGACCGCCGGTCTTACGGACGCCGATCTCCCGTGGCTGGAGGAGCTCCAGGGCCGCACGGTCGTCGTCAAGTTCGGCGGCAACGCCATGGTGGACCCGGCGCTCCACCGGACGTTCGCCCAGGACGTCGTGGAGCTGTGGCACGCGGGGCTGCGCCCGGTCGTCGTGCACGGCGGCGGACCGCAGATCAGCGCGATGCTCGACCGGCTCGACCTGGAGGTCCGCTTCGAGGCGGGGCTCCGTGTCACCACGCCGGAGACGATGGACGTCGTCCGCATGGTCCTGACGGGCCAGGTCCAGCGGGACCTGGTCGGCGCGCTGAACGCCCACGGCCCGTTCGCGGTGGGCATGTCGGGCGAGGACGCGCACACGATGACGGCCGTACGGCGCCCGGCCTGGGTAGACGGGCGGGCGGTCGACATCGGCCTGGTCGGCGAGGTCGTGGCCGTGGAGCCGGGCACCGTACGGACACTGCTCGACGAGGGCCGTATCCCGGTGGTGTCGCCGGTCGCGCGCGGTGAGGACGGCGAGGTCTACAACGTCAACGCCGATCTCGCGGCCTCGGCGTTGGCGGTGGCGCTCGGCGCGGAACGGCTGGCGGTCCTGACCGACGTCGAGGGGCTGTACGCGGACTGGCCGCACAGCACCGAAGTGATCGACCGGCTCACGGCGGCGGAGCTGGACGCGCTGCTGCCGGGGCTCGCGAGCGGCATGCTCCCGAAGATGGAGGGCTGTCTGCGCGCGGTACGCGGGGGTGTCCGGCGGGCCCATGTCCTGGACGGCCGGGTGCCGCACGCCCTGCTGCGGGGGGTCTTCGCCGAGGAGGGCCCGGGCACGACCGTGGTCCCGGACGGGACGAAGAAGGAGGAGGACGCGTGACCGCCGACGGGGGCCTCACACCGCTCACGGACCGCTGGCGGACGGTCATGATGGACACGTACGGCGCTCCCCCGCTCGCCCTGGTCCGGGGTGAGGGCAGCACGGTCTGGGACGAGGCGGGCCGGGCGTACACGGACTTCACGGGCGGGATCGCGGTCAACACGCTCGGCCACGCCCACCCCGCCGTGGTGTCCGCCGTCCAGGACCAGATCGGCCGGCTCGGGCACGTCTCGAACCTGTTCGTGGCCGGGCCGCCCGTCGCGCTGGCCGAGCGGCTGCTGGGTCTTCTTGCCCGGGAGCGGGGCCGGGTGTTCTTCGCGAACTCCGGTACGGAGGCGGTCGAGGCCGCCTTCAAGATCGCCCGCCGGACGGGGCGCCCGCACATCGTCGCCGCGGAAGGCGGCTTCCACGGGCGCACCCTCGGGGCGCTGGCGCTCACCGGCCAGCCGGCGAAACGCGCCCCCTTCCTGCCGCTGCCCGGAGAGGTGACGCACGTGCCGTTCGGGGACGTCGCGGCCCTGCGCGCCGCCGTGACCGAGGAGACCGCGGCCGTCGTCCTGGAACCGGTCCAGGGCGAGGCGGGGGTCGTTCCGGCGCCCGAGGGGTATCTGCGGGCCGCCCGCGAGATCACCCGGGCCACGGGCACGCTGCTCGTCCTCGACGAGGTGCAGACCGGGATCGGCCGTACCGGCCACTGGTTCGCGCACCAGGCGGCCGAGGGCGTGGACCCGGACGTGATCACTCTCGCCAAGGGCCTGGGCGGCGGGCTGCCGATCGGTGCCACGGTGGCCTTCGGCCGGGCGGCCGAGCTGCTGGAGCCCGGCCAGCACGGCTCCACCTTCGGCGGCAACCCGGTCGCCTGCGCGGCGGGGCTCGCCGTCCTGGAGACCATCGAGACGGAGGGCCTGTTGGCCCAGGTCGCCCGCCTGGGCGCGCGGCTGCGCCACGGCATCGAGGCCCTGGCACATCGGCGGGTCGCCGAGGTGCGGGGCGCGGGCCTCCTCCTGGGCATCGTTCTGACGGAACCCGTCGCCGCCGCCGTCCAACGGGCGGCCCAGGACGCCGGGTTCCTCGTCAACGCGGCCGACCCCGGCATCGTACGGCTGGCTCCGGCCCTGACGGTGACGGACCATCAGATCGGCCGACTGGTGAAGGCGCTGCCGGAACTCCTCGACGCCTGACAGCCGGACCGGTCCACCATCGTGCGGCTCCTCCGGCGACGGGCGGTTCACCGTCGTGCTCCGGTGAACCGCCCCGTCGCTAGAGGGCGCGGGCCAGGATGCGGGCGTTGCGGCGCGGGTCGAGGGAGCGTGCCCAGGACGGCGGTGCCTGGCTCGCGCGGGCCGGTGCGAAGCCGTGCCGCAGGAAGAGGTCGCCGCCGCCGGTCGTCGCCGTGAACAGGGTCCGCAGGGATCGGCCGCGGGCCTTCGCCAGCGCGGCGCGCAGCAGTCGGGCGCCCGTACCGCACCCCTGACGGTGCCCGGCCACGCAGAAGTTGTAGAGGACCCCGGTGGCGGCGAGGCCGGCCGTCGGATCGGCGGGGTGGGCGCGCAGCCCGAGGCAGCCGTCGAGGGTTCCTCCGGGGCCCTCCGCGACGAGGAAGTCCGCCGCCCGGTCGGCGTAGAGGGAGAGCGGGCGCTCGCGGAGCGCTCCCGAGTCGACGAACGGCCGGGAGAGGGCGACGAGCGCGGCGGCGTCCCCGGGGTGTGCGGGCCGCACGGTGAGCGTGGGGTGGTTCCGTAGCGCCGGGACATCGGGTTCGCGGGACGACAGCGCCGTGGTCAAGGCTTCCGTGCCTCCGTCGCCGCACGGCCGTCCACGTAGGTCGCCACGACCTCGATGTCGCCGATCCTGGAGGTGTCCACGCGGCGCGGGTCGTCGCCGAGGACGACGAGGTCGGCTCGCTTGCCGGGCGTGAGGGTGCCCGCGCTGTCGTCCCAACGGCAGGCGTACGCGCCGGCGACCGTGTACGCGTACAGCGCCTCGTCGACGGTGATCGCCTCCTCGGGGCCGATGAGCTGACCCGACACGGAGGCCCGCTCGACCATGAACTGGACGGCCCGCAGCGGCGATCCGTCCGTGACGGGCCGGTCGGAGCTGCCGACGAGCGGGACGCCGTGGTCGAGGAAGCCCCGGCCCCGGTACATCCAGGGCGCGCGCTCGGGTCCCATGATCGTGGCGTAGTCGTCGCCGAAGTAGCGCAGGAAGTTGGGCTGGACGACGGCGCTGAGGCCGAGCCGGGCGAAGCGCGGAAGCTGGTCGGGGCGGATGAGCCCGGCGTGCTCGATCCGGTGCCGGGCATCCGTGCGGGGCCGCAGCTCCTGGGCCCGCTCCAGGGCGTCCAGGGCGAGGTCGGCGGCCCGGTCGCCGATCGCGTGGACGGCGAGCTGCCAGCCGGCGAGGTGGCCGTCGACGATGAGGGAGGTGAGGTGTTCGGGGTCGGCCTGGAGCTGGCCCGTGTGGTCCGAGCCCTCGTACGGCGCGGTGAGGGCGGCCGTACGGGCCATCATGCCGCCGTCGGTGTATATCTTCAGCGCGCCGACGGAGAGCCAGTCGTCCCCGAACCCGGTCCGCAGGCCGAGGTCGAGCCCGCGCGGGATGCCGTCCCGCTCGTGCGCGCCGACCGGGCGCAGGGTGTCGCCGCCCGGCATGAGCTGGATGCGCAGGGGCAGCCGGCCCTGGTCGCGCAGGAGTTGGTACGCGCCGAGCTCGACGGGGCTGTGGCCGAGGAGGCCGCCGCCGATGCCGGCCTCGGCCACCGCCGTGACGCCCTCGGCCAGGCACTCCCGTGCCGCGTACTCGATGGCGTCGGCCAGTTCCTCCTGCGCGTACGGGAGCCGCAGCCCCCTGACGGCGCCCATCGCGCTCTCCACAAGGACGCCGTCCTCGTGCGGAACGTCCGCCGGAAGCAGGTCGAGGACGGCGGTGTTGACCACGCAGGCGTGGCCGGACTGGTGCATCACGAACACCCGGTGGCCCTGGCTCACCCGGTCCAGTTCGGCGGCCGTCAGGTGCCGGCCGAGGGCGCGCTGGTCGTAGCCGCCGACGCTGACCCACGCGCCGGGGGTGCTCTTGCGGGCGCAGGCGTCCCCGACGACGTCGAGGACGTCCTCGACGCGTTCGAGGCCGGCGATGCTCGGGGAGCTCGCCTTGAGGCCGGTCCACGCCAGGTGGACGTGGCTGTCGATGAACCCGGGCAGGACGGTGGCGCCCTGGAGGTCGACGACCTCGCGGGCGGGCAGCGAGGTCACGGCCTCGTCGAGGCCGACGATCCGGCCCTGCCAGATGCCCAGGTCGTGGGCGACCGGGTGGTCCGGATCCATGGTGAGGATGCGGGCGTTCGTCAGCCTCGTGCAGAGCATCATGGGCGGTCGGTCCGTCCGTATCTAGGAGTCGTGTCCGGGAGGTCGTATCCGGGAGGTCGTATCCAGGTGGTCAGGAGGTCAGGAGGTCTCGGCCAGCAGGGCGGCGGAGGGCGGGGCGGCGGAGGGCGGGGCGGCGGAGGGCGGGTCCGTCCTGTCCTGCACGTCGTCGGCCGCGTCCGTCGTGTCGGTCTCCGGGTCGAACCGCCGGGGCGCGGCCGGGATCATCAGCGGGGTGCCGGTCTCCGGGTCGGCGATGATCCGGCAGGGCAGGCCGAACACGTCCTCGACCAGCTCGGCCGTCATGACGGTGGCCGGGTCGCCCTCGGCCGCGATGGTCCCGCCGGGCCGCATCACGATGAGGTGCGTGGCGTAGCGGCAGGCCTGGTTGAGGTCGTGCAGGACGGCCACCACGGTGTGGCCCTTGCGGGCGTGCAGTTCGGCGCAGAGGTCGAGCACCTCGACCTGGTGCGCGATGTCGAGGTAGGTCGTCGGCTCGTCGAGCAGCAGGATGGAGGTCTGCTGGGCCAGCACCATGGAGAGCCAGACCCGCTGCCGCTGGCCGCCGGAGAGGTCGTCCACGGGGCGGTCGGCGAGTTCCAGGACGCCGGTCTGCCGCATCGCCTCGACCACGGCCGTCTCGTCCTCCGCGGACCACTGCTTCAGCAGCCGCTGGTGCGGGTAGCGGCCGCGGGCCACGAGGTCGCCGACCGTGATGCCGCCGGGAGCGCTGGAGGACTGCGGGAGCAGCCCGAGCCGGCGGGCGACCTCGCGGGAGCGGTACGTGGCGATGGCGGCGCCGTCGAGGTAGACCTGGCCGGCCTTGGGCCTGAGCATCCGGGCGAGCGCGGTGAGCAGCGTCGACTTGCCGCAGGCGTTCGGCCCGATGATCACCGTGAAGGAGTGGTCGGGGATGTCGACGCTCAGCGACTCGGCGACGGTCCGCTGGTCGTAGGAGAGGGTGAGGTCCTCGGCGCGCAGCCGGGGGCCCGGGGCGTTCGTACCAGTCATGCGCGGCTCTTTCGCGACTCGGTGATCAGCAGCCAGATGAGGTAGGCGCCGCCGACGGCCCCGGTGGCCGTGCCCACGGGCAGCAGCGCGGGGGCGAACGCCCGTTGCACGACGAGGTCGCTGAGGGCGAGCAGGACGGCGCCCATGAGGGCGGACGGCACCAGGGCGGGGCCGGACGAGCGGGTGAGTCGGCGGACCACCTGGGGCGCGGCCAGGGCGATGAACGCGATGGGGCCCGTGACGGCGGTGGCGAAGGCGGCGAGGGCGACGCTGATGACGAAGAGGATCGTCCGGGTCCGCGTCACGTTGACGCCGAGGGCCGTCGCCGTGACGTCGCCCATCTCGACCATGGCGAGGCGGCGGGAGAGGAGGAGGGCGGGCGGCAGGAGGACGGCGAGGGCGAGTCCGATGGCGTTCGCATGCATCCACAGCCGGTTGCCGAGGCTGCCGATCAGCCACGCCTGCGCCTCCTGGGCCTCCTGGAAGGTCGCCCGGGTGATCAGGTACGAGTTGACGGCGAGCAGCAGGGCGCTGACGCCGATGCCGATGACGACCAGCCGGAACCCCTGCAACCCACGGCCGATCAGCAGGAGATGGACGACGAGGGCCGTGGCGAGTCCGCCGATCAGGGCGCCGATCGCGATCTGGGTCATGCTGCCGTGCAGCACGATGATGACGACGAGCGCGCCCACGGCGGAGCCGTTGGTGAAGCCGATGATGTCGGGGCTGCCGAGTGAGTTCCGGGTGAGGCTCTGCAGGATCGCGCCGCTGACGCCCAGGGCCGCGCCGACGAACACCGCGGTCAGGATGCGCGGCATCCGGAGGGTGTTGACGACGAAGTCGGCGGCTCCGGAGCCGTTTCCGGTCAGGGCCCCGAGGACCTCGCCGACGGTGAGCGGGAAGTCGCCGGTGGTCAGGGTGACGCCCATGACGACGACGAGCGCGGCGAGCAGCAGGGCGGTCACGGCGACGGTACGGCCCTGGACGCGCAGCGAGAGTCCGCCCCTGCCGACGCGGACGACCCGGCCGCTGATCACGCGGGGGGCGGTCCCGGCCTGGAGGGTGGAGGCTTGGGCCTCCCGTACGGCGCTCACAGCATGACCAGCTTTCGACGGCGGCACAGCGCGATGAACAGAGGGGCGCCCAGGAACGCGGTGACGATGCCGACCTGGACCTCGCCCGGGGCGCCGAGCACCCGGCCCAGCACGTCCGAGCCGATGAGCAGGACGGGGGCGAGCAGCGCCGAGTACGCGAACACCCAGCGCTGGTCGGCTCCCGCGAGGAACCGGGCCACGTGCGGAACGGCCAGGCCGACGAAGCCGATCGGTCCGGCGGCGGCGGTGGCCGCGCCGCAGAGCAGCATCACGGCGACGGCCGCGAGGACCCGGGTCCGTCCGACGTGGACGCCGAGGGCGCGCCCCATCTGGTCGCCCATGGCGAGGGCGTTGAGGGACGGGGCGAGGACGAAGGCGAGGACCAGGCCGACGACGACGAACGGCAGCATCAGCAGCACGATGTCGTAGTACCGGCCGGCGAGGGAGCCCACGGTCCAGAAACGGAACTGGTCGAACGCCTCGGGATCGAAGAGCAGCACGGCCCAGTTGAAGGCGTACAGCACGGCGGTCACGGCTGCTCCGGCGACGACGAGCCGGTCGGGGGTGGCCAGTTTCCGCCCGGAGGAGCCGAGGAGGTAGACGCCCACCGACGCGGCGGCGGCGCCGGCGAGGGCGAACCAGACGTAGCCGAGCGGCGCGGCGACGCCCAGGAAGGCGATGGCCACGACGACACCGGCGGAGGCACCCAGGTTCACGCCGAGCAGTCCGGGGTCGGCGAGCGGATTACGGGTCAGGGCCTGCATCAGGGCCCCCGAGAGGCCGAGGGCCATCCCCACGAGGAGACCGAGGACGGTACGGGGGATCCGGTAGTCGTGCACGATCACGGAGGCTTCCGAACCGTCCGGCTCCCACAGGAGATGCCAGATCGAGGTGAACGGAATGCCTCGCGTACCGACCCAGACACTGACCAGGGAGACGAGGACCAGGGCCCCGAGGGTGACGACGAGGCCGAGGCCGCGCAGAGCCACCGCGGTCGGACGTGCCGTGGGCACGGCCGGCACGGCGGGGCCACCGGTCTCGTTTCCGGGCGCCGCCCGGGTTTCGACGGACAACGACCACTCCCCTGGCGGCGGACTCGAGCCCCCGCGAGCCGCGCCGGGCGTTGAACACGGCTGTGCGGCAAGCGAGATGACAGATTCTCGAATGAACTTAGGTGAGCCTAACCGTACATCCGGGACGGGTCAACGCGAGGTTCGTCCCCGATCAACGCCGCACGCTGCGAGGATGACGCCGGGGCTGCCGCACACCCTTGGCAGCAGCCGTGTTTAAGGTAGCCTTACCTAACTATCCTGCCCTTTCCTGTGGAGGCACCGCATGCCCGCTGGAGGACCAACGGGGGGCTCCGTCCTCCGCCGAGCTCTCGCCGATCAACGCCGACGGGTCGCGGGAGCCTCGCTCCTCGGCATGGCGCACCAGGCGTGCGAGGCACTCGTCCCGGTCGTCATCGGTCTGGTCATCGACGAGGCGGTGGCGACCGGTTCCTCCGGCGCCCTCCTGCGCTGGCTGCTGGTGCTCGCCGTTCTCTTCCTCATCCTGTCCACCTGCTACCGCAACTCCGCGCGGCTCGCGGAGGGCGCGGGCGAGGCCGCCGCGCACCGGATCCGGCAGGACCTCGCCGCCCGGGTCCTCGACCCCAGGGGCGGCGCCGACGCCGGCCGGCTGCCGGGCGCGCTCACCGCGGTCGCCACGGGCGACGCCCGACGCGTCGGCTCGGTCGCCTCCGCGATGCCGTACACGCTCTCGGCCATCGCCGGTCTCGCGGTCAGCGCGGTGGCGCTGCTGCGGATCTCCGTACCGCTCGGGCTGCTCGTCCTGCTCGGCGTCCCGCCGCTGTTGTGGCTCGGCCACGTCATCAGCCGCCCGCTGGAGCGGCGCAGCGAGGCGGAGCAGGAGCACGCCGCCCACGCCTCCGGAGTCGCCGCCGACCTGGTCGGCGGTCTGCGGGTGCTGAAGGGCATCGGCGCGGAGGCGGCCGCGGTCGCCCGCTACCGGGAGACCAGCCGGAGTTCGCTGGCCGCCGCCCTGCGGGCCGCGACCAGCCGGGCCTGGCACGACGGCGCGATCCTCGCCCTGACGGGCATCTTCATCGCGGCCATCGGGCTCGTCGGCGCCCATCTCGCGATGAGCGGCAGCATCACGGTGGGTCAGCTGGTGGCGGCCGTCGGCCTCGCCCAGTACCTCCTCGGCCCCTTCCAGCTCCTCACCTACGTCAACGGCGAGTTCGCCCAGGGCCGTGCCTCGGCCGACCGGATCGCCGAGGTCCTCGCCTCGCCGCCGGCCGTCGCGGCCGGCACGGCCGAACTGCCCGACAAGGTGACCGGGCGGCTGCGGCTGCGCGGGGTCACCCAGGGCGCGCTGCGCGGCGTCGACCTCGACATCGCCGCCGGCAGCCTCGTCGGTGTGGTGGCCCGCGACGCGGCCGCCGCGAACGACCTGCTGCTCTGCCTCGGCCGTGAACTCGACCCCGCCGAAGGGACCGTCGAGCTGGACGGCGTACCGCTGACCGACCTCGGCCCGGCCGACGCCCGCCGCGCGATCCTGGTCGCCCACCACGACGCCGACCTGTTCGAGGACAGCCTGCTCGCCAACGTACGGGCGGGCGCCGACGGTACGGACCCGGCGGACACGGCCGACGCGTCGGACGTCGGCCCTGCGCTGGCCGCCTCGGCGGCGGACGACGTCGCCGAGGCGCTGCCCGAGGGTGTGGACACCGTGCTCACCGAGCGCGGCCGGTCGCTCTCCGGCGGCCAGCGCCAACGGGTCGCGCTCGCCCGGGCCCTGGCCGCCGACCCGCCGGTGCTCGTCGTCCACGACCCGACCACGGCCGTGGACACGGTCACCGAGGCCCGGATCGCCGGCCGGCTGCGGGACCTGCGCAAGGGCCGCACCACGGTCCTGGTCACCACCAGCCCCGCCCTGCTCGCCGGGACGGACGTCGTGATCATGCTGGACGACGGCCGGGTGACCGCCGAGGGCAGCCACCCGGAGCTGGTCGCCGCCCACGAGACGTACCGCACGGCGGTGCTGGCATGACGGCCGCTCAGGACAGGGATCCCCAGGACGCACACGAGGTGCGGGACCGAGACGTGAACGACGAAGGACGGACGATGAGCGGACCCGTACCCGGCACGCCCGAGCGCGAGCTCCTGCCCACCGCCACCGGTGCCCATACCTTCGCCGTCGTCCGTGAACTCCTCCGCCACCACCGTCTCCTCTCGGTGGCCGCGGTCACCGTCCTCGTCCTCGGCACGGCCATCGGGCTGCTGACCGCGCCGCTGCTCGGCCGCATCGTGGACCTGGTCGTGGACAAGAGCGGCGCGGGCGCGCTGACCGTGCCGATGCTGCTCCTGCTCGGGGTCGCGGTCGCCCGGGGCGTCGCGACCGCGATCGGCAAGTCCCTGGTGGCCCGGCTCGGCGAGACGGTCCTCGCGGACCTGCGGGAACGGTTCATCGCGCGGGCGCTGCGGCTGCCGCTCGAACGGGTCGAGAAGGCCGGTTCGGGCGACCTGACCTCGCGGGTCACGGGCGACGTCACGCTGATCGCGAAGGCGGTACGGCAGGCACTGCCCGAGTTCGCCGGCGCCTTCCTCACCATCATCCTGACCCTGGTCGGTCTCACCGTCCTCGACTGGCGCTTCCTGCCGGCCGTCCTGCTGGCCGTACCGGTCCACATCCTGACGGTGCGCTGGTACATCCCGCGCGCCGCGACCATCTACGCCGCGCACCGGGTGGCGACCGGCGCCCTCCAGCACCAGCTGCTCGACAGCGTCGGCGGGGTACGTACCGTACGGGCGTTCCGGCTGAACGGGCGGCACGCGGAGCTCCTGGAGCGGCGGTCGCAGGCGGCGGTCGACCTGGCGGCACGCGGCATGCACCTCGTGTCGGGCTTCTTCTCCCGGCTGAACATCGCCGAGTTCATCGGCATGACGTCGATCCTCATCACCGGCTTCTTCCTGGTGGACGGCGGCTCGGTGAGCATCGGTACGGCGACGGCGGCGGCGCTCTACTTCCACGGGCTCTTCAACCCGATCAACGCCGCCCTCTTCCTCATCGACGACGCGCAGTCCGCAGGGGCGAGCCTCGCCCGCCTCGTGGGCGTGTCGAGCCTCCCGGCGGAGCGTGAGCCCGACGTGCGGGCCGCCGCGCCGGTGGACGGCTCGGTGAAGGTGTCGGGCCTCGGCCACGCGTACGTGGACGGCCATCCGGTGCTGTCCGAGGTGGACCTGGAGGTCCGGGACGGCGAGCGGGTGGCGCTGGTCGGCGCGAGCGGTGCGGGCAAGACGACGCTGGCGAAGCTGATCGCCGGCGTCCACGACCCGGCGACCGGTGCGATCTCGCTGGGCGGGGTGGACTCCCGGGAGCTGGGCGCGGCCGGGGTCCGGCGGGCGGTCACCCTGATCAGCCAGGAGGTCCACGTCTTCGCGGGACCGCTGGCCGAGGACCTGCGGCTGGCCCGCCCGGCGGCCACGGACGAGGAGCTGCGCGCGGCACTGGCCCACGTCGACGCACTGACCTGGGTCGACGCACTGCCCGACGGCCTTGCGACGGTCGTCGGCGAGGGCGGCCACCGGCTGACGGTGACCCAGGCCCAGCACCTCGCGCTGGCCCGGCTCGTCCTCACCGACCCGCCGATCGCGATCCTCGACGAGGCCACCGCGGACGCCGGCAGCGCGGGCGCCCGCGTCCTGGAGACGGCCGCGCTGCGCGCCCTGGAGGGCCGTACGGGCCTGATGGTGGCCCACCGCCTCCCGCAGGCGGCGACCGCGGACCGCGTCGTCGTCCTGGACCAGGGCCGCGTCGTGGAGACCGGCACCCACGACGAACTCGTCGCGGCGGGCGGCCGCTACGCCGAACTCTGGTCGGCCTGGTCGGACAGCCGCCGCGAACCGGCGGTACCGGCGTAACCCCGAGCCCCACCGAAGTCCCCGTCCCACCCCGCAGCAGGGGCGGGACGGGGACTTCGCCGTCCCGGGGACCGTCAGCTGTCAGCGGTGGACAGGAACTGGGTGGCGGCGAGTTCGGCGTAGAGCGGGTCGGCGGTGACGAGTTCTCGGTGGGTGCCCACGGCACGTACCCGGCCCGTGTCCATCACGACGATGCGGTCGGCCATGGTGACCGTGGAGAGCCGGTGGGCCACCACCATCACGGTCGTGGTGCGGGAGACGTCGGAGACGGTGTCGCGCAGCGCCGCCTCGTTCACGGCGTCGAGCTGGCTCGTGGCCTCGTCGAGCAGGAGCAGGCGGGGGCGGCGCAGCAGCGCGCGGGCGATCGCGACGCGCTGACGCTCACCGCCGGAGAGCTTGGTGCCGCGGTGCCCCACGAGCGTGTCCAGGCCCTTGGGGAGCCGCTCGACGAGACCGTCGAGCCGGGTGGTCCCCAGCACGCGGTGCAGGTCCTCCTCGCCTGCGTCCGGATGGCCGAGCAGGAGGTTGTCGCGGAGGGTGCCGGAGAGCACGGGCGCGTCCTGCTCGACGTAGCCGATCGCGGAACGGAGCAAGGTTGTCTCCCACGCGGCCAGGTCGCGGCCGTCGAACGTGATCCGTCCGGCGTCCGGGTCGTAGAACCGCTCGATGAGGGAGAAGACGGTGGTCTTGCCCGCCCCGGACGGGCCGACGAAGGCGGTCATACCGCGCGGCGGTACCTCGAAGCTCACGCCATGGTGGACGTACGGCAGATCCTGCGCGTACCGGAACCGGACGTCCTCGAAGGCCAGCGCGGCGGGTTCGGCGCCGGGTGCGGGCAGCGGCGCGGGCTCGGCCGGCGGCTCGGCAGGCAGCCGCAGGGCCTCGCGGATCCGGGCGAGGGCGGCGGCGCCGGCCTGGTACTGAGTGACCGCGCCGACGACCTGCTGGATCGGGGACATCAGGTAGAAGACGTAGAGCAGGAACGCGACCAGAGTGCCGACGTCGATCACGCCGGTGGCGACCCGGGCGCCGCCGACGGCGAGCACGGTGATGAACGCGATCTGCATGGACAGGCCGGCCGTGTTCCCTGCAAGGGCCGACCACTTGGCGGCGCGTACGCTCTGCCGCCAGGACTCCTCGGCCGCGGCGTGCACCGCCTGCTCCTCGCGGTGCTCGGCGCCGGACGCCTTGATCGTGCGCAGTGCGCCGAGGATGCGCTCCAGTGCGGCGCCCATCGCTCCGACCGCGTCCTGTGCCTGTTTGCTGGCCTTGTTGATACGGGGCACGATCGCGCCGATCACCATCCCCGCGCCGAGCACCACGCCGAGCGTGACCGCCAGCAGGACGGGATCGACCAGGCCCATCATCACCAGCGTCGCGACGAGCGTGAGCCCCCCGGTGCCGAGACCCACGAGTGAGTCGGTGGTGACCTCACGCAGCAGGGTCGTGTCGGAGGTGACGCGGGCCATCAGGTCGCCGGGTTCGCTGCGGTCCACGGCGGCGATGCGGAGCCTCAGCAGGTACGACGACAGGGTGCGCCGTGCGCCGAGGACGACCGACTCGGCGGTGCGCCGCAGGACGTACCCGCCGAGGGCGCCGATCCCCGCGTTGGCGAGGACCAGGACCGACATCAGCAGCAGGGCGCCGGTGATGGGACGGTCGTCGGAGAGCGCGTCGATGAGGTGCTTGGCCACCAGCGGCAGCGCGAGCCCGGTGGCTCCGGTGACCAGCGACAGCAGGGCCCCGCCGAGCAGCGTCCAGCGGTGCGGCCGTACGTATCCGAGGAGCATGCGCCACGCAGGCGTGGGCGGTTCGTCGGGTGGGGTGACTGGGGCGGACTCTGCGGTGGTGACCACGCGTGCTCCTCGTCGTGCTGTGTCGCTGGCGGCATCTACAGCAGACGCCCCGGTGGGTGCGAGGGTTGAGGGCGCCGACCGCCCCTGCTCTTCGGTCAGTTCACGCGGCCTTCCCACGCGCGCGTGAAGAGCGTGGGCAGTGGACCGGAGGGGACCGCGGCCAGGTGGGATGTCGACCTGTGTTCCCTGGCCAGCGGCAGCAGCCCGAGCTTCGACACCTCGATCGGGAGACGCGGGGGCTTCCGCTCCTGCCAGGCGCCCGGCAGGAAGAGGGAGCGGCCCGCTCGCGTCCGGACGGCACGCAGCACGCGGCCCGAGGTGCCCAGTTCGGCCTCTGCCTCCTTGAATCGGGTGGCCTTCCACCCGGTCCACGCCTTGACGTTGCGGTCCGACGGATCCGGCAGGGCGAGCAGCATCAGATGGAGCGCCGCGGCGTCCTCGGTCAGTCCGTACGTCCTCGCGCATTCCTCGACGAGATGCGGCACGGAGCGCGCCGGGTCCTGCTCCCATCCCGGGGGCCGCTCCCCGTCGGTGGCGAGGTGCTCCCCGAGGGCGGCGAAGTCGTCGCTCAGCAGCAGCCGCAGGTCGGCGAGGGCGGGCAGCCCGGACGAGCTGGGCAGCCACTGGGAGGGCAGGACGGAGTCGAGGTACGCGTCCAGGGTGTCCAGGAGGGGATCGTCGGCCCCCTTGAGCGCAGCCGGGTCCACACGGAGATGACGGATGTCGTACACCGGGTCGGCCACCTCCGTGACCGCCGGATGGGCGGCGATCGCCTCGGTCGAAGGAGGCGGGCCCATCAGATAGTTGCTCTGCAGGGAGAAGAGCGTGAGCGGGCCGGGCGCCGAAGCCAGCTCCTCGCGCAGTCGGGAGATCGCCGCGCCGACCGCGGGGCGCAGCGGATCGCCGGCCGGGGTGCGGTAGGCGAGCCAGGCGGCCATCCTCGGGAGCGCCAGCACCTGGGGTTCACCCGGCAGGGCCGACCGGTGGGTCTCGAGGCAGTGCGCGCCGGTGGCGAGGCGGCCGAGCAGGGCGGGCAGCCGCAGGTGGGGCCACCAGGCCCGGGCGTCCCGGCTGTGCACGCGGTGGAGGGCACGCTCGCCCTTGGGAAGGAGCGTCTCCTTCGCGGCGAGGGGCAACAGCGCCGTGGGGACGGGCAGGGGGCTGCCCAGCTCGTGCAGCCACCACTCGGCTGCGCGGTCGACGTCGGGGCCGGTCTTCCACAGCTGCTCGGGATCGTCGGGAAGGAGCTTGTCGTAGAGCGCCGTGACGAACCGGGGGTCGAGCGTGGAGGTCAGTGCGCCGACCGCCTCGTCCGCTTCCTTCCACCGGATGTTCCAGGGCTCCAGGTCGGTGCGGGGGTGACGGGAGAGATAGCCGTCCTCGTCCTCCAGTTGGTGCGGCGCACAGGGGACGTGCGCCATCAGCAGCACGGTGGCCTCGGCCACGGTGAGGCCGAGCCGCTCGGCGAAGACCTCCGCGAGCTCCGGGCGGGCGGGGGCGGGGCCGTTCTCCCGGTACAGCTCGGCGAAGCGCGCGAACCAGGCGCCGGGACGTACGGGCTCCAGCACATGGGCGCGCGTGAGCTTCAGGCCCGCGGGGCCCGGCGGACCGTCCTCGGAGAAGGAGCCGTCGGGGGCGTACTCCCACAGCATCCGGTGGGACTTGCCGCCGCCCAGGACGACGGAGACGGACGTCGCCGTGCGGAAGACCTTCCCGGGGAGGGGCAGCTGGACGTCCGTACCGTCCTCGGGCACCTCGCACCGGCCGATCCGCCATCGGCCCGGCCCCCCGTCGAGGACGGGGTGGGCGGCGTACGCCGGCAGCGACCGGTCCGCCCGGCCGCCCGCCCTGGAGGAGACGGCGCACAGGGCGATCGGCGCGGCGCAGGCGTGCGTGTGGCGGAAGCGGTTGTCACGGGGAAGGCTGTCGATCGTGGCGTCGGCCTGCGCCAGATCGCCTCCCCAGACGGTGGTGCCGTGCTCGGCGAGCCGCATCAGCCGACGGCTCATCCGGACGTCGGGATCATCCGTCCCCGCATCTGGCGCGGGCGTCCGATCGGCCTCGCCGGGGGTGAAGCGGCGGACCAGCCGCTCAAGCCCGTCACGGCAGTTGGCGGCCATGACCAGCGAGCGGGCGGCCAGGCTGTGGATCGGTTCGCCCAGCTGAGGCAGCGTTTCCAGGATCGGTCCGCGATTGGGGCCTCGTACGCCGTCCCGGTCCACGTGGTAGGGCTGGAGTCGGCCCAGCAGCTCCTCCACCTGCTCACGTGTGACGGTGTCGGGCAGCTCGGCCATCAGCAGCGGCATGACGTCCACCGCCGCGAACCCCGCTGCGGCGTCCGCGTCCTTGAGGAGCAGCTCCACCGCCACGCCCACGTGGGCGAATCGGCCGAGCAGCAGGACCAGCTCCTCGAAGTCGACCCCCGCGCGCAGCGTCGCCCGCTCGCGGTCGGACCAGGCGCGGATCTCCTCGTGCCCGATCGGGTTGTCGAAGAGCGTGGGGATCTGCTGCCAGCCCTTGACAGCGTGCGGCTGATACCAGCTGTTCGACGCCTGGCTCTTGGTGGTCATCTCCAGGTCGGCCCGCGCCCGTGCGCGCAGTTCGCGGGCGAAGCGTTCGTCCGCGCGCAGGTGCTCCAGCTTCGGCCGGCGGCCGAGCTCGAGGTCGTGCAGCTCCGACGGGCCGAAGAGCTCCGGCGGGTCGGCGACCGGGGCGCCGTGCTCCAGCAGGAGGTCGATGAGGTCGAGAGGCGTCTTGGCGCCGGTCCGTCGGCCGAACGTCTGGTACTGGAACTCCACGGGGACACCGTCGGCGGCCAGCCGCGGCGCGATCCTCTCGGCGATCTCGTACATGACGGGCCACAGGCCGTTCCGGCCGTTGTTCGACGCGACGCACTCGGACAGCCAAGCGGCGGCCTCGCCCGCGGGCAGCCCGCCGGCCTCATCGGTGAGCCGGGCCAGCGCGCCGGTGCGCTCGAGCAGCTCCCGCCACAGCGTGGAGCTTTCACCGAAGCGGCGGGGTCGCAGCTTCAGGACCTGGTGCACCGCCTCGGGGGCGTGATCGCCCAGCATGTCCATGGCCGGGCCCTTGAAGCAGTCGGTCCAGAACTTCTCGTCGGTCAACGCGACACCACCGACCGCGAACAGCTCTCCGAGCAGCGTGGCCAGTTCCCTCTCGGGTTCGAGTCCGGCGGCCCTGGCGATCTTGCGTACGTCGGCGGCCAGCTGCGGGTACAGCTCCCCCGAGGCCTGGACGCGGCGGATGACCACGAGGCGGAAGCCTGCGAGGTCCGCCCCGGTCGCCGCGCCCTTGACGGCCAGGTCGCGGGCCCAGGCACGCAGGACCGTGGCGGAGAGCGCCTTGTCCTCGGCGTACGCGAGGTAGCGGCCCGCCAGCCACTCCCGGTCGACCTTGCGCGCCTGCGACCGCTCGGCCGTGCGGGCCCGCCCGAACCAGGCGGTGGCTGTCTGCCGCTCGCCCTTCCGCAGGGCCAGGTCGGCCAACTCGTCGAGGAGGGTGACAAGGAGCGCGGGAGCCGACTCCTCCAGATCGTGCAGGATGACGTCGATGTCCGACTTGAAGATGAACCTCCACCGACTCGTGCGTTCCTGCAGGGAGATGAGCTTCTCGGCAGCCACTTCCTCCAAGCCCGGGTGCGCGGCGATGACCCGCTCGGGGAACGGCAGTTCCCCGTCGGAGGGGTCCGGTAGGCCCGTGGAGAAGCAGCCGTCCGGTTCCCAGTGCTCCGCGCGCATCAAGCGGTCGCGGTACGGGACGAGTTGCTCGGGAAGAAGCAGGGTCAGCGTGCGGCCGTCGAACCCGGTGTACGTACGCGCCCACAGGCCGCCGTCGCCCGGATCGTCGGCGAGGTCGGCGGCCTCGGACTCCAGGGCCTCCCGCCAGAGCGGATCGGCATCGGCGAGCGCGCTCGGGATACGCACCCCGGCCTGCGCCCATGCACGCGCCTGCTGCCGGCACAACTCACGGTGCTTCTTCAGCTGCGTCCATGTCCTGAGCAGCAGGCCGAGGCCCGGCGTTCCGGAGAGGGGTTCGGGGACGTTCTTCAGCCTCCGCCCCTGCGGATTGCGGTAGACGACCTCCAGGTCGTCCGTCAGTTCCGCGGTGTACCCGTTGTTCTCGACACGCGTGCCCATGCGCCCGTCTCCCCCGTACTGTTGATCGACACCCCACGCTACGCGGCGGCACTGACATCGCCGCACACCCCTCCCGCGCACCCTCCCGCGCACCCTCCCGCGCACCCTCCCGGAGGGGAACTTCCCCGCTCGTTCGCGCGTTGCGGAAGGCGATCCACTGGTTTGGATCCGATTGTCCGGTGTGTGTGACAGCGACGGCGCGGTCGTCGTGAGAAGCGAGCAACCGATGGCCTTGGTGGGCCTGTTCTGAATCGCCGAAGGCGATGGGTACGTGGGCGCGAAGCCGACCGGTCCGGCGCGAGGTCGGGAGGTCCGGGGCCGTCGGGCCGGGCCCCGGCGACGATGACGCTGCGCGTGGAATCACGCGACGGCGACAGAGAGTTGTCGGCGTACGTGTGCCGCCACCGTCGGCTACTCCCCGGCAGAGACCGACGTCTCCCAAGCGGACGGCTCAGCGGGAGGAGCTGTTGCGGAGGTGGGTGGGCTGGCGTCCGTCCCCGTCCGTAAGACCGCCGCCGCCCGTGGAGAGTGCTCCACGGGCGGCGGCGGGCGTGCGGTCGTGCGGGCGGGTCAGCCCTGCTGGGCGGCCGCGAGGCTGGCCGGGCGGAGGTCCGTCCAGTGCTCCTCCACGTACGCGAGGCACGCCTCGCGGGTGTCGGGGCCGAACGCGGTCCGCCAGCCGGCCGGGGCCTCGGCGAAGGAGGGCCAGAGCGAGTGCTGGTTCTCGTCGTTGACCAGGACCAGGAAGGTGCCCTGCGGGTCCTCGAACGGGTTGGTGCTCATGCGTTGTCACTCCTTGTGGACATGGCGGTGAACAGCTCCGAGAGCGGCTGTTCCGGGTCGGCTGCCACCGTGCGCAGCAGCCTCTGGAGTTCGTCGGCGAGCCGCCGCGCCTTGGCGGTGCCGAACAGGTCCGTCGCGTGGATCAGGCCGCAGTGGACCGGGCCGGCACCCTGCGGCTCGTAGAAGCTGAGGGTCAGTTCGGCCCTGGTGGAGCCGGTCGGTACGGCGTCGAGGGAGCCGATGCCGCCCTCCAGCCGCTCCAGGTCCGCCTGCTCATGGTGGATCACCATGACCTGCGGGCCCCCCTCGGGCAGCCCGGTCGCCCGGACGACCTCCTCGAACGGCACGTCCTGCCGGTCGAGGGCGCCGAGCGTGGTCTCCCGTACCCGGGCCAGGAGCTCCGCGAACGTCGGGTCGCCGGCGGTGTCGGTGCGCAGCACGACGGTGTTGAAGAAGCAGCCCACCAGGTCGGCCAGCTGGTCGTCCGTACGTCCGGCGACCATCGTGCCGATGGGCAGGTCCGTCCCCGCGCCGTGCGCGGTGAGCAGCGCCGCCAGGGCGGAGTGCAGGACCATGAACATGCTGGTGCCGGTCGCCCGGGCCAGCTCGTCCACGGCCGTGTGCAGTTCCTCGTCCAGGACGAAGCCCACGTGGTCCGCGCCGGGCGAGGCCGAGCGCGGGCGGCCGTCCGCCGGGAGGGCGAGTCGGGTCGGGGCGTCCTTCAGCGTCTCGTGCCAGTACGCGAGTTGGCGTCCGCCCCGGCTGTCCGGGTCGCTCAGGTCGCCCAGGACCTCGCGCGCCCAGCGGGCGTAGTCGGCGTACGAGACCGGCAGCGGGGCCCACCCGGGCTCCCGGCCCGCCGTACGTGCCGCGTACGCGGTCGTGAGGTCCCGGAAGAGCGGTACGACGGACCATTCGTCCACCGCCAGGTAGTGCATGGTCAGCAGCAGCGCCTGCTCCCCCGACGCCGCCGTCAGCAGGTGGGCGACGAGCGGTGCCTTGCGGTCCGGCTCCGGTGATCCGGCGGCCAGTTCGGTGAGGCGCGCCTCCAGGTCCTGGCACTCCTCCAGGGTGAGGACCGGGGGTTCGACGTCCCGGTGGTGCAGCGCGCCGTCCCCTACCGCGAACGCCGTGCGGAGCGGCTCGTGGCGGCCCGCCACGTCGGCGAGCGCCGCGGACAGCGCGTCCGCGTCCAGGCCGCCGGCCGCGCGCAGGACGAGCGCGTGGTCGAAGCGCGGGGTACGGAGGTACGCGTCCCACTGCCAGCGCTGGACCGGGGCGGCCACCGTCGAATCCGAGGCGACGCCCGGTCGCAGCGCCGGCCCGGCCATCCCCGCGCCCTTCAGCTTGCCTTCGACCCCCGCGACGGTCAGCGCGTCGAAGACGTCCCTGATGGACAGCTCGACGCCGAACTCGGCGCGGATACGGCCCAGGAGCCGCATCGAGGCCATGGAGTGGCCGCCGAGCGCGAAGAAGTTGTCGTGGACGCCGACCTTCTCCAGCTTGAGGATCTCTCCGAACAGCGCGGCGAGCCGCGCCTGCGTCTCGTTGGCCGGGGCCGCGTCGCCGGTCATCGCCGCCCAGTCCGGGACGGGCAGCGCCTTGCGGTCCAGCTTGCCGTTGGGGGTCAGCGGCAGCGGCCCGTCGAGCGCGACGACGAGCGCCGGGACCATGTACTCCGGCAGCTGCCCGGCCACATGGGCGCGCAACTCCTGTGCGTCCAACTCCAGCGAAGCTTCCGGAACGGCGTAGCCGACCAGGCGGACGATGTCGCCGTCGCGGTCGGGCACCACGGCGGCCTGGGCCACCGACGGGTGTCCGGCGAGGGCCGCCTCGATCTCGCCCAGCTCGATGCGGAAGCCGCGGACCTTCACCTGGGTGTCGACGCGGCCGAGGAAGTCGAGGTTGCCGTCGGCGCGCCAGCGGGCGCGGTCACCGGTGCGGTACATGCGGCTGCCGGCAGGCCCGTACGGGTCGGCGACGAAGCGCTCGGAGGTCAGCGGCGCCTTGCCGAGGTAGCCGCGGGCGAGGCCGCGGCCTGCGACGTACAACTCGCCGACGACGCCCGGCGGGACGGGCCGCAGGTGGTCGTCCAGGACGTAGCAGCGGGTGTTGGGGTCGGGCCGGCCGATCGGCACCCGGCCGGACGGGCGGCCGCCGTGCTCCCGCGAGGGCCACAGCGTGGAGTTGACCGTGGCCTCGGTGAGACCGTACGCGCAGATCAGGTGGGCCGTGGCGCCGAACCGCTCGAAGACGTCCGGCGGCACGGTCTCCGTACCGACCAGGACGGTCGATCCCTCGGGCAGTTCGCAGCCGGGCGGCAGCGCGGAGACGAGCGACGGCGGCAGGATCATGTGGGTGATCCGCTGCTCGCCGAGGAAGTCGGTGAGCGCCGGGCCCGCGACCCGCGCCTCGTCCGTGATGAGGACGAGCCGGCCGCCGTGGCAGAGCGCCATCGCCAGTTCGAAGGCGAAGACGTCGAAGCCGATCGAGGCGAACTGCAGGACGTGGCTGTCGTGTTCCAGGCCCATCCGGTCCACCGCCGTGGCGACCAGGCTGGAGATGCCCTCGTGCGGGACGACGACGCCCTTGGGGCGGCCGGTCGAACCGGATGTGTAGATGACGTACGCGGCCTGGTCCAGGTGGACCGGCGCGGCCTCGACCGCCGTCTCCGGCAGGGCCGCCAGCTCGGCGGCGACCGTCGGCTCGTCGAGCAGCACCACCGGTACGTCCGCGACCTGCGGGATCTTGCCCGCGACCGGCTCGGTGCCGACCACGAGCGCCGCCCGCGAGTCCTCGATCATGTACGTGAGCCGGTCGGCCGGGTGGACCAGGTCGAGCGGCAGGAACGCGGCGCCCAGCTTCAGCGCGGCGAGCACCGTGGCGACCATGTCGACCGAGCGGGGCACGGCGACGCCGACCACGCTCTCGGCGCCGACCCCGTGCGCCGCGAGGAGCCGCGCGAGGCGGTTGGCGCGGGCGTCGAGCTCCGCGTACGTGACGGCCCGGGCGCGGTCGACGACGGCGACCGCGTCGGGGCGCTCGGCGAGCCGCGCCGCGAACAGCGCCGGGAAGGTCTCCTCGTCGACCTCGCGGGGCGCGCCGTTGAAGCCCTCCAGGACCAGGCGCCGTTCGTCGGCGGCCAGGATCTCCGCCCGCGAGACGGGCTGCTCGGGGGCGGCGACGAGGGCCGCGACGAGCGAGCTCAGCCGCTCCCCGAGACGGGCGGCGGTCTCGTGGTCGAACAGCTCGGTGGCGAACTCCAGGCGGCAGGCGAGGGAGCCGGTGGAGCCGTCGGCCGGCGTGTGCTCGCTGAAGCTGAACACCAGGTCGAACTTAGCCGAGCGGATCCGGAACGGCACGTAGTCGGCGCTGAGGCCGGGCAGTTCAAGGCCGTCGCCGGTACGGGCGTGGTAGCCGACCATCACCTGGAACAGCGGGTTCCGGGAGAGCGAGCGGGTCGGGTTGAGCTTCTCCACGACCGACTCGAACGGCACGTCGGCGTGCGAGAACGCGGCGAGGTCGGTCTCCCGGACCCGGGCGAGCAGCTCGGTGAAGGACGGGTCGCCGCTCAGATCGGTGCGCAGGACAAGGGTGTTGACGAAGAAGCCGACCAGGTCGTCGAGCGCCTCGTCGCCGCGCCCCGCGATCGGGGAGCCGAGCGGGATGTCCGTACCGCCGCCCAGCCGGTGCAGCAGGGCCGCCACGGCGGCGTGGACGACCATGAACATGCTGGCGCCGGTGTCACGGGCGAGCCGCTTCAGCCCCTCGTGGACCTCGGCGTCGAAGGAGATGTCCAGTTCGGCGCCGGTGAACGCCGGCCGGGCCGGACGGGGCCGGTCCGTCGGCAGCTCCAGCTCCTCGGGGGCGCCGTCCAGGGTCGTGCGCCAGTACTCCAGCTGCCGGGCGGCCAGGCTGTCGGCGTCCGCCGGGTCGCCGAGCAGACGCTGCTGCCAGAGCGCGTAGTCGGCGTACTGGACGGGCAGCGGCTCCCAGCTCGGTGCCGTACCCGCCGTGCGGGCCGCGTAGGCCGTGGCCAGGTCGCGGAGGAACGGGCGGTCCGACCACTCGTCGGTGGTGATGTGGTGCAGCAGCAGGACGACGACGTGGTCCTCGGGCGCGAGCTCCACGACCGTGGCGCGCAGCGGCAGTTCGCCGGCGAGGTCGAACGGGCGGTTGACGGTCGCCTCCACCAGGTCGGGTATCCGGTCCTCGGTGGCACGCAGCCGCTCGACCACGGGCCGCGCCCTGTCCGCGGGCAGCACGCGCTGGATGGCCTGGCCGTCGCGCGGCACGAACACGGTCCGCAGGGCCTCGTGCCGGGCGGTGACATCGGCGAGCGCCGCGCCCCACGCGTCGACGTCGAGGGCCCCGCGCACCCGCATGACCAGCGGGAAGTTGTACGCGGCCGAGGTGCACTCGATCTGCTGGATGACCCAGAGCCGCTGCTGGGCGTGGGAGAGCGGCAGCTCGTCGGGCCGCTCGCCGGCCGTAAGGGCGGGCCGGGCGGCGCCGCCGGACCGGTCCGCCCGCTCGACGAGTTCGGCGACGGTCGGTGCCTCGAACAGGTCGCGGATGGCGAGTTCGGTGTCGAGGGCGGTACGGGCCCGGCTGACGAGCCGGGTGGCGAGCAGCGAGTGGCCGCCCAGGTCGAAGAAGTCGCTGTCGATGCCGACGCTGCCCTCGGGCAGGCCGAGGACCTCGGCGAAGAGCGCGCAGAGCGTCTCCTCGCGCGGGGTGCGCGGGGGGCGGCTGGTGCCGGTTCCGGCGAAGTCCGGGGCGGGCAGGGCCCGTACGTCGAGCTTGCCGTTGACCGTGAGCGGCAGGGTGTCCACGGGGACGAGCGCGGACGGGACCATGTAGTCGGGCAGTCCGGCCTTCAGGTGGTCGCGCAGCCGCTGGAGCAGCTCCTCGCCCGGCTCCGTACCGTCCTCCGGGGCGAAGTAGCCGACGAGCCGCTTGGTGCCGGTGCTCTCGTTGACGACCACGGCCGCGTGGGCGACCTCGGGGTGCGAGGAGAGCGCGGTGGCGATCTCGCCGAGCTCGATGCGGTAGCCGCGGATCTTCACCTGGTCGTCGGTGCGCCCAAGGAAGTCGAGCAGCCCGTCGGGCCGCTGCCGTACGAGGTCGCCGGTGCGGTACATCCGCTCCCTCGGCTCGCCGAACGGATCGGCGACGAACCGCTCGGCGGTCAGGCCGGGCCGGTCGTGGTAGCCACGGGCCAGGCCGGTGCCGGCGATGTACAGCTCGCCGGGGCAGCCCGGCGGGACCGGGCGCAGCATCCCGTCCAGGACGTACGCGCGGGTGTTGCGGATGGGCATGCCGACCGTGGAGGTCGCGCTGTCGGTGGTCGAGCCGCCGAGGGTGTTGATGGTGTACTCGGTCGGCCCGTACAGGTTGTAGCCGTACGTGCCCTCGGTGCGGCGCAGCTTCGTCCACACCGTGTCGGACACGGCCTCGCCGCCGAGCAGGACGAGCGCGGGACGGTGCTTGCCCGCAGACTTGTCCCGATCGAGCAGGCCCTCCTCGATGAGCAGCTGGGCGTAGGTGGGCGTCACGTTGACGACGTCGACGCGGTGCAGGTCGCAGTAGGCGACCAGGGCCTCGGCGTCGCGGCGCAGATCCTCGTCGCAGACGTGCACCTCGTGGCCCTCGACGAGCCAGAGCAGCTCCTCCCATGACATGTCGAAGGCGAAGGAGACGGTGTGCGCGATGACCAGCCGGCGTCCGCCCGCGGAGGCGATGGCCGGGTCGAAGATCTCCTTCTGGTGGTTGAGCTGCATGTTCGTCAGGCCCCGGTAGGGGGTGACGACGCCCTTGGGGCGGCCGGTGGAGCCGGAGGTGTAGATGACGTACGCCGGGAACTCCAGCCGGTCCGCGATGTCGTGGGCGAAGGCGGGCCGCTCGGCGTCCGCGATCTCCCCGCCGGGCAGGGCGGCCAGCTCGGCGGCCACGGCCGCGTCGTCCAGGAGGAGTTCGGGCGCGACGGCGCCCTCGGGGCCGCGCAGCGTCGGGGCGACGGCCGCCGTGGACACCAGGCACAGCGGTCCGGTGTCCTCGACCATCAGGCGCAGCCGGTCGGCCGGGTGGTCGAGGTCGAGCGGCAGGTACGCGGCGCCGGTCCGCAGGACGGCGAAGAGGGCGGCGACCATGTCGATGGACCGGGGCAGCGCGAGCGCGACGACCTTCTCGGGTCCGGCACCCCGGGCCAGGAGCAGCCGGGCGATCCGGTTGATGTGCGCGTCGAGTTCGGCGTACGTCAGGGCGCGCTCGCCGAAGACCAGGGCCACCGCGTCCGGGGTACGGGCGACCTGGGCGGTCAGCATGTCGGCGATGGTCTCGTTCGGTACGGGCTCCCGGCTGCCGGTCCACTCGGCCGTCAGCGCGGCCCGCTCCGCCGGCAGCAGCAGGTCCACGCCGACGGTCCGGGCGGCGACCGCGTCCGGGGCGGCGAGGAGCTCGCCGAGCCGCTCCAGGACGGTGGTGAACCGGCCGAGGATGGTGGTCGCGGCCTCCGCGTCGAAGAGGTCGGGCCGGGCCGCCAGGGTGACCCGGAGCCGCGTCTCGGGGGTGACGATCAGGGTGAGCGGGAAGTGGGTGCCGTCCACGTTCGACACGTCGGTGATGCCGTGCCGCTGCCGCAGCGCGGCGGCCCGGTCCTCGCCGTCGGCGGAGCGGAGCACGAAGAGGGTGTCGAAGAGGCGGCGGTGGCCGGTCTCCTGCTGGAGCGTGCCGAGACCGACGTACTCGTACGGCATGACGGCGGCCCGCTCGGACTGCATGCGGCGCAGCAGGGCGAGCAGCGGCTCGTCCGGGCCGAACGCGACCCGGGCGGGGATGGTGTTGAGGAACATGCCGATGATGCCGGCGACGTTCGGGACGTCCGCGGGCCGGCCGGCGACCGCGGTGCCGAAGGCGACGTCGGCGCGGCCGGTCATGGCGGAGAGGACCAGGCCCCAGGCGGCGTTGAGGACCGTGTTCAGGGTGAGGCCGTGCTGCCGGGCGAGGGCGCGCAGCCGGTCGCTGGTCTCCCGGGTCAGTACGGCGTCGTGGTCGGCCGGGATGACGGGGCCCGCGTCGCGGCCGGTCGGGGCGACGAGGGTCGGCTCGTCGAAGCCGGCGAGCGCGTCGCGCCAGGCGTCGACGGCGCGCGTGGTGTCCTGCGCGTCCAGCCAGGCCAGGTAGTCGCGGTACGAGCCGGGGCCGGGCAGTCCGGTGGTGTCGCCGCCGCGCTCGTACAGCGTGAACAGCTCCTCCAGGAACAGCCAGGCGGACCAGCCGTCCCACAGGATCAGGTGGTGGGTGACGACGAGGCGGTCGCGGCCGTCGCCGAGCCGGATCAGCCGGAGGCGGCAGAGCGGCGGCGCGGACAGGTCGAAGCGCTGCCGGCGGTCGGCGGCGAGCAGCTCGTCGACGCGGGCGCTCCGCTCCCCGGCGGGCAGACCGGTCAGGTCGGTCTCCGTCAGCGGGATCTCGGCACCGTCGGCGATGAACTGCACGGGCTTGGGCAGGCCGTCGCTGGTGAACCCGGCGCGCAGGCTCGCGTTGCGCTCCAGGAGGGCGCGGCCGGCGGCGCGCAGCCGGTCGGCGTCCAGGGGGCGGTCGAAGTCCAGGGTCTCCTGGGAGAGGTAGACGTCGAGGGCGTCGCCGGTGTCGTAGGTGGCGTGGAAGTACATGCCCTCCTGGAGCGGGGAGAGCGGCCAGATGTCGGCGACCGGGAGGCCGGCGACGGCCTCGACGCGGGCGGTCTCCTCCTCGGTCAGTACCAGGCCGCCCAGCGGGGCGGGGGCCTCCGGCCCGGCCGGGGCGGCTGCGGTCAGCTGGGCGAGCAGGGCCTGGAGGGCGGGGTCGACCGCCGCGCCGGACTGCGCCTGGGCGGCGAGCATCGCCTGGAGGGCGGCGGCGGCCTGCCCGGCGGCGTCGGCGGACACGGTCACATCGGCGGCGGGCGCCTCGGGGGCGGGCTCGTCCGGCACGCTCGCGGCCGCCGCGGCGAGCGCGGCGGGCGTGCGGTGCTCGAACACATCGCGCGGGCTGATGGTCAGTCCCCTTTCACGGGCCCGGGTGGCGACGGAGATGGAGCTGAGGCTGTCGCCGCCGAGCATGAAGAAGTCGTCGTCGGCACCGATCCCGGGCAGTCCCAGGACGTCGGTGAAGATCGCGCACAGGGCGCTTTCCCGCTCGTCGCGGGGCGCACGTCCACCGGCGCGGGGCGCGACGGACGGCGAGGGCAGGGCGTTCTGGTCGAGCTTGCCGCTGGGCGAGAGCGGCAGCTCGTCGAGGACCGTGACGGCCGTCGGCACCATGGCGGCGGGCAGCGCGTCGGCGAGCGCGCCGTGCAGCGCCTCGGCGTCCAGGGCAGCGGTGCCGGGGGCCGGAACGGCGTAGCCGAGGAGGGCGCCGTCGCGGACGATCACGGCGGCCCGGGCAACCCCGGCGAGTGCGGCCAACGCGCCCTCGATCTCACCGAGTTCGATGCGGTTGCCGCGCACCTTGACCTGTCGGTCGGTGCGGCCGAGGTACTCGACGGTGCCGTCGGCGCGCCGCGTGACGAGGTCGCCGGTCCGGTACATACGCGTGCCGGGCTCGCCGAACGGGTCGGCGACGAACCGTTCGGCGGTCAGGCCGTGCCGGTCGTGGTAGCCGCGGGCCAGCTGGACGCCGGCGAGGTACAGCTCGCCCGGTACGCCGTCCGGCACGGGCCGCAGGAAGGAGTCGAGCACGTACAGGCGGGTGTTCCAGACGGGCCGGCCGATCGGTACGGCGAGCTCGGTGCCGCCCTCGTACGGGAAGTACGTGACGTCGACGGCCGCCTCGGTGGGCCCGTACAGGTTGTGCAGCGGCACCGGGTCGCCGTCGCCACGCCGCGCGGTCAGCTCCCACCAGCGGCGGGCGTCCGGCCCCGTGAGGGCCTCGCCGCTGCAGAAGACGCGACGCAGGCTCGCGGCCCAATCGGCCGGAGCAGCCTCCATGACCTGGACGAACGCGGCCAGCATCGACGGGACGAAGTGCATCGTCGTGATGCGTTCGGTACGGATCAGGCCGGCCAGATACGCCGGGTCGCGGTGGCCGTCGGGCCGGGCGAGGACGACGGTGGCGCCCTCGACGAGGGCCCAGAAGAACTCCCAGACGGAGACGTCGAAGCTGGCCGGCGTCTTCTGGAGCACCCGGTCGTCGGCGGTGAGCCCGTACTCCCCCTGCATCCAGGCGAGCCGGTTGACGATCGCCCGGTGGGTGACGGCGACGCCCTTGGGACGGCCGGTGGAGCCGGAGGTGTAGATCAGGTACGCGGGGTGGTCGGGTCCCGCCGCGACGGCCGGGGTGTCGGGGACCTCCTCGTCCCGGTCGACCAGGACGTGGGCGAGGTCCGGTACGTCGGGCAGCCGGCCGGCGGACTCCGCGGTGGTCACGACCGTACGGGCCCCGGAGTCGGCGAGCATGAACGCGACCCGGTCGGCGGGGTAGTCGAGGTCGACGGGCAGGTGGGCGGCGCCCGCCTTGTGCACGCCGAGCAGCGCGACCATCAGCTCCGCCGAGCGGGGCACGGCCACGGCGACGAAGGCCTCCGGGCCCGCGCCGCGCGCCCGCAGCCGCCGGGCCAGGGCCTCGGCGCGCCGGTCGAGTTCGGCGTACGAGAGGGTGGTGCCGTCGAAGACGACGGCCGGCGCGTCGGGCGTCCGGGTCACCCGCGCGGCGAAGAGCGAGCCGAGGGTGGCGTCCGGCTCGGGCAGCGGGTGCTCGGTGGAGTTCAGCGCGGTGACGGCGTCCCGTTCCCGGTCGGACAGCAGCCCGACGCGGGCGACCGGGCGGTCGGGGTCGGCCGCGAGGGTTCGCAGCAGCGCCTCGAAGCGGTGGGCGATGACGGCCACGGACAGCTGGTCGAGCCGGGCCGCGTCGTACTTGAACCGCAGCGCCAGACGGCCGTCGCCGGGTTCGACGATGAGCGCGAGCGGGTAGTGCACGGCGTCGAAGACCTCGGCGCCGGTGACGCGCAGCGTCTCCCGGTCCTGGTCGGCGGCCAGTTCGCCGGAGGGGAAGTTCTCGAACACGACGAGCGTGTCGAAGAGTTCGCCGCCGCCCGCGATCCGCTGGATGTCCGCGAGCCCGAGGTGCTGGTGGTCCAGGAGGGCCGTGTGCTCGTCCTGGACGCGCAGCAGCAGCTCGGTGAGCGTCTCGCCGCCGCGCAGGGTGACACGGGCCGGCACGGTGTTGATGAACAGCCCGACGGCCGCGTCGAGCCTCTCGACCTCGGTGGTCCGCCCGGAGACGGTGGTGCCGAAGACGACGTCCTGGCTGCCGGTGAGCCCACCGAGGAGCAGGGCCCAGGCACCGTGCACGACGGTGGAGAGGGTGAGGCCGCGGCCGCGCGCCCCGACGGTGAGATCGGCGGTCAGCGACTCGGGGAGGCGGACGTCGACGTGCTCGGGGCGGGCGACGGACGCGGTCCCGGCGGCGGGGGCGGCGACGGGCGCGGCCTTTTCGTGGCCGGTGGCCCGCGCGGCCTTTTCGTGGCCGGTGGCCCGCGTTGCCTGGTCGCCATCGGCGGCCGGCGACGTCCGGTCGTCGACGGCGTGCAGCGCCGTCCTGTCGTCGCCCGCCGCCGAGGCGAGCGCGGGCAGCCGGGTCGGGCCGTCCAGGCCGGCGAGGGCCTGCCGCCACGCCGAACGGGCGGCGTCGAGGTCCCGGCCACCGGCGAGCCAGGCCAGGTACGGCTGCGGCGCGGGCGGCGCGGGCAGGGTCTCGCCCTCGTAGGCGGCGGTGAGTTCGCGCAGCAGGACGGAGACGGACCAGCCGTCGGCGACGATGTGGTGCAGGGTGAGCAGCAGTCGGTTGCGCTGCCCGTCCCGGATCAGGGTGGCCCGCAGCAGCGGCGGCCGGGCGAGGTCGAAGCCCTCGGCGCGGTCCTGCCGCAGGACGTCCGCCAGCGGGGTGCGGCCGGCGTCGGCCTCGCGCCAGGGCAGAACGGTGCTGTCGGCGATGCGCTGGACGACCTCGCCGCCGGGGAGCTGGCGGAACGCGGCGCGCAGCAGCGGGTGGCGGTCCAGGAGGAGTTGGAGGGCGTCCCGGAGCCGCTCGGGGTCGACGGTGCCCGCGAGGTCCAGGAGCTCCTGGACGACGTACAGGTCGGCGGCTTCCCTGTCGAACTCCGCGTGGAAGAAGAAACCTTCCTGGAGCGGGGAGACCGGCAGCGCGTCCTCGTCGAGCTCGACGGTCCGGGGCGCGGCCGCGGAGACCGTGGCCTCGTCGGCCGTCCTGGCGAGGGCGGCGACGGACCGCTGCCGGAACACGTCGCGCGGGGTGATCGCGAGCCCGGCCTCGCGGGCGCGGTTGACCAGCTGGATGGCGACGATGCTGTCGCCGCCCAGCTCGAAGAAGCTGTCGTGGACGCCGACCGACGGCAGCCGCAGCACGTCGGCGAAGAGCGCGGCGAGCGCGGTCTCGGCGGGGGTGGTCGGCGTGTCGCCGCTCGTGGTCGCGGTCCACCGGGGCTCGGGCAGGGCGCGGCTGTCGAGCTTGCCGTTGGGCGTCAGCGGCAGCGGCCCGTCGAGGCGTACGACGGCGGACGGGACCATGTGGTCGGGCAGTTCCCCGGCGATCCGGGTGCGCGCCTCGGCGACGGCGGCCTCGGGGTCCGTACCGGCCTCGGCCACGAGGTAGGCGACGAGCCGCTTGGCGCTGCGGTGGTCCTCGCGGACGAGGACGGCGGCCTGGGCGATGCCCGGGCACGCCATGAAGGCGCTCTCGATCTCGCCGGGCTCGATGCGGTGGCCGCGGATCTTGATCTGGCCGTCGGCACGGCCCAGGAACTCCAGGTTCCCGTCGGCGCCCCAGCGGACCCGGTCGCCGGTGCGGTACATGCGCGCGCCGGGCTCGTCCGCGTACGGGTCGGCGACGAAGCGCTCGGAGGTCAGCCCGGGCCGGCCCAGGTAGCCGCGGGCGAGGCCGCGCCCGGCGACGTACAGCTCGCCCTCGGCGCCGACCGGCACGAGACGGAGGGCGGAGTCGAGGACGTACGCCCGGGTGTTGGGGTCGGGTTCGCCGATGGGCGCGGGGCCGGGGCGGTCGGGGGTGGCGATCCAGAGCGTGGAGTTGACGGTGGCCTCGGTGAGGCCGTACGCGACGACGACCCGGAGCCGGCCGTTCCAGCGGGCGATCAGCTCACTGGGCACGGCTTCGGTGCCGACGATCAGGACGGCGCCGTCGGGCAGCTCGCACTCCTGCGGCAGGGCCGAGACCAGGGACGGCGGGAGGATCATGTGGGTGGCGCGGTGCCGGGCGATGTACTCGGTGAGGGCGGGCCCGGCGACGCGGCGCTCGGTGGGGACGACGATGATCCGGCCGCCCACGCACAGCGACATGATCAGGTCCCAGACCGTCACGTCGAAGCCTACGGAGGCGAACTGGACGACGCGGCTCTCGGCGGTGATGCCGATGCGGTCGGTGGCGGTGGCGACGAGGCTGCCGACGCCGTCGTGGGAGACGACGACACCCTTGGGGCGGCCGGTGGAGCCCGAGGTGTAGATGACGTACGCGGCCTGGTCGAGGGCGATCGGCAGGTCCGGGTCCGACGCGTCGAGGGCGGCGCACGCGGCGGTCACGGACGGGTCGTCGAGCAGCACGTGGGTGACGCCGGGGGCGTCCGGCAGGGCGGCGGACAGCTCGTGATTGGTGAGGACCGTGCGCGCGCCGGCGTCGGCGAGCATGTAGGCGATCCGGTCCTGCGGGTGGTCGGCGTCCAGCGGCAGATAGGCGGCGCCGGTCTTCATCACCGCGAGCAGCGAGACGACGAGTTCGGCGGAGCGCGGGACGGCGACGGCGACGACGTCCTCGGCGGCGACGCCCCGGGCGAGGAGGAGCCGGGCCAGCCGGTCGGCCCGCGCGTTCAGTTCGGCGTACGTCAGCTCGACGTCCTCGCAGACGAGGGCGACGGCGTCCGGGGTGCGGTCGACCTGGCGCTCGAAGGCGGCGGGCCAGGTGAGTTCGGCCGTCTCGCGGGGTGCCACACCGAACTCGTCGAGCAGCGTGGCCCGTTCGGCGGACGAGCTCAGTTCGATGCGCCCGACCGGCCGGTGGAGGTCCTCGGTGAAGGCGTCGAGGAGGGCGCGGAATCGCGCTTCGTGGTCGGCCAGCGTCTCGTGGTCGCAGACGTCGGCGTCGGCGTCGAGGTGGACCCGGAGGCCGCGCCCGGCGTCGCACTCGGCGAAGCTCAGGGCCAGGTCGCTGACCGGGCCCAGCCAGACCGGTTCGAGCGCGGTCGCATGGTCGCCGAAGCGCAGGTCGTCGGGGCGGGGCAGGACGTTGACCGTGGGACCGACGAGCTCGTTGACGCCGTCGGCGAGGCCCAGCTCCCGGGCCAGGTCCTCGGCGCGGTAACGCCCGTGGGCGACCGCCTCGCCGATCTCGTGCCGTACGGCGGTGAGGAGTTCGGCGCCGGTCGTGCCGGGCTGGACGGCGAGGCGCAGCGGCACGATGTTGGAGACCATGCCGGGGATCTCGGCGGCCACCGCGTCCTGGCGGGCGGCGATCGGCAGGCCGAGGACGAGGTCCTGCTCGCCGCTGACCCGGTGCAGATAGGCGGCCACGGCGGCGACGAGCACGCGGGACACGCGGGTGCCGGCCCGCTCGGCGGCGGCGTGCAGCCGGTCGGCCAGCTCGACCGGCAGCTCCGAAGTACGGCGCAGCCGCCGCGTCATGGGCAGCTGGCCGCGCTCGACCAGGCGGACGGGCTCGGCCCGGTCCGCCATGCGGGCCAGCCAGTGGGCGCGGTCGTCCCGGTGCGCGGCGGAGGCGCGGTAGGCGAGATCGGCGTCGACCAGGTGGGAGAGCGCCCAGTCGCGGGGCGCCGGGGCCCGGTCGCCGGCGGTGTAGAGCTCGCCGGCCCGGCGGGTGAGGAGCGCGACGCCCATGCCGTCGGTGACGATGTGGTGGTAGCGCTGGTACCAGAGGACGTGATCGTCGGCCAGGCGCAGCAGGGCCTGGGCGAAGAGGGGGGCCCGGGCGAGGTCCACCGGACGCTCACGCTCGGCGGCCATCCAGTCGGTGGCCGCGCGCGCGGGGTCGGCGGCGGCGCGCAGGTCGATCACGGGCAGGTCGAAGGGGGCGGGCGCGGGGGTCTGGCGGGGTACGCCGTCCTCCGCTCCGACCCGTACGTGCAGGCTCTCGGCCTCGCCGACGGTCTGCCGCACGGCGGCGCCGAGCCGGTCGAGGTCGACGTCGCCACGCAGGTCCAGGGCGAACACGATGTTGAAGGCGGAGCTGTCCGGGTCGATCTGCTGGGCCAGCCAGATACCGGACTGCCCGCCCGTGACGGGTGTTCCGGAAGCGGACGTCCGGTCCGACTCGACGTCAAACATCGTTCGAATGGGCCTTTCCCTGGTGGGCAGTGAGGCCCGCCCGTCCGCGAGACTCGGCGGACGGGCGGGGTTGCCGGTGTACCGGCTCTTACTTGACGGCCGCGATCAGCGGCTCGACCTCGTCGATGGCGTACGGGATCGACAGGACGGTGTTGAAGGAGAAGGCCGCGCCGATGTCCGGGTTCTGGTACGGCACGAAGAGGTCGCGCTTCTCCTGGGTGACCTTGAGCTTCTTGTAGAGCGGCTCGGCCTTGATCCGGTCGTTGGCCTCGGTGCTGGAGGTGACCCAGACCAGCCGGTCGACGTCGAGCACGTTCAGCTTCTCGGCGCTCAGTTCGGCGACGTTCCAGCCCGGCTTGGCCAGGGTGTCGATCTCGGGCTTCAGCTTGAAGCCGAGCTCGGAGAAGAAGATCGCCTTCGGGTCGGTCTTCGTGAAGGCCGAGTACTTGCCGGCCTCGAAGCTGTCGGCCACGGCGAGGGTCTTCGTGGCGAACTCGGGGCGCTTGTCACGGACGGCCTTGAAGCGCGTGTCGATGTCCGTGATCAGCTTCTCGGTCTCCGCCGACTTGCCGAGGGACTTGCCGATCTGACGCGTCATCACCTGCCAGGAGGCGCCGTAGTCCGGCAGGTCCTTGGGCTGCGCGACGACCTTGGTGAACTTGGAGAGCGTGTCGTACTGCTCCTTCTTCATGCCGGAGTACTGGGCGATCACCAGGTCCGGCTTGAGCGCCGCGATCTTCTCGATGTTGTACTCGTCGCGCTCGCCGACGATCTCCGGCTTCGTGGACCCCCACTTGTCCTTCGTCCACGGCCACTTGCCGTACGGCGTCTCCTTGAACCAGTCCACCGCCCCGACCGGCTTGATCCCGAGCGCCAGCACCGCGTCCTGGTCCGACAGGCCCAGGGTGACGACCTTCTTCGGCTCCGCCTCGATGGTCGTGCTGCCGTACTTGTGCTCCACCGTCACCGGGAAGGCGGCGGACGCGGAGGGCTTCGCCTCGCCCGAGGGCTTGGACTCGGTCTTCTCGCTACCGCCCCCGCAGGCGGACAGCGCGAGTGCGGCGACGGTGGCGACGGCCACCCTGGGGACGTATCTGACGAAGCGCGTCAGAGAGGGGCGCGTACCAGTGGACACGGATGGTTCCTTTCACGGGGATGACACGGTGCGTGCCGCGCCCGCCGCGTGACGACGACGCGAGGCGGCGGGCGGGCGAGTGGGGGCGTGCGGAGGAAGGACCCTTGAGCAGGAGGGATTCCTCAGCGGTCGCGGCGGACCGCCGGCCGGCCGCGCGTCAGCGGACCGAGCCGATGCCGTCGGCGACCTGCCGGGGCACGCCGGGGGCGGCCTCCGGGGCGCGGTCGAGGATCGAGTCGAGGATCTCGCCGACCCGGATCGCGGTGTTGGAGAGCAGCGACGACGTGATGCCGTGGGTGTGCTCGGTACCGCCCTGCAGGTAGATGCCGCAGCGCAGTTCGGGGTCCGTCGCGATGCGGTAGTCGCGCTCGACCTGGACCCGGCCCCGCTCGTCGCGGTGGCAGCGGTTCGCGACGTCACCGAGGAGACCGAGGGGCTCGGCGGGGCTGTAGCCGGTGGCGAGGACCACCACGTCGGCGTCCAGCACGTTCTCCTCGCCGGTGACCAGGGAGGTGACGGTGGCACGGACGGTGTCCCCCGCCTCCTCCACGCCGGTCAGCCGCGAGATGTTGAGGAAGCGCAGCCGCTCGGTGCCGAGCACCTTCTCCTGGTACGCCGTCCGGTACAGGTCGTCGATCAGGTCGATGTCCACCACGGAGTAGTTGGTGTTCCCGTGGTAGTCCATCAGCCTGCGCTTGATGTCGTCGGGCGACGCGTAGTACTCGTCGACCGCCGCGGGGTCGAAGATGCGGTTGGCGAAGGCGCTGTCGTCCGCCGGGCTGTAGCCGTAGCGGGAGAAGACGGCGCAGACCTCGGCCTCGGGGAAGCGGCGGTGCAGGTACGCGACGTTCTCGGCGGCGCTCTGGCCCGCGCCGACCACGACGAAGCGCTTGGGGTCGGTGCCCTCCAGACCGTCCACCTTGGACAGCAGGTCGGAGTTGTGCCAGACGCGGTCGGTGCGCTCGACGCCCTCCGGCATCAAGGGCCGAAGTCCCGTACCGATGACGAGGTTCCGGGCCCGGTGGACCACCGTCTCGGCGCCCGAGCGGGCCGTCACGTCGAGGTACTCCACGACTCCGTCGCGCACGACGGGCTCGACGGCGATGACCTCATGGCCGTACGAGACCATGTCGTCGACCTTCGCCGCCGCCCACTCGAAGTAGTCGTGGAACTCGACACGGAGCGGGAAGAGGTTCTTGTGGTTGACGAAGTCGATCAGCCGGTCCTTGCTCTGCAGATAGCGGAGGAAGGTGTACTCGCTCGACGGGTTACGGAGCGTCACCAGGTCCTTGAGGAAGGACACCTGCATCGTGGCGTCGTCGATCAGCATGCCGCGGTGCCATCCGAAGCTCGCCTGGCGCTCGAAGAAGTGAGCAGTGACCGCCTCCTGCCTCCCGACGCGAGCGTTGTGCTCGCTGAGCGCGATCGCCATGGCCACGTTGGACGGCCCGAAGCCGATGCCTATGAGGTCATGGACCAGAGGGGTGTCGCCAGGAAGAACCTGTGACATGTCACTCCCATCGTGCGGGACGGCCGCCTGTGAGGCGTGGACGGAAAGAACGAGACGCCGACCCCGCCGTGCACACCGGCCGGTCGAACTTAGGTAAAGCTAACCTGACTTGGCTCGAACTGTCGACAGGATGAAACGGACAAGTGAGAGATGGGAGCGCTGAACGAGCGTGAAACAAGGGGCCGTTGCATCCTTAGGTAAGGCTTGCTTTACTTGGGAAGGTCATTAGCTCTTCTGAGGAGGAACTCCATGCGGGTCGTCATGTTCGGTTACCAGACCTGGGGGCACCGCACCCTGCAAGCACTCCTGGACTCCGAACACGACGTGGTGCTGGTCGTGACGCACCCCAAGAGCGAGCACGCGTACGAGAAGATCTGGAGCGACTCGGTCGCCGACCTGGCCGAGGAGCACGGGGTCCCCGTCGTGATCCGCAACCGGCCCGACGACGAAGAGCTGTTCCAGCGGCTCAAGGAGGCCGACCCGGACATCATCGTGGCCAACAACTGGCGCACCTGGATCCCGCCGCGGATCTACACGCTGCCCCGGCACGGCACGCTGAACATCCATGACTCGCTGCTGCCCAAGTACGCCGGCTTCTCCCCCATCATCTGGGCGATGATCAACGGCGAGTCGGAGGTCGGCGTCACGGCGCACATGATGGACGAGGTGCTCGACGCGGGCGACATCGTGGACCAGCGCGCGGTGCCGGTGGGGCCGACGGACACCGCCACCGATCTCTTCCACAAGACGGTCGACCTCATCGCCCCCGTCACGGTCGGCGCCCTGGACCTGATCGCCTCCGGGCAGACCGAGTTCACCAAGCAGGACCGCTCGCAGGCCAGCTTCTTCCACAAGCGGGCCGAGGAGGACATCCGGATCAACTGGGACTGGCCGGCCGACGTCCTGGGGCGCCTGGTCCGCGCCCAGTCCGCCCCGTACCCGGCAGCGTTCACCTTCCACAAGGGCAAGCGCCTGGAAGTCCTCGCCGCCGTGGTCTCCGAGGGCCGTTACGGCGGGACGCCCGGCCGCATCTTCTACCGCGAGGGCGAGGGCGTCGTGATCGTCGCCGGCGCCGACGCCCGCACCGGCCGCAACCACGGCCTGGCCATCACGCGCGTCCGGACCGAGGACGGCCGGGAGCTGGCCGCGACCGACTACTTCACGAACATGGGCGGGTACCTCACCGGCCGCCCCTGACCGCTGAACTCCGGCGCCCCCAGACGGTCCTGGGGGCGCCGGTCCCATTCCCCCCGCGTACCGCTCTCACTGCCAGTCGTCGAAGGGCGGCTCCGCCTCATCCTCCGGGTCGAGCGGCGGCTCGTCGTCGAAGACCGACCGGTTGCCCGGTGCCGGGGACGGGGGCTCCGAGGTCGGGCGCTCCGGGGCGGCCGCCTCGGGAGGACGGCACTCGGCCAGGGTGTCGAGGACTCCCTGCGCGTACTTGTCGAGCTTGGCCTCGCCCACGCCACCGACGGTGCCCAACTCCGCGGCCGTCGTGGGGAAGAGGGTCGCGATCTCCCGCAGCGTCGCGTCGTGGAAGACGACGTACGCCGGCACGCCCTGCTCCTTCGCCGTCGCGGCACGCCAGGCACGGAGGGCCTCGAAGACCGGCACCGCCTCCGCCGGCAGGTCGACCGGCACGCGGGCACCCTTACCGGAACGCGACCCGCGCTCCTTGCGGGAGCTCGCGGCGGGCGCCTTCTCCTTCCGCAGCGGGACCTTGCGGCTGCCACCCAGCACGTCGCCGCTCGCCTCCGTCAGCACCAGGGTCCCGTAGTCGCCCTCCACGGCGAGCAGCCCCTGCGCGAGCAGCTGGCGCACGACGCCGCGCCACTCCGAAGTGCCCAGCTCGGCCCCGACGCCGAACACCGAAAGCCCGTCATGGTCGAACTGGATGACCTTGGCCGTCTTCTTGCCCTGCAGGATGTCGATGATCTGTCCGGCGCCGAACTTCTGGCGCCGTTCCTTCGCCAGCCGCCACACCGTGGACAGCAGCTTCTGCGCCGCGACCGTGCCGTCCCAGGACTCGGCGGGGGTCAGACACGTGTCGCAGTTGCCGCAGGGTTCGCCCTTCTGCCCGAAGTAGGCGAGGAGCCGTACCCGGCGGCAGTCGACCGTCTCGCAGAGCGCGAGCATGGCGTCCAGGTGCGCGGCCAGCGAGCGGCGGTGCGTCTCGTCGCCCTCGGAGCCGTCGATCATCTTGCGCTGCTGCACCACGTCCTGGAGGCCGTACGCCAGCCAGGCCGTGGCCGGCTCCCCGTCGCGGCCCGCGCGGCCGGTCTCCTGGTAGTAGCCCTCGACCGACTTCGGCAGGTCGAGGTGGGCGACGAAGCGCACGTCCGGCTTGTCGATGCCCATGCCGAAGGCGATCGTCGCCACCATGACGACGCCGTCCTCCCGCAGGAAGCGGGCCTGGTTCGCCGCTCGCGTCCGGGAGTCCATCCCTGCGTGGTACGGCAGGGCGTCGACGCCGTGCTCCACCAGGAAGGCCGCGGTCTTCTCCACCGATGCCCGCGAGAGGCAGTAGACGACGCCGGCGTCCCCGTCGTGCTCGGTGCGGATGAGGTCGAGGACCTGCTTGGTCGGGCTGTTCTTCGGGACGATGCGGTACTGGATGTTCGGCCGGTCGAAGCTGGCGACGAAGTGCCGGGCATCCTGCAGGCCGAGCCGCGCCGCGATCTCGGCGTGGGTGGCCTCGGTGGCCGTCGCCGTGAGCGCGATCCGCGGCACCTTCGGCCAGCGCTCGTGGAGCATGGACAGGGCCAGGTAGTCGGGCCGGAAGTCGTGGCCCCACTGGGCGACGCAGTGCGCCTCGTCGATCGCGAAGAGCGACACCGTGCCCCGGTCGAGCAGCCGCTGCGTCCCCTCGGTGCGCAGCCGCTCGGGAGCCAGGTAGAGCAGGTCGAGCTCACCGGCGAGGAAGGCCTGCTCGACGGCCTGCCGCTCGTACGTGTCCTGCGTCGAGTTCAGGAACCCGGCCCGCACCCCGAGCGCGGTGAGCGCGTCCACCTGGTCCTGCATGAGCGCGATGAGCGGCGAGATCACGATGCCCGTGCCCGGTCTGACCAGCGCCGGGATCTGGTAGCAGAGCGACTTGCCGCCGCCGGTCGGCATCAGGACGAGGGCGTCGCCGCCCCCGACGACCTGCTCGACGATCTCCTGCTGCGCACCTCGGAAGGAGCTGTAGCCGAAGACGCGGTGGAGCACCTCCGATGCGTCGGAGGTGGTCGCGGGGGAAGCTTCCGGAAGGGCCATTCCAGAAGCCTATCCGCGACCGCCGACACTCCTGTCCAGTCCCGGTGAACCTGTGGACAACCCGCGGGCCGGTGACGCGCGCCGGGTCAGCCCGCGGGCCGGTGACGCGCGCCGCTCAGCCCGCGACCCGGGCCATCCACGCCTCGACCTCGTCGGCGGAGCGCGGCAGGCCCCCCGACAGGTTCTCGTGGCCGTCCTCGGTGACGACCAGGTCGTCCTCGATCCGGACGCCGATGCCGCGCCACTCCTCGGGGACGGTGAGGTCGTCCGGCTGGAAGTAGAGGCCGGGCTCGACGGTGAGCACCATCCCGGGCTCGAGGACACCGTCGACGTACTCGGCGTTCCGGGCCTGCGCGCAGTCGTGGACGTCCAGGCCGAGCATGTGACCGGTGCCGGCCATCGTGAAGCGGCGCTGGAGACCGAGGTCGTACGCGCGGTCGGCGGGGCCCTCGATGAACCCCCACTCGACCAGCCGGGCCGCCAGGTGGCGCTGGGACGCCTCGTGGAAGTCGCGGTACGCGGCGCCCGGCTTCACGGCGGCGAAGCCCGCCTCCTGGGCCTCGTACACGGCGTCGTAGACCTGGCGCTGCACGGGCGTGAAGGTGCCGCCGATGGGCAGCGTGCGGGTGACGTCGGCGGTGTAGAGGGTGCGGGTCTCCACGCCGGCGTCGAGGAGGAGCAGCTCGCCCGGGCGCACCGGGCCGTCGTTGTCCGTCCAGTGCATGATCGTGGCGTGCTCGCCGGCCGCGCAGATCGAGCCGTAACCGACGGAGTTTCCCTCCACGCGCGCGCGGCGGAAGAAGGTGCCCTCGATCCAGCGCTCGGAGGTGGCGATCGCGCGGGACAGCTCGCCGATCGCGTCGGTGAAGCCGCGCACGGTGGAGTCGACGGCCTTGCGCATCTCGGCCAGCTCCCACGCGTCCTTGACGAGCCGGAGGTCGCCGAGCGCCTCCGCCAGCTCGTCGTCGCGCTGCTCGTCCGTGGTGACGGCGGCCTCCAGGGCGGGGTCGATGCCCCGGACGATGCGGGTGGGCACGGTGGCGGCGGCGGCCAGATCGGCGGCCGCCGTACGGACGTCCCGGCAGGCGAGCCCGAGGACGCGCTCCGCCTCGGCGAGGGAGCGGCGCCGGCCCATCCACAGCTCCGCGGTGCCACCGGTCCAGAACTCGTCGTCGTCCCTGCTGTCCCGGGGCAGCTGGTAGCAGTACGCGTCGTGGCCGCCGTCCGCGCGGGGCTCCAGGACGAGCGCCCCGTCCCGGGCCTGGTCCCCGGTCATGTGGACGTAGCCGGAGTACGGGCGGAAGGGGTAGGGGTCGTCGTTCGAGCGGACCTTGAGGTTCCCCGAGGGGACCACCAGGCGTTCGCCGGGGAAGCGGGCGGAGAGCGCGGCGCGGCGGCGGGCCGCGTACGGCGCCTGCTCGTCGGGCTCCAGGTCGTGCCGCTCGGTGTCGGCCCACCCCGTGCGCATGAGCGCGGACAGCTCGTCGGAGAGCTCCGCGTACAGACCGTTCTTACGACCCTCGGCCACGTCGTGTCCCTTCTTCCACACCTGCCCGCCCCGGTTCCCCCGGCGGCTCCTGGGCACCGGACAGTAGTCCGCGGCACGGTCGCCGGGTGCCCAGGAGTGCCACTGGCACAGATCGGCCACGGCGCGGCGGCGGGCGTCGATAATGCGAGGCATGACGCACGCGAAACTCGGGGACTCCCTTCGGCTGCTGGGCATCGGGGAGCCCGCTGTCCGGGTCTATCTGGCGCTCCTGGAGCTGGCGCCGGCTCCCCTGAGCGCGGTCGGGTCGGCGACCGGTCTCGGCGCCGCGGAGCTCACATCGGCCTACGGCGAACTGGCCGACGCCGGTCTGGCCAGTCCCACGGACGACGGCGCGTACAAGGCCGGGGACGCCGCCCCGGGCCCGGACGTGGTGGCTCCGCTGCCGCCCGCCGCCGGTCTGGAGATCCTCGCGAGGCACCGGGCGGCCGAGCTGGAGGAGTCGCGGCTCGCGGTCGGCGGCGCCTTCGAGTCGTTCCGGCGCCGACGGCTCGCCACGTACGACGACCATCTCGTGGAGGTCGTCACGGGGGACGCCGTCGGTCCCCGGATGCGGCAGGCCTGGGCGAGCGCCCGCGAGCAGATCCGGCAGCTCGAATCGCCTCCGTACTTCCCCCACCCCGGCGCCACGGACGACGCGCTGGCCACCCTCGCGCGCGGGGTGACGCAGCGGGTCGTCTACTCCCGCGAGTCGCTGGAGTACCCGGGCCGTCTGGAGGAGGCGATCGAGCCGTGCGTCGAGGCGGGCGAGCAGGCCCGGGTGCTGCCGTCGGTCCCGGTCAAGCTCGTGATCATCGACGAGGCGTACGCGCTGGTGTCGCTGTCGATCCGGGAGGCCGACGTGCACAACTCGATGCTGGTGGTGCAGCCGTGCGGGCTGCTCTCGGCGCTCGTGGCCCTGTTCGAGCAGTCCTGGCGGAGCGCCCTGCCGTTCCACGGCCGCACCACCCGCCCGGGCGGTCTGCCGCCCGCCGACCGCCGCCTGCTGTGGCTGCTGGCCGGCGGCGCGAGCGACGAGGTCATCGCCCGCGAGCTGGACATCAGCCGCCGCACGCTGTTCCGGCGGCTCCAGATCCTGATGGCCCGGCTGGGCGCGGCGAACCGTTTCCAGCTGGCCCTGCAGGCGCAGCGGTCGGGCTGGCTGTGACCGCCCGACCGCCGCGCGCCCCGGCAATGAGCTACCGCACGACGTCCACGAACACCGGGTTGGTGTAGAGCCAGGTGTCCACCCACGGGTCACCGTCGCCGGGCTCGTGGCGGATCGGGCCGTGCGGGTCGACCGTGGCGCCGAGGAGGCCGGGGCCGTTGCGCCTGCCGTCGCTGCCGCGCAGCCGGACGTAGCAGGACTCCTCGATCCTGCCGAGCGGGATGCGCAGCGTGAAGCGCCCGGTGCGCCCGGAGACGTCGGCGGTGTGCGCGACCCGGGTGTCGGGGGCCGTCCAGGAGTCGCTGTCGCGGGCCGGTCCGGCGACCGCGCCCCGGATGACGTCGAGGTGGGCGAGGCGCGGCAGTTCGCCGTGGTGGTTGGGGCGGGAGGCGGTCGTGACGGTGACGGTCAGCGTCACATGCTCGCCCCGGCGTACGCGCAGCCGGCCGCCGAGCGTGACGCCGGGCCCGTGGCCGCCGTGCGTCGGGGCCACGCGCACCTCGATGCCGTCGACGAGCCGGCCGTGGTCGACCCAGACCCGGCCGGCCCGGAGTCCGGCCATGACGTGGCGGTAGCCGTAGCGGGTCACGCCGACGTGGGTGCGGCTGAACTGGCCGGGCCACAGGTCGCTGCCGGGCTGCGGCTCCGTCGTGTCGACGGGGTCCGGGAGGCGGCCGGCGTTGTCGAAGTTCTGCCCCGGCAGCCAGTCGCCGTTGCGCCAGGTGTCGAACACCACCCGGTGGACGTCCGAGTTGGAGGTGACCGAGAAGAGCCTGCCCTCGGCGAGCATGGCGTCCCAGAGGCCGCCGACGGTCGCGGTGGCCCAGTCGAAGCCGCCGTACGTGACGTAGGCGTCGAGCGGGTACCCCGGAAAGGAGTTCGCGGAGGGGCCGTTCTCGTACTCGCCGCGGATGCTCCGCGCGCCGCGGCCGGGGTGGGCCGCGCCCTGGGAGCCGGGTGCGCCCTCCATGCCGATCATGATCCCGGGGGCCGCGTCCCGCCAGGCGCGCATCTCGTGCGGGGAGTTGATGCCGAGCCGCAGCGGGTGGTTGGCGACGACGAGCACGTCGTCGACGTACCCGCGCCGCTTCTGCCGCTCCAGCCACTGGAGGGCCTTGACGGCGTGGGCCTCGTTGCGCGGGGTGTCGGGGTGGTCGGCGGCGCCCGCGGTGTAGCCGAGGAGCTTGCCGTCGTACTCCTGCTCGAAGCGGGTGAGCAGGTCGACCTCGTGGCGGCCGGGTGCCGAGAACACGGTGGCGTGCTCGGCGCCGGGGATGTACCACTCCAGGCCCTGGAAGATCAGCATGCGGCGGTTCTCGGCGCGGGCCTTGAGGATCTCGCGGTGCTCGGCCTCGGCGCCGCCGGCCGCGTGGTGGCCGATGTTGCTGTGCTCGGTCATCACCATCCAGTCCAGGCCGTAGCGCGAGGCGGCGGTCGCGAGCTGCGAGAAGGTGTACTTGGCGTCGTGGCTGTAGACCGAGTGGATGTGGTGGTCGCCGACCAGGTAGGCGAGGTGCGGGTCGTTGCCGCCGCGGTGGGGCGGGTGCGCCTCGGCGGGGGTGGACGCGGCTCCCACCGTGTACGCGGCGCCTGCGAAGCCGGCGCCGTACAGCCCGGCGCGGCGCAGCAGGCCGCGGCGGCTGATGCCCTGCGGGTCGAGGACGGCGGCGGGTACGTCGGGGTCGGCCCAACGCGGCAGGGGTTGGGGCGTGTTCACGATGTCTCCTGAGGGGAAGGGCGAGCGGGCTCTAGGCGTTCATGAACGCGCTGACCGGCAGGGCGCGTCCGGCGATGCGTACGTCGCCGATCCAGCCCCGGAAGAGCTGGTCGAGTGAGCCGCCGTACTCGTATCCGCCGAGCAGCCAGGACAGGCCGAGCGTGGTCAGGCCGTTGACGTCGGTGGCGGGGTTGCGGGCGACGGGGCAGCCGTCGACGTACAGGGTGGTGCGGTGGCCGTCGTTGACGACGGCGGCGTGCCACCAGGTGTCGAGCGGGAGTTCATGGCTCCAGCTGGTGATGATCCGGTCCTGGTTGAGCGGCGCCACGGCCCACTGGAGGGCATGTCCGTCGGAGACGGAGAGGGTGGCGACGGGCTCGACCGGATCGCCCTGCTTGCCCGCCGCGGCCAGCGTGCCCTGCCGGCTGATGATCGCCGACCAGGCGTTGCGGGCGCCCGTCCAGTCGGCGGGCAGTTTGAAGAACGCCTCGACGGTGAAGCCCGCCCGGAAGGTCGCGGTGTCCAGCGGGGCGCCCTTCGCCGTGCTCAGGTAGGCGCCGCGCAGCGGGGGCCGGCCGCCGTCGAAGTACAGGCTGCCGTGTCCCGGCTGGTCGGGGTGGTGCTCGGCCGACCAGCGCAGGGCCTCGGCGGGGCTGCCGGGGACGGCGGTACGGATCAGGTCGTTGCCGTGCCCGGAGAGGTCGGGGACGCGCAGGGTCTCGGCGGCCGGGGCGCCGTCCGGGCGGCCGGTGTCGAAGCGCCAGTACGCGAGCGTGCCGGGGACCAGCATGCTCGCGGCGGGGCGGGGGCGCCGCGGGGTGACGGGCGCGAAGCCGGCGAACCGCTTCTCGAAGTCGACCGGGACGGAGAAGTCGTCGGCCTCGTCGGTGAGTTCGAGCTCGCGGCGCTCCAGGGCGTTGAGGCGGCCCTTCTCCTCCTTGGCGAGCAGCCACGGGGAGAAGGTGGAGACGTCGATGGTGTTGCGGGAGAGGTCGAAGCGGTAGAGGCGGATCATCGCGCTGCCGCCGAAGTACCGGTCCTGGTAGTTGGTGATGTGCAGGTGGACGTCGTTGCCCGCCGCGTTCTTGCGGACGGTACGGCCGGCCGGCCAGAAGTGGCCGTTCAGGGTGAGGAAGATATGGTCGTTGTCCTCGATCAGCTCGTTCCAGAGGTGCTGTCCGTGCCCGGAGAGCTCCGCCTCGCCGTTGCCGCCGTCGGCGTGCACGAGGTCGTGGGTGGTGAGGATGACCGGGGTGCTCGGGTGCTCGGCGATGACCTTGCGGGCCCAGGCGAGGCCGGCCGCCGACGGCCGCCAGTCGAGGGCGAGGACCAGCCACTCGCGGCCCGCGGCGCGGAAGAGGTGGTACGTGTTGTAGCCGTCCGGGGAGGCCCCGCCGAAGGTGCGCAGGCCGCGCATCCGCTGGGGGCCGAAGGCGTCGAGGTACGGGCTGCGGCCGCGCTGGTCGTCGGTACGCGAGTCGATGTCGTGATTGCCGGCCAGGACGCTGTACCCCGCGCCGCGCCGGTCGAGGAGCCGAAACGCCTCGCTGAGCGGGGCGAATTCCTCGGCACGGCCGTTTTCGGTGAGGTCGCCCAGGTGGGACAGGAAGACGATGTTCTCGTCGCCGGCGTGGTCGAGGACGTAGCGCAGGGCCGCCTCGACGGGCTCCTTGTGGATGCTCGTGCCGTCGAAGAGGTACTGGGTGTCGGGCATGACGGCGAGCGTGAAGCGCGGATTGTCCATGTCCGGTTCGGGCCGGTGCCGCGATCCGGCAACGTTGTCACCCGGCGTCGCCGCGCTGCTGCTCGTGCCCGCGATGCCCACGGTCGCGGACGCCGCGGCGGCTACCCCGGCGGCGCGCAGGACGGTTCGTCGGCCCGTACCTATGGAGCTGGACATGTGTTCTCCCCACCCTTGTGCGACGTGACGCCCGCACGCTATGCGGACGTCACGCGCCCCAGATGCGCACACCGGCAACACCAGGAAGAAGAGTGCGTGAACGAGTCACCGGTCACTCGGAGGCGACGGAACTCCCCGCGGTGCGACGGCTTCCGGCCACCGCGAGGAGCGTGCCCGCCCCGATGAGGACGGCAAGCGCCGCGTAGCCGTACGTGAGGGTGGCGAGCGTGGCGACCGCCGCGACCACGAGGGGGCCGCCGGCGTCGCCGAGTTCGCGGCCGAGTTCGGCGGAGCCCATGGTCTGGCCGATCCGCTCCTCCGGGGTGGACGCGGCCAGGGCGGCGAAGCCGAGGGGCGTGATCAGGCCGGTGCCGACGCCGATGAGCGCCGCCGCGAGCAGGACGCCGGTGAGCCCGGGGAGCGTGGCCGCCGCGAGTCCGGCGGCGGTGACGGCGAGTCCGGTGAGGAGCCCCCCACGAGTGGTCAGGCGGCCCGCGTCGAGGGCGCGCCCGGCCTTCGGCTGAACGAACGCGGCGGTCGCGGCGAGGACGGAGACGGCCGCTCCGGTGGCGACGGTGCCGAGGCCTGCGGCGGCTCCGGAGACGGGCAGGAAGCCGACGCCGACGGAGAGCGCGGCGGTGGCGGCGGCGAGGGCCGCCGTCGGACCGAGGAAGGAGCGGTCGGCGAGCCGGCGCGCGAGGTCGGCGACGGTCTGCCGCTTGCGGGGCAGCGGCGGTACGGCCGGTACGGCGAGGGCGGCCCAGCACGCCACGAGGGCGCCGCAGAGGGCCATCACCGTGAACAGCAGCCGCAGCCCGCCGGCCCAGACCAGCACGCCGCCGAGGAGCGGGCCGAGGGTGTAGCCGATGGCCTTGTAGAAGCCGTAACTCCCGAACGCCCGGCCGTGCTTGGCCGCCGGGTTGAGGCGGGCCACGAGAGCGGACGCCGACGGGGAGAAGGCCGAGGCGGCAGCGCCCTGGCCGAGGCGGGCGGCCCACAGCCAGCCGGGGCTGTCGGCGATCGCGTACAGCGCGGAGGCGGCGGCGAAGGCGACGAGGCCGCCGAGGAGGACGGGCTTGCCGCCGATCCGGTCGGCCAGCGAGCCGAACACCGGCTTGAGGAGGACCTCGGCCCCGTCGTACAGGGCGAGCAGTCCGCCGAGGACGAGGAGCGAGGTGACGGCGTCCTCGGAGAAGCCGCCGAGGTTGGCGGCGATGCCGTGAGCACCGAAGGCGGTGGTGAACCCGGCGGCGTAGAGCGGCCACATGGCGCGGCGGGGTGCTATGGCGGGGGCGCCGGGGGTCACGGGGTGGGCTCCTCGTCGGCGGCGTGCAGGATGACGAAGACGCGTTCCGCGTACTCCTCGCAGACGGCGACACAGTGCTTGAGGCGCTCACCGGCCTCGGCCGCCTCGGGTGCGCCGAAGACGTCGCGCGCGGTCAGGTCCCGGTGCCAGCGGCGCAGCCGCTCCAGGCTCTGTTCCTCTTCCTCCAGCTCGGCCAGGGTGAACTTGCCGATCCGGATCTCCTTGGCGATCTCCTCCTCGAACTTGCCGCAGTCGGCGAGGAATTCGGCCCAGTCCGCCGAGCGCGCGGCGGTGAAGAGCGCTTGGAAACGGTCCGCGTCCTCGGCTCCCTTGCCGACCGCCTCCAGGGTGATCGCCTCACCGTCGGCCACCCGCCGGGTCAGCTCGGTCGCCCGGGCGACCCCGTCAGCGAAGGCGGGCACGTCGGGCACGGCCCAGACGCCCTGGCCGAGCGAGAGCGCGCCGACCTTGCGCAACTCCCGCCAGACCGCGACGCGGTGCTTGGAGGGCGAGGCGGGCAGCCGGATGAGGAGCACGAGCCAGCGGACCCGGCGATCTGAGCCTGTCACGGACAGGAATGTAGCACCAGTTACATCCACCGAGGAATCACGTCAGCCCGTCAGCGACCGGCGGGGGGCGCCTTCGCGTAGCGCCCCGTCGGGCGGCCCGGTCAGGGACCGGCCGCCCGACGGGACGTACGGGTGGATCAGCGGTTCTCGGCCAGGTCCTGCTCGGCCGGGAGCGCCGTCAGGTCCGGGGCGGCCGTCGGCGCGTCGAGTGCCGCGCGGGAGGACGACTTCGCCACGGCCGGCTTCTTGCCGCAGAACGCGGCCTCCAGCGTGCCGCCGAGCGCGGTGTTGGCCTCACCGCGGTTGGAGGTGTTCGCCATCGCGGCGAGGCTGCGCCGGCCGTCCCGGGTCGCGAAGGCGTACGTGTAGAAGCCCTGCACGGTGCCGGTGTGGCCGTAGATCTTCGTGCCGCAGGAGAGGTCGTAGCGGCGCAGGCCGAGGCCGTAGAAGCGGGTGTTGGTGGTGTCGGTCGGGGTGACCGTCGTCATCGCGTCGAGCATCTTCGGCGACAGCAGCCTGCCCTGCATCAGGGCGGTGGTGAAGGTGTTCAGGTCCTGCGGGTCGGAGATGATCGCGCCGGCCGACTGCGCCCAGGACACGGTCTGTTCCGTGGAGTCCACGAGCGGGGCGCCGGCCTCGTCGGGGTGCAGGTAACCGCGCACCTGGAGCCCCGCGATCTTGGTGTCGGGGTGTACGTACGAGGTGTTCCGCAGGCCGAGCGGCTGGATGATGCGGCGCTCGTACTCCTGGGCCACGGTCGTGCCGGTGGCCTTCTCGATGAGCATGCCGACGACCACGAAGTTCGCGTTCGAGTACTTGTACGCGACGCCGGGCTGCGTGGTGCGCGGCTCCTTCAGGGAGAGGTTCACCAGCTCCTGGTAGGTGAACACCTTGTTCCGGACGGCCTCGAAGCCGGGCACGGTCTGGTTGAACATGGGGTCGGTGTAGTCGGCCAAGCCGCTGCGGTGGGTCAGCAGATGACGCACCGTGATCTTGTCGTCGGGCAGCAGCCCGGGCAGGTAGCGGTTGACCGACACGTCGAGCTCGATCTTGCCCTCGTCCACCAGCTGCAGCAGCACGACGGAGGAGAAGGTCTTGCTGACGCTGCCGATCCGGAAGCGCGCCTGGGTGTCCATGGCCGCGCCGGAGACCCGGTCGCGGACGCCGAGGGTCCGCGTCTGGACGCCAGTGGGGCCGGTGTAGCGGGCCATGGCGCCCGGGGCGCCCTTGCCCATGGCGGCCTTCAGCGCGTCGTTGACGCCCGCCATGTCGGGGAAGAACCTGCCGCGGACGACGTCGCTGGCGGCGGACGTGGCGACGCCGCCGACGGTGGCGGCGGCACCGGAGCCCGCGGCGGCGGGACCGGCGGGTGCGGCGGCGGGTGCGGCGAAGGCGCTGGTGGCGGGCGCGGCGGCGGAGGCGAGCGCGGCGAGCAGGGTGGCGCTGACGGCAAGTCGTCTCTGCGACGAAAGGGGCACGTGGATTCCTCGGGGTTCGTTCGACACGGCACACGGCCTGCGGTGTGCCGGGGGGGTCCGGTCCGTCCGGGCCGCGGCGCGGGCCGGCTCCGGAACCCATGGATCATGAGTGCCAACGCGCCGGGAACGGTTCCTGACACGGGCCACGGGTTCCGGAGCGCGCGATTCCGTCGGGAGTCTCCGGAGAGTCCGTGGGCGGTGGGTAGACGACGACCACGTCAAGCAGGACGTTCCGACGGCCCAGTTCAGCGACCAGCAGTCCGCTGGCGCAGGCGGCAAGCTCATCGCGTCAGGCCGTACCGGAACCGATTCTCTACAAAGATCACTACAACCATTTCCGCGGGTGACGCACATCATGGCAGCTACCCGGGGGTTGCACAGCTCTGCCCGATTTCTGAATTGGACGCGCCCGCCGAGCCCCGCTTGCATAAGGAACTTGGACCGCAGGGGGCGGTGGAGTCTCTCCTGTCCGCTCCTGTCGACTGTCGACTTCTAAGACTGGGATGAAGCCACGCAGCACATCGGCGCGCGTCCTGGGCACCGCGACCGCCGCCGGTGCCCTGACACGGGCCGTGCGGACCGGCCCTCCGCCGCGGAGTGCTTCCTGAGCCTGGCGTCCGACTCGGTGTACCGGGTGCGGACCACCGACTACGACAGTCCGTCGACGGCCGGGAGCACGTCCTGGTCAGGATCAGCGCAGTAGATGGAGTCGTGATGGCACAGCGCCCACGACAGTTCAGCAGACGTCAGATGCTCGCCGCTTTCGCCGGGGTGGCAGCCGGTTGTGCGCTGCCGAACTGCACGGTCCTCACCCGCCCCGCGTACGCGGCGAGTGAGGCCGGCACCGACTCGGTGCCCGAGGGATCCGGTCTGCCGGACACGGACCGCGGCAAGGTGGTCTGGGGCGTACAGAACGGGCGGCCGTGCCGTCCGCACCGCCGCGGCCGCGGCCCTGGTGGGCAGTGCGGCGGACGTGACGGCGTTCCTCGACGAGAAGCTGCCCGCGGCCCGGGCCGAGGACAACAGGTTCACGCTCACGCAGTCCCTGGCCATGGCGGGCAGGGCGACTCGCGACGGTATCGGCGCGGCGTTGTCCGGCGGAACAGCGGCGATCGAGACCTTCCTCATGGGCGGTTTCCAGACCGCGGTGCGCGAGGACCTCGAGGTGGCCGTGACCACGGTCATGGCCCACGGTGGTCGTGCCGTGAAGCGTGAGGCATCCGCAGCGCTGGCTGCCGATTCGGACTTCGCGTTGCGCACCTTCCTCAGCGGCGGACAGTTCACCGCTCAGGAGGAGGACGCGCGTGTGCAGGTGACGTCCATCCTCGTGACGGCGTCACCGCAGGTGCGGGAGTACGCGTCCCGGGCACTGGACGACGGGTCACCGAGGGCGATCCGGTGGTTCCTGGAGACGGGCCAGTACATCGCCCGGGCGCGTGACGAAGAGACCGCGACGATCCAGCAGTTGGTCAAGGTCGTGGAGGCGGAGGGACGCCGGGCCGGCCGGAAGACCGACGAGGCCGTCGAGCTGTCCCAGCAGGCGGTCAAGGCCGCCGAGAAGGCGAAGGAGGCCGCGCTGGAGGCCAAGGCCGAGGCCGAGGCCGCCGAACAGGACGTCCAGCGCTCGGCCAGGGCGGCGAACAAGGCGGCGCAGGCGGCCAGGGGCGCGGCCGCCGCCGCGGCGCGGCACCGGCGGCTTCCCTGCCGTGGGCACCCGCTTCGGCGGCCAAGCCCGCTGACCTCCGACAGGTAACCGGCAGCGGAGTCAGATCCATTGACGACGAAGAGCCCCCGAAGGCCCCACCGGCCTTCGGGGGCTCTTCGCTGCGGGTCCTCACCTGTAGTCGAGCAAGGCGGCGCCCTTCCATTTGTTCTGCCTTGCCCGCCTCGTCCGCGCCCACCGCCCGACAGCGATGAGTTTCGGAGGCGTACAGGGTCCATCCTTCACGGCGCCCGTCCGTCATGCGCGACCGACGGGCCGGTGCAAGGCTGGCGTCAATGGCTGACGTCGAAGGACCTGCGAAGGGAAAGCTCATGATCACCAACGAACCCGTCCCCGGCACCCCCTGCTGGCTCGACCTCGGTGCCCCCGACGTACCGGCCGCGGCGGCCTTCTACGGCGCCGTGCTCGGCTGGGACTACGAGCCCATGGAGGGCGGCGGCGAGGACATGGAAGGCGGCATGTTCCGCAGGGACGGCAAGATCGTCGCCGGGCTCGGCAAGCTCACCGAGAAGGGCGCCCGCTCGGCCTGGATGATCTACTACAACACCACCGACGCGGATGCCACCACCCAGGCGGTCGAAAAGGCCGGCGGCACGGTCCGGGTCGCCCCCATGGACCTCGACGAGTGGGGCCGGATGGCGCAGTACAGCGACCCGCTGGGCGGCCAGTTCGCCGTCTGGCAGCCCGGCACGAACGCGGGTGTGGAACTCGTGGACAAGCCGGGCTCGCTCTCCTGGACCGAGCTGTACACGAGCGACGCCGAGGGCGCCAAGAAGTTCTACGGCGATGTCTTCGGCTGGTGGTACAGCGACATGGAGCTGCCGGGCGGCGGCGGTACGTACTCGCTGGTCACCCCGGCCGGGCTGGCCGAGGACCGGATGCAGGGCGGCATCATGGGCATGCCCAAGGACCAGCTCACCCTGACGAACGGGCGGCCGTACTGGCACCCGGTCTTCGACGTCGAGGACTGCGACGCGGCGGTCGCCCGGGTGACGGCGAACGGCGGCAGCGTGCAGATGGGCCCGGACGACGCGGAGGGCGTCGGCCGGCTGGCCGTCTGCGTCGACCCGTCGAACGCGGACTTCGTGGTGCTCACCCCGGTCAAGGCCTGACCCGGACGGCAGCGCGCAATATGCGGCTGGGGATCCGTCGCGTCCGCTGCATAGGATCATGAGGAAGGCGGGCGGCAGCACCGGACAGACAGCGGACAACAGCAGAGGGTCGACGACGATGACGGACCAGCGCGTGTACCTCGTGACCGGCGGCGGAACGGGCATCGGCGCGGCGACCGCCCGGCTGCTGCGCGAGGCGGATCACCACGTGGTGATCTCGGGGCGCCGGCCCGAGCCCCTGCACCTCGTCGCGGAGGAGAGCGGTGCCCTGGCCGTCCCGTCCGACATCGGCGACCCCGACGCCGTACGCGCACTCGTCGACACGGCGGTCGCCACGTACGGCCGCCTCGACGGGGTGGTCCTCAACGCCGGCATCGGGCGCGGCGGCGGGGTCGGCGAGGTGACGCTCGACGACTGGGACGAGGTCATGCGTACCAACCTCTCCGGCCCGTTCCATCTGCTGCGCGCCGCGCTCCCCCACCTCCTCGACGCGCGGGGCGCGGTGGTCGCCGTCGCCTCGGTCTCCGCCCTGCGCAACGGTGTGGGCAACGCCGCGTACGCGACGTCCAAGGCAGCGCTCCTCCAGCTCTGCCGCTCGCTCGCGGTCGACTACGGGGGCGCGGGGCTGCGCGCCAACACCGTGTGCCCGAGCTGGGTGCGCACGGACATGGCGGACCGCCGGATGAGCCGGTTCGCGGACGAGGCAGGGCTCGGGAACGGCGGTGTCGACGCGGCGTACGAGGAGGTGACCCGTGTCCTGCCCGCCGGGCGCCCGGGCGAGCCGCGCGAGGTCGCCGAGGCCGTCGCCTGGCTGCTCTCCCCCGCGTCCTCGTTCGTCAACGGATCCGTCCTGACGGTGGACGGCGGAGCGACGGCCCTGGACCCCGGCACGCTCGCCTTCGACTTCCGGATCGAACCCCGGACCCGCCGCGACTGAGCTGAGCTCCCGCTCCCCTCGGACAGGCCGTCCCGGACAGCACCTGACCAGCGCCGTGACCAGGTCGCACCGCCACCGGCACGTCCGGGACAGCGAAGTCGTGTTGCCGACCCCCGACCGCGCCGACAAGGCTCGCCGGGTCCGAAGGCAATCCCGACTTCTTCTCGGAGACGACGTGCGACTCAACACGAAACGAGCGGCGACGGTGATCGGCGCGATGACGGCCACGGTCGCCTTACTGAGCCAGGGCGTCGCCCAGGCGGCCCCGATCACCCGCACGGCCACGTGCGCGAGGTTCACCGGCGACTACACCTACTGGAAGAACAGCGACGGCTGGTACGGCTACCGCCTCACCGGCACCGTCACGCGCACCTGCTCGGGCAGCGGCTTCCACGGCATCCAGGTGACCGGCGACAGGAAGAACGGCGACGCGTACTACGACTACGAGGGGCACAGCGTCAGCGGGTCGATCAGGATCAACGGCTTCTCCGAGTCGGGCGGCGTCAAGAACATCCGGATCGCCCTCGACTGACGGCCGTCCGACGGCCGTCCTCGACTGTCCCCGCCCCGCCTCCGGCAGAACCCGGAGTCGGGGCGGCACCCGCGATGGCGCCCACCGCCCTGCGCGCCGCCCTGCACAGCAACGGCATGCGCGACCCCGACCTCGAACTCCACCTCGTCGGCGGCCGCACCCACTGGTGCCCCGCCGCCGGGTCCTGCACGGTGCGGGAGTCCGGGCGCAGCTGACCGCCGGGGGCGACGGCCTCCGGCCCATGAGACGTCAGCCTGTGGGACGTCAGCCCGTAAGCACGATCAGGACCGCCGCGCCGAGGAACGCGACGCTGCCGATCGGCAGGAGGACGAGGTGCGCGATGCGGTGCCTACGGGTGAACACCCGTGCCGTTTCCGGCTGTTCGGGCAGATAGGCGACCGGCGCATGGGACCCGACGTCGAGGCCGAGGCCGGTGCCCGTCGCCCTCGCCCTGAACGTGATCCGCTCCCCCCGCAGGTCGGTGAACTCGATCACCGGCGTCCACGGATCTTCGGACGACATCCGCTCCTGGCCGACGACCAGGCCCTCCGCGTGCACTCCTCGCCGCCGCAGCTCCCCTTGCAGCCGCTGCTCCCGTACCAGCGCCCACAGGCACAGCAGGCCCGCCAGGGAGCACAGCACGATCCCTACGTTCTCACCCGTCATCTCACCGGTCTCCTCCGCCGGACGCCATCGTCCCCCGGAGAGGACGCAACCCGGGGCCCGGCGGTTCGCCTCACAGAGCCCGGCGGACGACCGCGAAGGTCGTGCAGTCCGTGTCGTCGTTCACGACGTCGCCGTCCATGGCCAACGGCTGTTCGCCCGCCGGCACCCGCGCTTCGAGGTCGACCATGAGGTAGCCGTCCGGCTGGTCGATCCAGCGGTCGGCGCGCAGGACCATCCGGCGCCCGGCCTCCTCGTACGCGCCGACCATCCGGAACGACCCGCTCGGCACACCGGGGTTGTCGGGGTGGGCGGAGAACGAGAACACTGCTTCCAGGGCCCCCGTCGGGGACGCGGTGATCCGTAGCGAGAGCCGGGTCACGCCCTGGGAGCAGTTGTAGCTCCCCCACCAGTTGCCGACGACGGGGTTCGGAACGTCGTCGTCGGCTGTCGGCGAGGTGGTCGTCGGTTTCGGCGGGGCGGGCGCGGGCTGTGAACTGGCCGTGGTGGAGGCCGAGACGGACGCCGAGACGGACGGTGTCGGCGTGTCCGTCGCGGAGTTGGCACCGGAGCCCCCGGGGTTCCCGGCCAGGTACCAGGTGAGGCCGCCCGTCGCCAGGACGGCGGCGGCGACCGCGGCGGCGATCGGCCCGCCGCGCGCCCCCTTCCGTACGGGAGGCTGCTTGGCGAGGTGGACCGCCGGGGTGGCGGGGACGGTCGCCGCGCCCGGAGCGGGCACCGCGTCCTGAACGTCTCCCACACAGCCGGGCGGGGAAGTCCGGCCTGGCGCGGGCGGCAGACCGGGTCGGTGCCGCGTCGAGAACGGTGGGTGTCGGGGCGGGCGGTGCCACCGGCATCGGCGGCGGGACCTCCGACGCGCCCGGCACGGAGTCCGTAAGGGGGGCCGGCAGCCAGGAGTGACCGGCGACGGCGACCGGTGCGAGCCCGTCCAGAAGCTCCCGTACCGAAGGACGGTCGCCCGGCGCCTTGGCCAGGCAGCGGGCGACGAGCGCCCGGACCCGGGGCGGCAACGCGTCAATTCGGGCTCCTCGTGGGCGACCCGGTACATCACGCGCGCCGGGCTCGCCCCGTCGCCGCCACCCGCCGACGTACCGCCGAACGGCCCGTGGCCGGTGGCGGCGAACGCGAGGACCGAGCCGAGGGCGAAGACGTCGACCGCGCCCGTGACCTCCGCCCCGGTGAGCTGTTCGGGGGCCATGAATCCGACGCTGCCGAGGACGACTCCGCTGCGGGTCAGCGCGGAAGTCGCCTCGGCGGAGGCCGAGATGCCGAAGTCGATGACGCGCGGACCGTCGGACGCGAGCAGGATGTTGGACGGCTTCGGGTCGCGGTGGATCACACCGCCCGCGTGGATCGCCTCCAGCGCCTCGGCGAGCCCCGCCGCCAGGGCGAGTACGGAGTCCTCCGGCCACGCGCCGTGCTCCCGTACCGCCCCGTCGAGGGAGGGCCCGGGCACGTAGACCGTGGCGAGCCAGGGCGGTTCGCCGTCCGGGTCCGCGTCGACGACACCGGCGGTGAAGACCCCGCCCGCCGACCGCGCCAGCCGTACCTCGCGGGCGAACCGGCGCCGGAACTCCGCGTCCCCGGCCAGCTCCGGCCGGATCACCTTGACGGCGAGCGCCCGGCCGCCGCGCGAACGCGCGAGATAGACGGAGCCCATCCCGCCCCTGCCCAGCAGTCCACTGATCCGGTACGGGCCGACCTGCTCCGGGTCGTCTCCCCCGAGCGGCTGCGCACGGCTCTCCATTCCGCCCCACCCCCGCAGGAATCCTAGGGGTTGCGGGTCGATCAGGGGCGGGGTCGAGGGCATCCCGGACACCCTGACGGCTCGGTATCCCGGACCTCGGCCGCCAGGGCGCTCCCGTGGTGCTCGTCAGCCGGTCCAGGTTCCGCGCACGGCGGCGGTCGCGAAGCCGGGGCCGTAGGCGATGAGGAGGCCGTGGGCGTCGGCCGACGGCGGGTCCGCGTGGGTACGTTCGAGTACGCGCAGGATCGATACGCCACCGAGGTTGCCCTCCTCGGCGAGGGTCGTGAAGGAGTGGCGCGCGGCGGTGTCGTCGAGGCCGAGTGCGGCGGCGGTGTCGCTGATGATGCGGGGGCTGCCCGGGTGGATGGCGGCGAACTCGGCGGGCCGGTCGGGGCCGATCCAGTCGAGGACGGTCGGCAGCACGTCGTCGGCGGCGGAGAGCGCGGCCTTGGTGGAGTCGAAGTGGAAGCCGTCGGCGCCTATCCGTCCGGAGTAGCGGTCGGCGGAGTCCGGCAGGACGAACTCGAAGGTGTCGTCGGGCCCGTCGACGCGGAGGCCGGGGCCGAGGGGTTCGTCGGAGACCACACAGGCGGCGGCGGAGTCGCCGAACAGCGCCTTGTAGATCATCGCCTCGATGCTGGTGTCCGCGTGGTTGTAGACGCTGGAGATGACCTCGGCGGCCACGACCAGGACCTTGCTGCCGGGTCGGGCGGCGACGAGGTCGATCGCGCGGATGAGGGCCTGGGTGCCGCCGGCGCACGCCATCGTCGTCAGCGCGACGCGGCGGACGGTCGGCCGCAGGCCGAGCGCGGCCGTCAGGTGGATGTCGAGGTTGGGGACGGCCCAGCCGGTGGAGTGGGTGGTGACGATCGCGTCGATGTCCGCGTACGACCCGGGGTCGGGCCCCTGCGCCAGGCCGGCGTGGGTGAGGGTGCGCTCGGCGGCCTGGGTGGCCATGGCGAGCGCGTCGGCGAACGCGGTCCGCGAGCGGTCCTCGATGCCGGCCGGCCCCGAGATCGTCGGGGCCGTCAGCGGCCGGGTGAAGTAGCGGGTGTCGACCCGCAGGGAGCTGATGACGCGCGGCAGCGCGGCACGCCGCGGATGGTCCGGGTGGCGGGCGAGGATGTCGTCGACGATCTCGCCCGTGGTGACCTTGTGGGCGGGCAGGACCGTGACGGGTCGGGAGATGTGGGCGGGCACGCGGGTCCTCCGGCAATGGGTGTCTGCGTGGGGGGTGCGGACACCGTACGTCAGCCAGGTGTCGGGCGTTCCCCCTGCTCAGGGTCGGCGGATGTCGGGTGCGCGGAGCATGGGTACGCGGGCGTGGGCCTTCTTCTTGCCGGGGTGGTACAGGAGGATGATGAGGCGCGCGCCGGGGGCGGTCAGGGGCTGCGCGGCGCACATGGTGACGTGGCCCGGGCCGTGGGTGGCGTGGAGGATGGGGCGTTCGTCGCCGTCGGGGTGGATGTGGGCGCCGCCGGCGCCCCAGATCGGGGCGAGGTCGGGGTCGGCGACGACTTCCTTCTCGATCTGGTGAAGCGTTTCGTCATCGGGGCGTACGGCGAGCGCGGCGCGGAGTTGGGGCAGTACGAGGGGGGCCCAGACGGTCTTCCACTCCAGGAGCACGTCGCGGGCCTCGGCGTCGAGGAGCATCCACCGCATCGTGTTGTCGGGTATCCGGCCGCCGGGGAACAGCTCGGCCCAGGGCTCGTTGTGGGCGAGCAGGTTCCAGGAGGCGTCGGTCACGTAGGCCATGTGGGAGATGCCGTCGACGGCCTCCTGCCAGACACCCGGCACTTCGAGGCCCGACGACTGGTTCAGCGGGCCGGGCGGGTCGCCGATGCCCGCGTACCGGCAGAGCGACACCCACTCCTGCTCGTTGAGGCCGAAGAGCCGGGCGACCTGGCGCAGGTAGTCGACGGCCGGGCTGGTCATCGATCCGGTCTCGAGCCGGTTGTAGGTGTGCTGAGCCCGGCTGGTGAGTTCGTCGACCTGCTGCTGGGACAGTCCACGCGCGCGCCGGCCGCGGCCCTGGGGCCGGTCGTATCCGTGGGCCTCCGGATCGATGAGTTCGCGGCGCTCGCGCAGGAGCGCCCGCAGAGCCCGCTTGTTCATGGCCATATCGGTGGATCCCCCCATGTACCGCGCACGTATCGCGTTCCGGAGTCTAATTAATGGCGCCGGTCTTCGTAATAAAAACTACGTGTAGATATCGATCAGTTGAAAGGCCAAGCTGTGGGTGTGGCCACCGCTGACCTGCCGGGAAGCAGGCGAGGCGGTCACGATGCACCACAGCGGGACAGTCTTTTCAGGCGATGCGCGGGAATCCGTCATATCGCCCGGGCGGGCTGATCCGTCGCCGCCGTCGGACTTCCGGCGGGGCGGAGCAGGAACGGCGCCACAATCCGTACTCGCTACGGATTTCACAGCCCGGCAGCGTTCCACTTCGCTACGCACGGGGCTTCGGCGGGGCTCTCGAACTGCGGCCGGCGTCGACAATCGCCATTGCGTAGCGTCCTCGGCGCCGGCCGCGCTGAACGGCCAGCAGTTCCACCCCCGGCTCGGCTGGCCCCCGCCGGCCCTGGGCAGCAACCTCCACCCGCTGCCCAGGGCCGCCTCACGTTCCGGCCCCTTCTGACGGCACTACCAGTCGGCGGTGACGTACCTGGCCGACAGCGGGCCGGGGCTTCTGCTCACCAGGGCGCGGCTGTTGTACGGGCAGTGGCTGCGCCGGGCCGGGCGGCGCCGCGAAGCCCGGGCTCAGCTCACGGTCGCCCACGAGTCCGCGCTACGGATGGGCGCCGAGGCATTCGCCGCACGCGCCGCCACCGAACTCCGGGCGACCGGCGCACGCGCCCGCCCCCGCACCGAGGGTGCTCCGCATCGCCTCACCGAACAGGAACGTCATATCGCCGCGCTCGTCGCGACCGGTGCCACCTCCAGGGAGATCGGCATGCGGCTGTCCCTGAGCAAGCGCACGATCGACGCCCACCTGAGGAACATCTTCCGCAAGCTCGACATCACCTCCCGCCACCACCTACGAGAACTCTTCGCCCCGGACCCGGCCGGCGACGCACCGTAGGCCGACGTCCGAGCCGGCCGTGGCGGCGATGGTGGCGGCGACATTCGTCAAGGGGCCTCCGCGGCTTTGACGAGGGTGCAGGCGCCGTCCACGCACTGGCGTTCCAGGCGGTCCCGGGAGATGGTCTGCGCCAGGCCGACCATCCAGCAGGTGGGGCAGCCGCGGAAGGCGATCAGGGCCAACGGGGCCGCCAGCAGGGTGGCCGGGCCTGCGACGGGGACCAGGGCGATCGAGCCGACGATCAGCCCGAACCCGATGGCGCCGCGCGCCAGGTGGCGCGGCACTGACCTGCTGGCGAAGTTCGTCGCGGGCTGTGCAGTGGCCTTGTTCACGGTCGTCGGCCTCCTTCGGCTGGGTGGTCGATGGCTTGTTCGGTCGCTGCCAGGGCGTGACGCAGTGCCGCGCGCGCTCGGTGCAGCCTCGACTTCATCGCGGCGTTGCTCAGACCGAGCGCGTCGGCGACGGTCCGGCCGGGCAGCCCCTGTACGTCCCGCATGATCAGGATCTGCCGCTGGTCACGGGGCAGGGCGCTGACCGCGGCCGCGATCCGCTCCGCCTCCAGCCTGTGCAGCACCGCTTCCTCGGCGGACGGTTCCGCGGACGCCTCCGGGTCGGCCGACGCCTCGTCCCCGCGTGAGACGAGCAGCCGTACCTGCCGGAGGCATTCGTTGCGCACGATCCGGAACATCCATGAGGCAAGCGCGCCGGTGGCCCGCAAGCTGCCGATCTTCCGGTAGAGGATGATCAGCGCCTCCTGCGCCGCGTCCTCCGCGTCCTGCGGCGAGGCGCAGAGCGAGAGGGCGAACTTCCGTACATGCGGCTGCGATTCCATGACGACGGTGGTGAGCGACATGACGTCGCCGTCCTGAGCGGCCTTGATCAGCCGCTCGTCCGGCCACCGGAAGCGTTGGTTCATCTCTCCTCAGCTTCGCGCCTTGTAGCGCTTCATCAAGTGCCAGCTACACGCGCCCACGAGCAGGACGCCGATCACAACAAGAACAGTGACCATCATGGAGTTCTTTCCTCCCGGCTCCGCCGGCCCGTTCGGCCGGTACACACACAAGAGACGGGGAGGTACGGAAAGGATTCACCCCAGACCGAACTTTCGTCAGCCGCGTTCCACCGTGCGCAGGTTCTCCGGGGCAGCATCGCCGCGTCCGCCCCGAGTTCGGCCGGCGGCCGCTTGACGCCGATGGCTCCGGAGAGTTCGCGTACGCCCGTGATCGCGGCGCGCGACCAGTCGCCGTCGGCGGGCGGGGCGAGGCGCATCGCCCGGGCGACGGTCTCGTAGGCCTCGCGGGCGGCCGGGGCCGAGACTCCATGACCTCCTCCTCCAGTACGGCCGCGAGCGCGACCCCGTGCGGGGTGCCGGTGTGCGCGGTCAGGGCGTGCCCGATGCCGTGGCGGAGACGGCGTTGGCGCCGCGCCGGTACGGCGTCGAGTTCGTGCTGCTGACCGGGGCCGGCGTACTGGCCCTGGGCGGTCTCGTCTCGCGCTTCCTGGCACCCGAGAGCACCGACCTCGACCTGGCGCACGCGGCCCGTGCCGCCCGCCACGAGGACGGGCTCCGGCGGACCTGACGCGGTGACACGATCGTGGCGGGGCGGTGACGGCCCCGCCACTCTCGTCGCGCAGCCTGGTGTCCAGGAGGCCGACATGTCGATTCATTACCATAAACAGATCACGCTCATCCCGAAGCTGTTGCGCCTGAACATCGGCACGCACGGCTGGTCGCTGAGCGTCGGCCCGCGCCGCGCGCACCTCACCCAGCACAGCGGCGGCGGCCGCAGCGCGTCGGTGCGGCTGCCGGGCGGCTTCAGCTGGCGCCGACACTTCCGCCGCCACTGAAAGCAGCCTTACGACCGCTGCCCTCGCTGCGAACTGGGCCCGCGTTTCCCGGCGTTACCTCCTGCACGCCCCCACAACGGCTGCCGCGAGTGGTAGGTTATAGGTCGACCACTAACGTAGGAGTGGACATGACCGAGGAAGACGTCGCCAACCGCCGCGCCGCCGCCCAGCACACGCTCGCCGAGCACCTGCGCCTCACCGCCGCCGGACGCGTCGACGAATGGGCGGAGCTGTTCGCGCCCGACGCGGTGCTCGAATTCCCGTACGCGCCGGACGGCGTGCCGCGACGGGTGACGGGGCGGGACGCACTGGTCGCGCACATGAGGAACTTTCCCGAGACCTTCGACGTCGAGTTCGTCGACCTGGTGTTCCACGAGACGGCCGACCCGAGCCTCGTGATCGCCGAGTTCCGCTCGACGGGCACGGCGCTGCCGACCGGCAAGCCGTACGAGCAGACCTGTATCTCCGTCGTCCGGACCGACGCCGACGCGCGCATCACCCACTACCTGGACTACTGGAACCCGCTGGTCGCGATCGAGGCGCTGACACCGCACGACGTGCCGTCCGACGCTGACCTCGGCGTGACGTTCGGGGGCTGAGGACGCCGTGTTTAACTGATGCCCATGCCCGCAGCCGGTACCAGTACGAAGAGCGACGAACGACGTCAGGCCATCATGGCCGCCGCGGTCGACTGCTTCGCGCAAAAGGGTTTCTACGGGACGACGACACACGAGATCGCCGAGTGGGTCGGCATCTCCCAGCCGTATCTCTACCGCCTGTACCCGAACAAGCAAGCACTGTTCGCGGCGGCGGTCGATCACGTGTCCGTCGTCATGACCGAGACCCTGGTCGCGCACTCACCGGCGCCGGATGGGGCCCGGCCGACGCCCGAGGCGGCGTTGGATGCGGCGCGCGGCGCCTACGCCGCGCTCGTCGCGGACCGGAACGTCCTGCGTTTCCTCATGCACGCGAACTGCGCCGCCGGCGAGCCGCTGGTGGCGCAGGCTGTGCGCCGGTGCTACGCCAAGCAGGTCGAGACGGTTCGCCAACTGCTGGGCGACGACGAGGCCGTACGGCGCTGGTTCGGCGCCGGCATGCTCGACAACGTGGTCGCCGTGCTGGGCCTGGCCGACATAGACGAGCCGTGGGCGCAGGTACTCGCCGCTCGGTGAGGCGACGCATCGTGTGACCGGGGGCTGTGGCGGGGCCGCGGCCTTGGCCGTCGCCGTCAATGGGCGGCGGCGTCATCAAGCGCATCGAGTGGTTTGCGGTTCGTACGTGTGAACGCGCTGGCTCCGCGTCTGCTCGTACGACGAGTGTGATCATCGATGAGTACATACGACATGACCACTCCAGACCCCTCGTCTCCGGCCGTACCGCCCTCCCGGCGCGCCGTGATCACGGCGACCGGGGCCTCCGCGCTCGCCGCCGGACTCACCGTCACCTCTGCCATGCCCGCAGCGGCGTTGAGTCCCGCCACGTCACCCTCGCCGGCGCCGCCCGGCACCGACCCCGAGGCGTTCACCAAGGTCGCCCGCGCCATCGTCGTCTACGACGAGCACGACAAATCGCTGGTCCCGGCCTACCTGGAAACCGTCAAGAACGGTCTCCCCGCCGGCCGGGCCAGGGCGACGAAGCGGGTCCTGATCGTCGGGGCCGGTCCGGCCGGGCTGCTCGCCGCCGACCTGCTCAACCGGGCGGGCCACGATGTCGTCGTGATCGAGGCCAACGGCAACCGTGTCGGCGGCCGGATCAAGACGTTCCGCAAGGGCGGTCACGAGAACGGGCAGCAGCCCTTCGCCGACCCCCGGCAGTACGCCGAGGCCGGCGCGATGCGGCTGCCCGACAGCCACCCCCTCCTGATGGCGCTGATCGACAAGTTCGGCCTCCCGCGCCAGGAGTTCCTTCTGGTGGACGTGGAGGTCGAGAACCCGACGAAGCGCGCCAATCGCACCTGGATCCACGTCAACGGCGTCCACACGCGCCGGGCCGACTACGAGAAGAACCCCGCGCCGATCAACGACACCTTCGGCGTCACGGGCCCCCACCGCACGAAGACCGCCGCCGCCATCCTCGCGGACGCCCTCGAACCCGCACACCAGCTCATCCGGGGCAAGGAGGGGACGGCCCTCGTCAGCGGGTGGGTCGAGGTCCTCCAGCGGTACGGCCACTGGTCCATGTACCGCTATCTCACCGAGGTCGCGAAGCTGGACACCAGGACCATCGACCTCATCGGCACCCTCCAGAACCTGACGTCCCGGCTGCATCTCTCCTTCCTGCACAGCTTCCTGGGCAGCGCGCTGATCGACCCCAAGACCAAGTTCTGGGAGATCCCGGGCGGCACGGCGAAGCTCGTCGACGCGCTGTACGCGCCCGTGAAGGGCAAGGTGCGGCTCGACAGGCGCGCCGTACGCGTCGAACGCGGCGGCGGGCAGATCAGGGTGCACACCGTTTCCGAGGACTGCCAGACCAGCAAGGGGGGAGTCACGGAGGTCTTCGAGGGCGACGAGGCGATCATCACCGTCCCCTTCTCCGGACTGCGCCACGTGGCCTTCGACCCTCCCCTGGCCTACGGCAAGCGCCGGGCGATCACGGAACTGCACTACGACGCCGCGACCAAGGTGCTGCTGGAGTTCTCCCAGCGCTGGTGGGAGTTCACCGAGGAGCAGTGGAAGGAGGCTCTGAACTCCATCGAGGACGGGCTGTACGCGAAGTACCAGAACGGTCGGGTCAAGGACGGCAGGCACCTCGGCGCACACAAGTCCGTACGGAACCTGGGGGTGACCGTCCCCGCCGAGCTCAAGAAGTGCTTCGCCCCCTTCCGCCCCGTCATGAACGGCGAACCCGAACCCGAAGCCGCTCACGTCCGCGGCGGCGGCTCCGTGAGCGACAACGCCAACCGCTTCATGTTCTTCGAGCACGCCCACCCCATGGAAGGGAGCGCGGGAGGCATCGTCCTCGCCTCGTACAGCTGGTCCGACGACGCCCTGAAGTGGGACGCGTACGCCGACGAGGAGCGGTATCTGCGCGCGCTCGCCGGTGTGCAGGCCGTCTTCGGCCGGCGCTGTGAGGTCTTCTTCACCACCAAGTGCAAGACCCAGTCGTGGATGCGCGATCACTACGCCTACGGTGAGGCCTCCGTGCTCTTCCCCGGCCAGCACACGGAACTGTTCCCCGACATCCCCACCTCGGAAGGGCCGCTGCACTTCGCGGGAGACCACACCTCCATCAAGCCCGCCTGGATCGAGGGCGCCCTCGAATCCGCCGTCCGGACGGCACTGAAGGTCCACGCGAGCTGACACGAGCGCGCGAGACACTCCCCGGGCCGGTGCCCCGTCGAGACGGGGCACCGGCCCGGGCTGCTCCCGCCCCCTCCGGAATCCAGCGTGACCGTGCCCGTGGCGCCGTCCACGGTGATCAGCTGGCCGTCGCGGATGCGTGTGGTGGCGGCCGGGACGCAGATGACGGCCGGGATGCCGTACTCGCGGGCGACCGTCGGGCCGTGCGCCGTCACCGCACCGGTCTCGGTCACGAGGCCGCGGCCGCGGCCGTCAGGAACAGCGGGGTCCAGCCCGGGTCGCTCGTGGGGGCGACAAGAATGTCGCCGGGTTCGATGACGCGTCGGCCGGGTCGCGGACCACGCGGGCCCGGCCGGTGACGCGTCCGGATGCCGCGCCCATGCCGGTGGGCGACCGGCCGTCGGACGGCTCGGCGGGCAGGAGCGTCTCCACGTCCGTACCGTCCGAGAGAAGGGCGACCGGAGCCCTGCGACGGCGCAGCTCGCGCGCGTACTCGGCGCGCCGGGCGGCGATCGTGTCGCGCAGGCCGGCTCGGGTCTCGACCACCGCCGAGGAGGACGCCGTCGCCGCGCTGGACGCCCAACTCGCCCTGGTCTTCGGCGAGTCCTGAACCTCCCGTACGGGTTCAGGAGGCCAGCAGATCGGGAGGTCAGGCCTCGGGGCGGGTGGCCGTGATGACGTAGTAGTCGAGGTCGCCCTCCTGGTAGGCCTTCAGGAAGTTGCGCGGCCAGGTGCCCGGCTTCCACTGGTCCGACAGCCAGCGGTCCCAGCCCTCCCACACCTCCGGACCGATGGAGACGGCCCGCGCGTCCGTCAGGCCCGCCCAGGTCAACGCCTTGGTGATGAGCGTGACGGGACGGGCGATGTCCAGACCGTCCGCGTACGACTCCAGGAGCGCGGCGAGCCGTGCGCTGTGGTCCGGGTCGTCGTCCGGGGTGAAGAAGCTCGCGACGGCCACCCGCCCGCCGGGCTTCAGAACCCGGGCCGTCTCGTGGGCGAAGGCGATCATGTCGTCGAAGTGCTGGGCGGCCTCGACGCTGAGAACGCGGTCGAACTCGCCGTCATCGAACGGCATCTCCTCCGCCGCGCCCCGGACGAACCGGAGCCGCGAGGGAGTGGCCTCCAGCAGAGCGGCGTTGGCGAGCCGGGCGCGGTCCAGCTGCTGCGGGTGGATGTCCATGCCGGTGATGTGCGCCGGCCGGCCCTCGCGCAGGGCCAGCGCACAGCCGACGCCGAGCCCGCAGCCGACCTCGAGCAGCCGCATGTCGGCGTGCGGACCGACGGCGTCCAGCACCTGCCGGTACAAGTCCTCCTGGCTGCGGACCCGGTCCTCGACCGAGATCGGCTCCGCGAGATCGACCGCCCCCCAGTACCCGAAGTTGATGAACCCCCCGGCGAACACCGGGACCGAGCTGAGGTCAGCCGGCCCGTACGTGTCCCGAACCGCGGCCCGCATTTCCACCGATTCCGCCACCCGCGTCACCTCCGCGATCAGTGTGCCGCCCAGCCCCCTCCCGTGTCGACGGCGCCTGCCTCCACTCAGCCCAACCTCGCCAGACGTTACGTTCGCCCCGCCCGCGCCGGAGCTGGGTAAGGGACGCGGCCAACGCCTGGCTGCGCACCCAGGTCCTGACGGCCTGCGAGGCCCTCGCGAGCCGCTGATCCCGACCCCCGTCGTACGTCATCCACCGTTGGCGGACGCGACGACGGCCCCGTCGCCGGTCCGGCCGTCCACCAGCGCCGGTCCGTCGGACAGTTCCGTCCAGAGGTCCAGAAAGGCTCTCAGCGGCGCACTCGGCCCGGTGCCCGATCGCCAGACGAACACCTTCCGCAGCCGGATGGCGGGGTGCAGCGGGACCACGACGAAGCGCGGGTCGGCGGCGAGGACCGGACTCGCGTGGGAGGTCAGGGCGACACCGATCCGCTCCGCCACCAGCGCGACCTGGAGGGCGACGTCGTTCGTCGCGTACGCGATGTCCAGCCGCAGCCCCTGCGCGGCGAAGGCAGCGCGGATGTACGCGTGCACTCCGCTGTCGGGGCCGTAGCTGATGACGGGGCTCCGTACCGCCTCGTCGAGGCTCATCGGACGGTTCGGGGCCCAGCTGCCGGCGGGGAGGACCGCGACGATCCGGTCCTCCAGGAGCATCCGTGACGCGACGGCGGGAGGTCCGCCCTCCGGCGGTCCCGCGACCACGGCCGCGTCGATCTCCCCGTCGCGGACCTTGTCCAGCAGGGACGGGCTGGACGCCCCGGTGAGACTCACCGCGACCCGGGGGTACCGCCGGTGGTACTCCCCCAGCAGCCGGGGAACGCTGGTGCCTTCCAGACCGCCGACGGTCCCCAGCGCGAACGAGCCGCTGAGCAGTCCGGAGCGGTCGGCGAACTCCAGGACCGCCGACGCGGCCGCCGCCAGACAGGCGCGGGCGTGCGGCAGCAGGGCGGCACCGCCGGAGGTGAGGACGACCTGCCGGTGCAGCCGTTCGAACAGGGGCTCGCCCAACTCCTTCTCCAGCGCCTGGATCTGCTGGCTGATCGCGGGCTGCACGACATGGCAGCGGGCCGCCGCCTTGGTGAACGACCGCTCCTCCGCCACCGCGACGAAGTACTCGAGGGTACGGAGCTCCATGGCCGCCAAGTTATCAACTCCGCTGCTGGGAACCCTGGTTGTGCCGACGGGTCGGCCGAGCGGGCCACGGGGTGCGATCAGCGAACGTGACCGCTGCCATCACCGCTGCGTATTGGACGTGCGCGGTCGAAGTCCCGAGGCTGGTAGCGGACGGACGGCCGGCAACGTGGCCCCGGCGAAGGGCAAGGAACTGAGCGATGAGAGTGACCGTCGTCGGCGGCGGCATCGCCGGGCTGACCTGCGCCCTGAGCCTGCACGCCGCCGGCTTCGAGCCACGGGTGTGCGAAGCGGCGCGCACGATCGAGGCGGTCGGCGTGGGGATCAACCTGTTGGGGATGGCGACCCACTACAGGAAGCTGGCCCAGGCCACCGTCGCCCAGGTCAACACCCGCCCGTCCTGGACAGTCCCGCGCCGTCCCGGGATCGGGAGTGTGACTCCATGAGTGACATGGGTGGGGCGGGCCGGCCCGGTTTCGGCGAAGTGCTGCGTGGTCATCGCCGCGCGGCACGGCTGACGTTGGAGCAGTTGGCGGAGGTGTCGGGGGTCAGTGCCCGGACGCTGTCGGACATGGAGCGCGGGCGGAGCAAGGGGCCGCAGGCCCGGACCGTGACCGCCCTCGCGGATGCGCTGAAGCTCGACGGAACCGCGCGCACGCGGCTGATCGAGCTGGCGCGCGACGGCCGGCTGCGGGACCACTGGACGCGGCAGGGAGGTCTGTGCGAACTGCCCCGGTCGGTCGAGGACTTCACGGGCCGTGCAGCGGAACTGATCTGGATGAGCGAGCTCGTGTACGTGGAGAGTTCGCCGGGCGTCGGCGTGGTGGGGCTCGTCACCGGCTCCGCCGGCCTGGGCAAGACCACGTTCGCGGTCCGCGCCGCTCATGCCGTGCGACCGAGCTTCCCCGACGGGGTGTTGTTCCTCGATCTGTTCGGCATGTCCCAGCGGCCCCTGGCCGCCGATGACGCGTTGCGGATGCTGCTGCGCGCGCTCGGTGTCGCCGACCGGCACGTCCCGGGCGATCCCCAGGAACGCGCCTCCTTGTACCGGTCGTTGTTGCGCGAGAAGCGTGTCCTGGTCGTCCTCGACAACGCCGCGTCGGAGGAGCAGGTGCGTCCGCTGCTGCCGGGAGGGGGCGCGAGCAGGGCGCTGATCACCACGCGACGGTTGCCGGCAGGCCTGGAGGGGGTCCGCAGACTCGTCCTCGGCCCACTGCCGTCGGCGGAGTCCACCGAGCTGCTGACCGGGATACTCGGCGAGCGTTCCGCGAACGACGAGGCGTCGACGCTCACCCGGCTCGCCGACCTGTGCGGGGGGCTGCCGCTGGCGCTGCGGATCATCGGCAACCGCTTGCTCAGCCGCCCCGATTGGGACGCCGCCCAGCTCGCCGCCCGGCTGGCGGACGAGGAGCGCCGGCTGGAGCAGTTCAAGGCCGGTGATCTCAAGATCGCCAACGCGTTCGGGATGTCGTACGAGCAACTCGCGGACTCCGCGCGCCGGGTGTTCCGGAGCCTCGCCGTGATCCCCGGCCGGGACTTCGACGCCGCGCTGACGGCCGTCGCCGGCGGAGTGCCGATCGCGGACGCCTGGGACGCTCTCGACGAACTCGTCGACCTCGGCCTGCTGCAGGACAGCACCGCGGGCCGCTACCGCTTCCACGACCTCGTCCGGCTGTTCGCCCGCGACCGGCTCCAGGCGGAGGAGACCGCGGCCGGGCGGCAGGCGTCGACGGAACGGGTGACGTCATGGCTGCTGCGGATGGCCACGATGTCCGGGCGATGGTTCGAACCCGGTTACGGCCGCCCTGACCGGCCCGACCCGGATCTCGCCGTCCAGTCCTCCGGCGAGGAGGCCGACTGGTGGCTGCGAGGCAACGTGGACTACTGGCTGGGCGCGATGCGGATGGCGGTCGGCGACCGGCCCTCCCTCGTCCTCGACTGTGCCGAGGCGATGCACTGGTTCTCCGAACGGTGGGTGCACGGCCCGCACTGGCACGAGGTCTTCACCCTCGGGGCGGAGGCCGCCGCCGCCCTCGGTGACCTGACGCAGCAGGCGGCGCAACTGAACTATCTGTCCTGGGTCCACTCGGTGCCGCCGCGCGAACCGCAGCTCATGCTCCGGTACGCGACCGAGGCCCTGGAGGTCGCCACCAAGGCCGGCGCCACCGCACAGGTCGCCTGGGCGGGCGAGTACACGGCGGGAGCACTGCGCCTGCTCGGGCGGTGGGACGAGGCGCTCGCGATGTCGCTCCGCGCGGCGGAGACGTTCAGGACCATCGGTGACATGGACAGTCACGTCCAGTGCCTGGCCCACGTCGCCAACTGCCTGCGGGACGAGGGACGCCACGGCAAGGCGCTGGAGTACTACGTCAGCCTGCTCGCGCTGATGGACGACGAACACTCGGGGATGACGCCGAGCGTCGTGGCGCACAGCCGGCCCTACGCGCTGATCCGCATCGCCCAGTGTCTGGGACACCTCGGCCGCCGTGCCGAGGCGATAGCCGGGCTCGGCGAAGGGCTCGAACTCCTGGAGGCGCTCCAGGTGTCGGACTACCGGCACGGGGAGGCCCTGGAGACGCTCGCCGCGCTGCTGGCCGAGGAGGGCCGTACCGACGAGAGCCGCGGTGCGTACGCGCGGGCGGCGCTGGTGTTCGAGTCGATCGGCGACACGGAGGCGGGCAGCCGCTGCCATGCGCTGGCCGGAGCCGCCACCGCCGTCTCCTGAGGTGCGGCCGGGCCACCGTCCGCGCAACTCTGCGTGCTGCTCTGCGTGTTCCGCGTCCGGGCGCCCGGCTTGGATGGAGAGCGTCGGACAGGCACCGGGCCTGTCCCTCCGGACCGGAGACGAACATGGCAACGATCAAGAACATCGTGGTCGCGGGCCCGGTATGGCCGCCCGACAAGTTCCGGGCCGCGTTCGCCGCCGACCTGCCGCTCGCCACCACCCGCCTCATGCAGGCCACCCAGCGGCCCTTCAGCGCCACCTGCTTCACCGACGCGACCGCCGCCGTCGCGTGGCGCACGATCCCCTCCTGGGGGCTTGTCGCCGACGCCGACAAGGCCATCCCGCCCGCGCTGCAGCGCTTCTTCTACGACCGGGCTCGCGCCCGGCACGTCGTCGAGGCGCCGGGGGCGTCCCACGTCGCGATGATCAGCCACCCGCGCACCACGACCCGTCTCATCGAACAGGCCGCCCGGGCCACCGGCTGACCTCCCACCGCCTGTCCGCGCCGGCCGCACCGTGAGGCCGGGGCGGTACGGCGCCGGACGGCGCGTTCAGTGGGGCTCCACCCAGCTGTGTCGAACGGCGTGACCGCCGAGCTGCATCCGGGTGCGGACGCCCGCCATGTCCATGAGGTGGCGCAGGCGCCGGTGCAGCGTGCGCGGTGAAAGACCCAGTTGCGTCGCGGCCGTCAGGTCCGTGAGGCCGGCCAGGAGGAGCGCGAGGATCCTTCGGTCGAGGTCGGTCGGGCCTGTCGTTCCGAACTCGACGGTGGATTCGGCTGCTCCGCCGGTGCCCGCCAACGCGAGCGGGTGGGCCGCCGCCCATACCGTCTCGAACAGCGCGTCCAGCGCGTCCAGCAGGCCGCTGCGGTGCAGCAGCACGGCGCCGGGCTCTCCGGCCGGGGTGACCGCGAGCGGGACCAGACCCAGCTCCGCGTCGGCGAGGACGAGTTTCATCGGCAGTCGGTCGGCGACACGCAGTTCCACGCCGTTGCGCATTGACTCGATCGCGTCGTGGATGATGCCCGGCTCCGCCAGCACGGCCCGGTCCAGTACCGCCCGGAAGTGCACTCCGCGGCCGAGGGCCATGGGTTCGGCGGTGTTCTCCTCGGGAGGCAGGGCGACGAACGGCGCGGTGATGAAGGAGCGGACCTGAGTGCGGGCCGCCAGCTGCACCTGGAGGAAGCGATGGCGGATGGCGTCGACGCCCGTGACGACCTCGATCAGATCGCTGATGCTGCTCCCGGTCATCGTCGCCCGGTGTTCCTCGGCGAAGGCCGCCAGTGCCTGCTCGGCGACGCGCAGCCCGTCCCGGCGCTGGCTGATGAGCGCGCCGAGCGCCATGGCCGGCGGCGCCGCGGTGAACCGCTCGTCCGCCGAGACGGTCGCCAGGCCCCACTCGGCCAGTCGGGACAGTGCCCGGTCGACGTGGGCCTGCGACAGGACGAGCGAATCGGCAAGCAGCGTCGCGGTGACGTTCGGGCGTCCGAGCAACGCCCGGTAGACGCGCTCGTCATCGGCTTCCAGGCCCAGGACATCCAGCATCGGCGACCGACTCTCTTCCGCTTGTCGCAGCGGGGAGAGTATGTGCCATGGCGGCAGACCCTGAATAGTCCCTGCTGGGAGCAGGTGGGAGGGGAAGGGCCCCGGGGAGTCGCCTCCCCGGGGCCCGACAGAGCGGTTCATCGCAGGCCGTACGCCCGGATGATCTCGTTCTTGACGCTGAAGCCGCTGTTCGTCTTCGCGCTCGCGCGGAGCGAGACGAAGCCGCCGGGCTTCTTGGCCGTCCTGAACGAACCCGTCCAGGATCCGCCGGCGCCCTTGGTCAGGGTCACCTTCTGCCAGGTGCGGCCGTCGTCGTACGAGACGTCCAGCGTCACCGTGGTGACGGTGCCCGGCACGGTGCCGAGGTCCATGGACACCGGCTTGAGCGCGATCTGCTGGGTCGCGTTGGCCTTGACGTCGCCCTGCAGGTCCGTCTCCAGCTTGTAGTCCAGGTTCAGCACCGAGAACGGCTCGAAGAAGTCCGAGTCGACGGTGTCGGACATGAACGTCCACTCGGAGTGGGTGCGTGTCGACAGCCGGAAGATGTCACCGGGACGCTCCACGTCGAGGACGGCGCGGTAGGGCAGGTTGCCCGCCGGCACGTCCACCCACTGCATGTCACCGCTGACCGTGTTGTCGTGGATCAGCGTGTCGCCCTGGAAGACCTGCAGGTGGGACGGCGTCTCACCCCACGGCAGGTAGCCGCCGAGACGCATGTTGTCGCTGGAGGAGGCCCACGCCTGCACGTTCCAGGTCATGTAGTTCTGCCAACGGGAGTTGTACACGCCGAAGGACTCACTCTGGGCGGGCCGGGTCGCGGGAGCGAACCAGTCCAGCCGGGTGGTGCTGCCCTTGGCGTACGTGTTGTCGCCCGACACCATCACCCACGGCAGGCTTCCGTCGACGCCCTGCGCGTGGAACTCCCTCCAGACCTGGCCCGGGGTCACCCATTCGGTGCGGGTGCCCGGGTGCCACTCGAGCTCGGGGAAGTTGAACGAAGGGCTGAGGGTGAAGTCGGACCGGTAGCCCTCCGACAGCCGACCGCCCGCAGCCGCGTAGTAGCGGGCATCGATCCGGGCGAGGTCGGCCTTGCTCGGCTTGTAGACCAGGGCCCGGTCCGGCACCTGGCCGGGGTAGTCCCGGGTCAGGTCGTAGACGAACGGCGTGTACTCGGTCTGCTTCACGGTCAGCTTGAGATTGCCGGCCTTGGCCATCGAGACGAGGGCCTTGCCCGCGTCGCGGTGCACGGTGGCGACCGGGATGGCCGACTCGCCGACGTACTCCATCAGGGCGCCGACACCGTCGTTGACCACGATCAGCGCCTTCGCACCGGCCGCGACCGCGGCCTCGGTGCGCTCCTGCGGCGAGACCTCGTCGCTGCGCTCGACGACGACGACCTTGCCCTTGGCCTTGACCTTCTCGTACGCGGCCGCCGCGCCGTTGCCCGCGTGGACGGCGTCCAGTCTGTCCGTGGCGGTGCCAAGGGCACTGCCGGCCTGCACCAGTGAATCGAAGCGAAGCCGACCGTCCAGCGTGCTCAGGCCGAGCTGCGGCTCGCCCTTGCGCCAGCGGGTGATGAGCATGAACTCACCCTGCTCCATCGGCTCCGTCGGCGCGACGTAGACGTCGTCGTACGTCGGCGGCAGCACGTACGCGCTGCGGTAGTCCATGTACGGGTCGAGGCCCTCGTAGTGGACGTTGAAGTCGACCTTGCGCTGGCGGTCCTCGGTGCGCTGCGGCGCCTCCGTCTGCAGCAGGCGTGCCTTGCTCGCGTCGAGCACCACGTCCGCCGAGCCGTCCTTGAGCACGGTCTCCGGGTCGACCAGCACGGCCACGCCCGCACGGTCCGCCTTCTCGCCGGCCACGTCGAGGTACGCCGCGACGGTGTACGTGCCCGGTGTCATGCGCATGGTGGTCGAGCCGTCCACGTAGACGTTCCACGGCCAGGAGTCGCCGGCCAGGTTGATGCCGACCCACCCGGCGGCGGGCTTGCCGTCCCGGCCGACCAGCTTGATGTTCAGGTCGTAGCGCTCGTCCTCCTCGATCAGCGCCACGGACGTGCGGGTCACCGGCTGCCCGGTGGCCGCGTCGGTGGCCGTCACGTGGCCGCCGTGCCGGCCTGCCGAGGCGGCCTGCGGGTCGCCCGTCACGGGGACGGCCGCGGTGCCGCCCGCCGGGACGGTCACGGTGGTGGCTCCCAGGGAGAACGGGCCACCGCCACCGGTCAGCGCCAGGTTCAGCGTGACGTCGGCGGAGCCTGCGTTGGTGAAGGTCAGGTCCTTCGTGACGGCGACGTCGCTCGGCTCGTGCGGCCAGGTGTAGTTGCCGAAGAAGAGCGATCCGGTGGCGCGAACCGTCGTGCGCACGGCGGCGGCCACGTCGAGACGGCCGGTGCCGACCTCGTACGGCGAGTACCCGCCGTCCAGGCCCTTCGCGGTGCTCATCAGTTGTTCCTTGAGCTGCGCGCCGGTCCAGTCCGGGTGCTGCTGGGCCAGGATCGCCGCCGCGCCGGCCACGTGCGGGGTGGCCATCGAGGTGCCGCTGATGGTCCGGTAGAGGCCCTCACCGCCGTCGGTCATCTCCTGCGACCGGGCTGCGGTGATGTCCACGCCGGGTGCCGCGATGTCCGGCTTCATGCCACCGGAGTGGGCCAGCGGGCCGGTGCTGGAGAAGTTCGCGAGCTGGTCCTGCTTGTCCGTGGCTGCCACCGTCAGCGCCGAGGCTGCCGCGCCCGGGGCGGAGATGCTCTCCGGTCCCGCGTTGCCGGCGGCGATGACGAACAGAGTGCCGTACTGCTCGGACAGCGCGTCGACCGTCTGCGACATCGGGTCGGTGCCGTCGGTCGGGTAGGAGTTGCCGAGGCTCATGTTGACCACGTCCGCGCCGGATTCGGCGGCCCATTGCATGCCCGCCATCACCCAGGAGTCCTGGCCGTAGCCCTCCTTGCCGCCGAGCACCTTGCCGACGAAGAGGTCGGCGCCGGGGGCGACACCCTTGTTGTCGCCGCTGGAGGCGGCCCCCGAACCGACGATCGTGCCCGCCACGTGCGTGCCGTGCCCGTTCACGTCGCTGATGGCCTCACCCGGCACGAAGCTGGCCGTGCCGTCGATCAGGCCGGTGAAGTCCGGGTGGTTGACGTCGATGCCGGTGTCGAGCACCGCGACCTTGACGCCCTTGCCGGTGTAGTCGGCCGCCCATGCCTCCGGCGCGCCGATCAGCGGGACGCTCTCCTTCAGGTCGGCCTTCACGCGCCCGTCGAGCCACAGCTTGGCGACACCCTCGCCCAAGGTGGCGCTGCCCTGCGGCGCGACGGAGTTCCAGAAGGTGCGGGCCTGTTGCTTCTCGGTGCTGAGAGCGGCGCCGCGGATGTCCTTGAACTTCCGGGTCAGTTTGCTGCCCCGGGGTGCCGTCGGCTCGGCGGCCGCGCGGGACTTCGGCTCGGCGTAGGTCGCGATCAGCGGGACCGCGGCCGACTTCGCGTCGTCGTAGCCCATCTCGATCAGGTCGGTGACATTGAACAGCCGACGGTCGAGCTTGTCCGCGCCCAGCAGGGGCGCCGCCTCGTCCGGGATGACGAACAAGTCACCCTTGATCTCCTGGAGTTTCACGCCGCCGACGGCGCTGTCCGGGCGGTCGACGTCGGCGCTCTGCTTGCCGTCGGCGGTGGTGGTGACCGTGACGACGTCGCCGGTGACCAGGGTGACCGTGTGGGTCGCCGAGGGCTTGGCGGGGACGGTGGGCTTGCTCGGAGCGGCTTGTGCGGGCGCTTGCAGAACGGCGAGCCCCGACGCCAGCAGGGGCACCGCGGTGGCGGCCGAGATCAGCTGCCAGCGCCTGCGCCGGAAGGCGGAAGCCTGAGAGGGGGAGAACATGCGACGGGTCTATCGACCGGCCGACGCCCCCGTGAAGGCCTGGTGACGACAAGTCCTCGCCATGGCAAGCACTTGCCAGCGATAAACCGCGTGAATCCGGACGAGTTCGCCTCGTGCGCAGGGTGTTGTTCGGTCGGACCGGCCTGTGGCCCCCTCAGCCGCTCGGCCGTGGACCGCGACGCCGTTTCACGCCCTCAGAGTGCGAGGATGCGGCTCTTCTGGAGCTCGAACTCGGCCTCGGTGAGCACCCCCTGCTCCTTGAGCTGTCCCAGCTCCTTCAACTGGGCGATCTTCGCGTCCATCGACGGCGCCGCCGCCGGTGCCGCAGGTGCCGCCGCGCTGTAGCCCGGCTGTGGTTGCGCCGGGGCGGGCTGCTGCTCCTGTTGCGCCCATCGGCCGGCCTGGCGGCGCGAGACCCGGTTGGAGACGGCGGTGGCGGTACCGGAGATGACCGCGGTGCGGGCGACTCCGCGGAGTAGACCTGGCATGGCACGTGTTCCTTGTCGTCAGGGCGGCCGTCAGCCGCGGTGGGAGGCGGACGCCAGGGGCGCGGACGCCGGCGGCGCGGACGCTAGGAGGCGGAACCCGCCTCGGCGGCCTCGAGGGTCGCCAGGAGGTCCTGGACCGGGATCCTTCCGTTGGCCACCATCCGCGCCCCGCTGCGGCGCAGGGCCGCTGCCAGGGGCGCGGCCCACACGTTCTCGTACACGAGGATGCCGGCGGAGTTACCCGGTTCGAGGACCGCGGCCGCCTCCTGGAAATCGTCCTCGCCGAGCAGGCCGGAGGAGGCTCCGTCGAAGACTGCGAGGTCGAGTACGCCGTCGCCGTCGATGTCGGCGATCGCCATGGCGCTGACCGAACCGTCGGCGTCCTTGCGGATGAACGACAGGTCGAGGATGCGGATGATCTGCCGGTCGACGAGATCGAGCAGCAGCGGCAGGCCCTCGCCGGTCATGCGATTGCCGGGAAACTCCAAGATCAGGTAGTCGACAGGTCCCATCTCGGAGAATTCGTCGACGCTCATGCTCACTCCTCGCCTGGCTCGGTCCGCTACCCGCGGTGGGCGACGGCCTACGCCGTCGGCAGCGCTGATCACCACCATCCATTCCAGCACCGCGGCGCCGTGGCCGCACGTCGGTCGCGTCTCGTTCCGCCGATGTGCGCGGGGGGCCGCAGGGGGTCAGATTGGAGGTGTCCGACTCGCCGCACGGGAACCGCCCGGCGGGTAGGGCCGGACGACAGGGAGGAACCTGTCATGACCACACACGTGAGCGAACCCGGCCGGAGCGAGAAGACGCACGGAAGCGGGTGGCTGGTGTTCGCCGCCGTGCTGATGATCTTCGGTGGCATCATGACGCTGCTGGGAGGCATCTCGGCCATCGCCGAGGACGAGGTCTTCTTCAAGACCCGCAACTACGTGTACGAGCTCGACCTCACCGGATGGGGCTGGATCCATCTCATCCTGGGCATCTTGATCACGCTGGCCGGGTTCGCCCTGTTCACGAAGGGTGCCACCTGGGCCAGGGTGGTCGGAGTCGCGCTGGCCGGCCTCAGCATGATCGCCAACTTCATGTGGCTCCCGTACACGCCCGGCTGGGCACTGTTGATCATCGCGCTCGACGTCGTCGTCATCTGGGCCCTGTGCGTCGCCCCCCGGCCGCTGAGGGACTGACGTCCGGGCCGTCGCCTCGGCCCCCGGCCGGGGCCGACATGGCCGCCCGCGATTTCCGGGCGCTCTACGAGCGGCTGCGGAGCGCGGCGGCGCGCTCGGCGGTGGACGGTCGGCCCGGCGCCCTCTCCCAACTGACGCCCGAGCGCGTGCTGGCGGCCGTCGCGGACGTCCGCCTCGGGCGCACGGTGTCGCTGGCCGCTCCGATCGAGACCGTGCCGGGCCCCGACGACCCCGAGCCCGCGGTGCACCGGATGACCGGACCCGCCCCGGGTGACCTCCGCGCGGACGGGCTGCACTTCGCCACCGACCGCTTCGCGATGAACGTGCACGGAGACGCGGACAGCCATCTCGACGCCCTCTGCCATGTGGTGTTCGACGGGGAGTTGTACGGCGGGGTGCCCGCGAGCAGCGTGACGGCGGAGGGAGCCCGTGCGCTCTCCGTGGGCCTCGCAGCGGACGGCATCGTCGGCCGGGGCGTGCTGCTTGACATCCCCCGGCTGCGTGGCGTGCCCTGGCTGGAGCCGGGCGACCATGTGACGCCGGACGATCTGACGGCCGCCGAGGCCGCGCAAGGGGTCCGCGTCGGACCGGGAGACCTGCTGTTCGTCCGGGTGGGGCATCGCCTGCGCCGTACGGAACTCGGTCCCTGGAACGCGGCCACGGCCCGGGCCGGCCTCCACCCGACCGCCGTGGAGTTCCTGGCCGCGCGGAAGGTCGCGGTCCTCGGCGGGGACGGCAACAACGACACCGCGCCCAGCGCGGTGGAGGGCGTCGCCTTCCCCGTGCATGTCCTCGCCATCCATGCCTTGGGCATCCAGCTGATGGACTACTTGCGGTTCGAGGACCTGGCCCCTGTCTGCGCCCGGACAGAGCGCTGGAGCTTCCTGTGTGTGGTCGCGCCCCTGCGGCTGCCCGGAGCCACCGGCTCGCCCGTCAACCCGATCGCGGTGCTGTGAACGCCGTACGGGAGGCGGCGGCCGTCCCCGCTCGCCGTTCGCCGGGAGGGCCGTTACGTTCGGACGGGTGGGACCGCTCGGCAGGGGGCGACAGGGCCTGACACCAGATCAGGGCCATGATCACAAGGACGGTGGCCGTCGTGGGCGACGCCCCTCACTACGACGTCATCATCATCGGCACCGGCGCCGGCGGAGGCACCCTCGCCCACCGGCTCGCCCCGTCCGGCAAACGCGTCCTGCTCGTCGAACGCGGTGGATATCTGCCGCGTGAGCGGGACAACTGGGACTCGACGGCCGTGTTCGTCAGGGGCAAATACCGGGCACCCGAGTTCTGGCTGGACAAGGACGGCAGCGAGTTCCCGCCCGAGGTCAACTACTACGTCGGCGGGAACACCAAGTTCTACGGCGCCGCCCTCTTCCGGCTCCGGCCCGAGGACTTCGGCGAACTCCGCCATCACGGCGGCCTCTCCCCCGCCTGGCCGATCGGGTACGAGGATCTGGAGCCGTACTACACCCAGGCCGAGCACCTCTACCTCGTGCACGGACGGCACGGCGAGGATCCGACCGAGGGCGCGGTGAGCGCGCAGTACGCCCGTCCGCCCGTGGAGCACGAGCCGCGCATCCAGCAGCTGAGCGACGACCTGGAGCGACACGGGCTGCACCCCTTCCACCTGCCGATCGGTGTCGATCTCAGCCAGGGCGACGGAGGGCGGGCGACCCACTCCAGTGTCTGCATCCGGTGCGACCGGGTGGACGGCTTCCCGTGTCTGGTGCGGGGCAAGTCCGACGCCGAGGTGATCTGCGTCGAGCCGGCCCTGGCGCACGCCAACGTCCAGCTGGTCACGCACACGCACGTGGTCCGCCTGGAGACGGATGCGAGCGGACGCAGTGTCAGCGCGGTCGTCGGCCGGCTGCCGGACGACTCGGAGGTCCGGTACACGGCGGATGTGGTCGTCGTCTCCTGCGGGGCGGTCAACTCCGCCGCGCTGCTGCTGGCCTCGGCGAACGAGCGGCATCCCCGAGGTCTCGCGAACAGCTCCGACGTGGTCGGCCGGTTCTACATGCGGCACAACAACCTGGCGCTGATGGCGGTGTCGAAGGAGCCCAACGACACCCGCTTCCAGAAGACCCTGGCCCTGCACGACTGGTACTTCGGCGCGGACGACTGGGAGTTCCCGCTGGGCGGCATCCAGATGCTGGGCAAGTCGGACGCCGAGCAGATCCACGGCGAGGCCCCGCGCTGGGCCGGTGCGGTGGCGCCGGACATGCCGTTCGAGGTGCTGGCCCATCACGCCGTCGACTTCTGGCTGTGCGGTGAGGACCTGCCGCTGGCCGACAACCGGGTCACCCTCGACGGTGACGCCCGCATCCATCTCGCCCTCGACGAGAAGAACAACGTCGAGGGGCTGAATCGGCTCCGGCACAAGCTGCAGGGAATGCTCGGGCGGTTGGGCATGCACGAGCACCACCTGCTGTCCCGCAGCATCTACCTGCACAAGGGAATGCCGATCGGTGCGACGGCGCACCAGGCGGGCACCGTACGCTTCGGCACCGATCCCGCCTCCTCGGCCCTTGACGTCAACTGCAAGGCCCACGACCTCGACAACCTGTACGTCGTCGACACGAGCTTCTTCCCGAGCATCGGCGCGGTCAACCCGTCCCTGACGGCCATCGCCAACGCCCTGCGGGTGGGCGACCACCTCCTGGCCCGGCTGGGCTGAGACCAGGGGCTGAGACCGGGGCTGAGGCCGCGGGCGGGCCGCTGGTCCGATCGGACGAAGTTGCTCGGCCCAACGGCGCAACGGCGGTTCGTGGGGCACGCCGAGCCGCCGCGCCGGTGGTTGCGTGACCTCCGTGCCCGGCCGCCCCCGTCCGGGCACGGCCGCGGCCGGCGAGGAGGCAGGGCGACATGGGTTCCACCGTGGAAGCACCGCGGGGTGTGATCCCCGCACGTCTGCTGCGTGGCCAGAAGGCACTGGTCACAGGGGCCAATTCGGGTATCGGCAAGGCCACGGCCATCGGCCTGGGCCGAGCCGGCGCCGACGTGGTGGTCAACTACGTGACGGGCCGGGAGGCGGCCGAGGCGGTGGTCGAGGAGATCACCTCCTTCGGGGTGCGCGCGGCGGCCTACGAGGCGGACGTGTCCCAGGAGGACCAGGTCACGGCCATGATGGACCGGATGGTCCAGGAGTTCGGGACCATCGACATCCTGGTCGCCAACGCGGGACTGCAGCGGGACGCACCGCTCACCGAGATGACCCTCGCCCAGTGGCAGAAGGTCCTGGACGTCAATCTCACCGGTCAGTTCCTGTGCGCCCGGGAGGCCGTGAAGGAGTTCCGGCGCCGCGGCGTGGTCCCCGAGGTGTCCCAGGCCGCCGGGAAGATCGTCTGCATGAGCTCGGTGCACCAGCTCATCCCCTGGGCCGGACACGTCAACTACGCGTCCTCCAAGGGCGGTGTGCAGATGATGATGCAGACCCTGGCCCAGGAGCTCGCACCGGACAAGATCCGGGTGAACGCGGTCGCCCCGGGGGCGATCAGGACGCCGATCAACCGCGCGGCCTGGGAGACGCCCGAGGCGGCGGAGGACCTCCTGAGGCTCATCCCGTACGACCGGATCGGCGACCCCGAGGACATCGCCCACGCCGTCGTCGCGCTCGCCTCCGACCTCATGGACTACGTGGTGGGGACGACCCTCTACGTCGACGGCGGGATGACCCTCTTCCCGGGTTTCGCCACCGGCGGCTGACCCTCTCCCGCACCGTCCCGTCCCGAACAGCGAAGGCGTGTATGCCGACCTCGTTCCACCTGCTGGCGGACGCCCCGGCCCAACTGCTGCCGGCCCGGGAACTGATGGCCTTCACGCTGGCGTCCCACATCATCCTGGTGCCGCTGGGCGTCGCCTTCCCCTTCATCACCCTGGTCATGCACTACCGCGGACTGCGCCGCAAGGACGCCGCGGCCCTTCTCCTGGCGCGGCGCTGGTCGGCGGTCATGGCGGTGCAGTTCGCCCTCGGCATCGTCACCGGCACGGTGCTCTCCTTCGAGTTCGGCCTGCTCTGGCCGGGTCTGATGGGCCGGTGGGGCGATGTCTTCGGCATCGGATTCGGGGTCGAGGCCTGGGCGTTCTTCCTGGAGGCCGTGCTCATCGCCATCTATCTGTACGGGTGGCGGCGGCTGAAGCCCCGTACGCACTTCCTGCTCGGGCTGCCGCTCCCGGCCGCCGCGCTGCTCGGGGCGTTCGGCATCCTGGCCGCCAATTCCTGGATGAACACCCCCCAGGGCTTCTCCCTCGACGCCGAGGGCGACCCGGTCGACGTGGACGTGTGGAAGGCGATCTTCACCCCGATGTTCGGGCCGCAGTACTGGCACTTCGTCGTGGCGATGATCATCACGGCGGGTTTCATGGTGGCCGGGGTGTACGCCGTGGGCTGGCTGCGCGGCCGCCGGGACCACTACCACCGGCTCGGATTCGCCGTTCCGTTCACCATCGCCGCGGTGGCCACCCCGGTGCAGCTCGTCCTGGGCGACGCCATCGCGAGGTCGGTGTTCCACCAGCAGCCGGTGAAGTTCGCCGCGATGGAGATCGTCTGGAAGACCGACACCCGGGTACCGGAGTACATCTTCGGGCGTCTGCAGGAGGACGGGACCGTCAAGGGCGGCATCAAGATCCCGCTGCTCGACTCGTTCCTGGCCGGATTCAGCGCCGACACCAAGGTGGTGGGACTGACCTCCGTACCGGCGGACCAGCGGCCGACGGCCACTCAGGCGACCATCGCCCACTGGGCCTTCGACATCATGGTCCTGATCGGCTCCGCCCTGGTGGTGCTCGCCCTCTGGTACGGACTGGTCTGGCTGCGGCACCGGCGCCTTCCCGCCTCCCGCTGGTTCTACCGCGCCGCCGCCTGTGCCGGCGTCGGCTCCGTCGTAGCCGTCGAGTCGGGGTGGATCGCGACCGAGGTGGGACGCCAGCCCTGGATCGTCTACCAGAACATGCGGGTCGCCGAGGCGGTGACCTCGACCCGCTCCACCACGCTGTGGATCATGCTCGCCGTGGTGATGGTGGTGTACGTGTTCCTCTTCGGCTCGTTCCTCGTGATCCTGCTCAAGATGCGTACGCGCTGGCGGCTGGCCGACGAGCAGCGGGCCTCGGGAGGACCGCCCCACGTACCGGAGGCGGACACCCCGTACGGACCTCGCGCACCGATCCCGGCCGGCGGCTCCGCCGGCGGAGCCGCCCGCGCCGAGGACGGAGGGTCATGACCGCCGACCTCATCGCCGTCGTGCTGCTGCTCGCCGTGACCGCGTACGCCTGCGCGGGCGGCACGGACTACGGGGCCGGCTTCTGGGACCTGACGGCCGGCGGCGCGGAGCGCGGCCGGCGTCCCCGGTGGCTCATCGATCACGCCATGGCTCCCGTCTGGGAGGTCAACAACGTCTGGCTGATCTTCGTTCTCGTCATCATGTGGACCGGCTTCCCGATCCTGTTCCAGACCGTCTTCACCGCGCTGTGGCTCCCGCTGGCCCTGGCCGTCCTGGGCATGGTCCTGCGGGGCGCCGGCTTCGCGTTCCGCAAGCCCTCCCGGCGGCTCGCCGGCCGACGGCTGTACGGTGCCGTGTTCGCGGTGGCCTCGGTCGTCACGCCGTTCTTCCTCGGTGCCGCCGTCGGCGGCGTCGCGTCGGGACGGGTGGCGCCCGGTACGGAAGCCTCGGCGGACGCCTGGGCCAACCCCACCTCCCTCGTGTTCGGCCTCGTCGCCATCGTGACCACGGCGCTCCTCGGGGCCGTGTTCCTCACGGGGGACGCCCGCCGCTTCGACGCTCCCGATCTGGTCGGCTACTTCCGACGGCGGGCGCTGGGCAGTCTCGTCGCGCTCACCGCGCTGGCGGTGGTCACCGGTTTCGTCACCCATGAGGACTCCCCCCACGTGTGGCACGGACTCACCCACGGTCTGGGGCTGCTCTTCGTCGTCGCGGCCGGGGTGGCCACGCTCGCGACGGTCTGGCTGCTCCTGCGGCCCCCGGGCGCGTGGGTGCGCGTCACGGCGGTCGGGGTCGTCGCCTGCGCCGTACTCGCCTGGGGCATGGCCCAGCGCCCCTATCTCGTCCCGACCTCGCTGACCGTGGCCGACGCGGCGGGCGCTCCCGCCACGCTGACCTGGCTGGCGATCGTCACCCTGGTCGCTCTGGTGCTCGTCGTTCCGGCCGTCGTCCTCCTCTACTGGCTGGACACGCACGGCGAGCTGGCAGAGCTCAGCGACGCCGAACTGCGCGGAGGCGGCGGCACGGACGGTGACGGTGCGACAGGCCGCTGACCGCCCCGGACCCACACCGGCCGACCCCTCTCGCGCCCGGACCCGACGAAGGAACCCGCTGTGACCGACGACGAGATCCTCCTCGGACTCGCCCTGACGGTGGTGCTCGCCACCGGCTCGCAGATCCTGGCGAGCAAGCTCCGCGTCCCGGCCCTGATCATCCTGCTCCCGGCCGGATTCGCCGCCGGGGCTATGACGGACGTCATCCACCCGGACAAGCTGCTGGGGCCCGCCTTCTCGGCCCTGGTCTCGCTGTCCGTCGCGATCATCCTCTACGACGCCGGTCTGGGCCTCGACCTGCGCAAGCTCGCCCGCCACACGCGGGGGATCGTGGGCAGGCTGCTGGTGTACGGCGTGCTCCTCACCTTCCTGGTCACCGCGGCCGTGTCACCGGCGATGTTCGACATGCCGCTGCGCGTGGCGGCGATGCTCGGGGTGATCCTCGTCGTGTCCGGGCCCACCGTCGTGGGTCCGATCCTCGACTTCGTACGGCCGAGCGACAAGGTGCGGCGCATCCTGATCTGGGAGGGGACGCTCACCGACCCGATCGGCGGCATCCTCGGCGCGCTCACCTTCCACGCCATCGCGTCGACGCACCGGGTCGACATCGGCCGGGGATACCAGCTGGGCCAGTTCGCTATCAGCCTGGCCGTCGGACTGGTCGGCGGGGCCGTGGGAGCGGGGTTGCTCTGGCTGACGCTGCGCACCCTGAGGCTCGGCGAGACCCTCGGGACGCTGGCTCAACTGGCCACGGTGATCGCCGTATCGGCCGGCTGCGACATCGTGCGGGACGATACGGGGCTCATCGCCGCGATCGTCACGGGGCTGGCCGTGGCCAACATCCGGGGCTTCGACATGCCCGCGCGGCGCCCCTTCTTCGAGACCTTGGTGCAGTTGGTCATCGGGCTGCTGTTCGTCTCCATCTCCTCCACCGTCACCCCGGCGTCCCTCGTGCCGGTGCTCCTTCCCGCACTCGCCCTCATCGCGATCCTCGTCCTGGTGGTGCGGCCGCTCGTCGCCTTCGCCGCGACGGCGCGCTCGGACCTGCCGGGAGGCGAGCGGGCCTTCATCGGGTGGATGGACCCACGCGGCATCGTCGCGGCGGCCACGGCGTCGGCCTTCTCGGCCGGCCTCGTCGAACGGGGGGTGAGCGGGGCCGCGCGGGTCCTTCCCGTCACCTTCCTGGTGATCGTGGGAACAGTGCTGCTGTACGCGTTGACGGCGGCGCCCGTGGCCCGACGGCTTGGCGTCGTCAAGCCGACGGGCTCACGCATTCTCCTGGTGGGCGGCGAGCCGTGGGTGGTCGACCTGGGCCGGGCCCTGCGGTCGGCCGGACTCGACGTGGTGATGTGGGCGGGGCTCGAAGAGGAGCGGGAACGGATCGGGGGCGCGGGAATCGAGCTGGCGAAGGGCGAGCTGCTGGCCACGGCCATCAACCCCGGGGCGCGGCAGGAGGGACTGACGGCCGTGTTCCTGGCCACCGATGACGACGACTTCAACGCACTCGCCTCGGTCGTCATGCAGGACAACGTCAAGGGCCCCGTCTACCGGGTCGGACCACCGCAGGACAGCCATGGGGTCGTCGCTCCGTACACCGGCGGCGACATCCTCTTCGGCAGCTCCCTCGTCCGCCATGTCCTGGCGGAGCGCTACGAGCGGGGCGCCCGGTTCGTGGTGCAGCCCGCCTCCGCCCCCCGGTCGCCGGAGCAGGACGTTCTCTTCGTGGTGCGCGCCGACCACCGGCTCGACCCGGTCACCGAGAGGCGGCGGACGGTCCCGAAGGAGGGCGACACCGTCGTCCTCCTCGGTTCCGTACCGACGACGGCAGGACCGTGAGCGTCACGGCGGGATGGCATGCGGCTACGTGCCGCCTCGCCGGGCCCCTTCCAGCATGGCGTCCAGGGTGATCGCCGCGTCGATGAGCGCGAGGTGCGTGAAAGCCTGCGGGAAGTTGCCGAGCTGCTGTCCCGTCAGGCCGATCTCCTCGGAGTACAGGCCCAGATGGTTGGCGTACGTGAGCATCTTCTCAAGGACCAGCCTGGCCAGGTCCGTCCGTCCGGCCCGGGCGAGGGCGTCGACGTACATGAACGTGCACAGGGAGAAGGTTCCCTCGGAGCCGCGCAGCCCGTCGGGTGACGCCTCGGGGTTGTAGCGGTAGACCAGGCTGTCGCTGACCAGCTCCCGTTCCATCGCGTCCAGGGTGGACTTCCACATCGGGTCGTCCGGCATGATGAAGCCGACCGTCGGCATGCGCAGCAGCGACGAGTCGAGGACGTCGTCGCCGTAGTGCTGTACGAAGGCCTGCTTGTTCGGGTCCCATCCCTTGGCGAGGACCTGTGCGTAGATCGCGTCCCGCTCGTCCGTCCAGCGGCCGCGGGCCGCGGGCCGGCCGTCGTCGTAGGCGATCCGGACGGCGCGGTCGAACGCCACCCAGGACATCACGCGGCCGTAGGTGAAGTCCTTCCGGCCGCCACGGGTCTCCCACAGCCCTTCTCCCGGCTGGTCCCAGTGGTCGACCAGCCAGTCGAGCAGCGTGTGCAGGGCGGTCCACCCACCGTTGTCGAGGTGCATGCCGTGCTGGTGAGCGAAGTAGATGCTGTCGAGCGCCTCGCCGTAGATGTCCAGTTGCATCTGGCTCGCCGCCCCGTTGCCGATCCGGACGGGGGCGGAGCCGCGGTACCCCTCCCACTGGTCCAGGGTCTCCTCGACCAGGTCGGAGGAGCCGTCGACGCGGTACATGATGTTCAGTGGACCGGTGCCGTTCTCGTCGCCGGCCTTCTCCTTGACCCGGTCCTGCAGCCAGCTGTTGAACGCCTTCGCCTCTTCCTTGAATCCCAGGCCCAGTAGGGCGTACACCGAGAACGAGGCATCGCGGATCCAGGTGAACCGGTAGTCCCAGTTGCGCTCGCCGCCCAGTTGCTCGGGCAGAGCCGTCGTGGGCGCGGCCACCAGGGCGCCGGTCGGTGCGTAGGTCATGAGCTTCAGCGTCACGGCCGAGCGTTCCACCGCCTCGCGCCAGCGGCCCGTATAGGTGGACTGGCCCAGCCACGAGCGCCAGAAGTGGACCGTCTCGTCGAAGAGCCGCTCGAACTCCGCCACGCGGACCTCGTGCGGCGGCCCGCCCGGGGCCGACTCCATGATCATGCCGCGCTGCTGCCCCGCCCGCAGGGTCAGGGTGAACCGCAGGTCCTGGTCGCCCGAGAGGATGTTCAGGAGGCGCTCGTCCTGTGGCTCACGGACGGCGTGGACGGCGAGGTCCATGACCTCCGAGGTGAACAGGGCCCCGTGCTCGGTGATGTGCAGCTCGTGCGGGATCCGGCCGTAGTCGAAGCGGGGAGCGATCTCTCCTTGGAACGTCATGCTGCCCCGGACACAGCGCAGCATGCGGACCAGACGGTGCCGGTCCGTGGCCGTCGTGCCGGTCACCGGCATGAAGTCGACCACCTCGCCGGCCCCGGCCTCGGTCATGAAGCGCGTCACCAGAATGGCGGTGTCCGGGTGGTAGAGCTGCTTGGTGGTGTACGTGTCGGCGGCCGGCCGGACCGTGAAGTGGCCGCCCTTCCGCCGGTCGAGCAGAGCGCCGAAGACACTGGGCGAATCGAAGCGGGGGCAGCAGAACCAGTCGATCGTCGCATCGGTGGTGACGAGGGCCGCCGTCTGCAGGTCACCGATGAGGCCGTGGTCCTCGATCAGGGGGTAGTCGTCCATCGTGCAGCCCCTTTCGGCCTCCGGCCGACGACGATCCGGCACCGTCGCACGGTGCCGGGGCGGACCGGGCGCCACTCGGTCAGCTTAGGCCGCCGATGTCGCCCCGTCCTGGCGAGAGCGTCGCACCAGGTGGCGGCGGGGGCCCTACCGCTGCGCCGGTCCCGGAATCGCCCTACCGTGGGAGGACCAGGTGAAGGGGGCGTGACGTGGGTGTCCTGACGTCCTGGGCGGCCAGATTCAGGTTCCGGCAGTACGTCAAGGCGAGCCTGTGGATCGTGCCGATGTTCGGTCTCGTCCTCGGCACCCTGCTCGCCGAGCTCGCCCTCGCCGTCGACAGCGCGGACTGGCCGCCGAGCGGCTGGCACTACTCGGCGACGACGGCGAGCGGCGTGCTCACCGCCATCGTGGGGGCGATGGTGGCACTGCTCGGGTTCGTCGTCACCATCGGCGTCCTGGTGGTACAGCAGGCCACGGGAACGCTCTCCCCCCGCTACATGCGCCTGTGGTACCGGGATCGGTTGCAGAAAGCGGTGCTTGCGACCTTCACCGGGACGTTCTCGTTCGCCTTCTCCTTGCTGCGCAGCGTCGAATCCGACTCCGTCCCCGACCTCGGGGTCACCCTGGCCGGCGCGGCGGTGGCCGTCAGCCTCGTGCTCCTGCTCATCTACCTCAACCGGTTCACCCACAGTCTCCGGCCGGTGGCCATCGCCGAGTTGGTCGCGCGCATGGGAGAGGACGTCTTCACCCGCGGGGCCGCGGCGATCCGTGGCGCGGCCCCGCGCGGGGACGGAGCCGTGCCGCCGTTCGAGGGCACGGTGACGCGGGTGCGTTCCGAACGAGGCGGCGCCATCCAGGCGTTCGACGTGGCCGGACTGGTCGCGGAGGCGGCGCGCCACGACTGCGTCTTCGTCGTGCCCCGGCTGATCGGAGACTTCGTACCGCCCGGCACCGTCCTCGTCGAGGTCCACGGGGGCACGTCGGGACCGGACCCCCGTCGGGTGACCTCTCTCATCGCCCTCGGGGCCGAGCGCACCATCGAACAGGACCCCGCCTTCGCTCTGAGGATCCTCGTCGACATCGCCATCAGGGCCCTCTCGCCTGCGGTGAACGACCCCACGACCGCCGTGCAGGTCATCAACTACATCGAGTCGTTCCTGCACACGGTCGGCAGCACGCGGCTCCCCGGCCGATACGTTCTGGCCGACCGCGACGGTCACGCCCGGCTCGTGCTGCCGGGGCGGGACTGGGAGAACTACCTTCAGCTCGCGGTCTGCGAGATCCGCGACTACGGAGATTCGTCCGTGCAGATCTGCCGAAGGCTCCGCGCCCTGCTCGACGGCCTGCTCGACACCCTGCCACCGGAGCAGCACGCCGCCGTGCGAGCGGAGCTGGGTCTGCTGCGGGAGGCGGTCGAGCGGAAGTTCACGGACCCGGCCCGCCGGTACATCGCGGAACAGGCCGACCACCAGGGCATCGGCGGGCAGCACCCCTCGTAGCGCGCCTCATGGCGCACCTCGTGGCGGCCCCTCGTAGCGCGCCTCGTGGCGCCCCTCGTAGCGACCTGAGCACGGGCCGGGGCCGCGGCCGCCGTGCCAGCAGCCGGGCCCCGTCCGATCGGGTCAGGGCCTCTCCTCGGCGTGGAGGGCCGCCACCTCCTCGCCGGTGAGAGCCCTGTCGTAGGCGTGGACCTGGTCGACCGAGCCCTTCCAGAAGTCGACGTTCCCGCCGCCCCACCGGGCCCGGCCGACGGAGAGCGGCCCGGTGCCGACGTCCGCCGGCCCGGAGGTGGCCGTCGCCACGAGGGCACCGTCGACGTAGAGCCGGATCTCGTTCCTCGCGGCGTCACGGACACCGACGAGGTGGTACCACCGGCCCGGTTCGGGGGTGGTGACGTAGCGGGCGCGGTTGCCGCCGGGGGTGGAGAAGGCGAAGGCACCCTGCCCGTACTGGAGGTAGAAGGGGTTCTCCTGACGCCGTCCGTCCTGGCTGACCACCGTCGCGTAGTTGCCGGGCAGAGCGTCGAGGGTGGCCCAGGCGGACACGGTGTAGCTCGTGGTGGTGTCGAGCACGGGGCCGTCGGTCTCGGCGTACTGGCCCTGGCCGTCGAACTTCAGGGCGCTGCCGCTGACGCCCGGGGTCCAGGTGGTGCCCTCGGTGAGCGTCAGGGGCTTGGCGTTCGCACCGGCGTCCCGTGCCGTGGTGCCGGTGCCCTCGTCGAGCGCCCAGGATCCGCCGCCCTTCAGCTGGTCGCGCTCACCCGCGGCAGCGCCGGCCGCGATGACCTTCCGGTTGATCTCGCGTACCCGCACCGGGTCCACCTTGAGGTCCCGGCGGTCGTACGTGTAGAGGCCGTTGAGCTCGTTCTCCAGGTCGGAGATCTGGGTGTAGACGGAACCGGAGAGTTCGGCGCCGGCGGCTTCGAGGTAGTACCTCTCGGTGTTCTCGACGTACTTGCGGGTCAGCGCCTCCTTGTCGGCGACACCGCTGTAGATCACCGTCGGCGCGCCGGGCCACATGTGGCCGGGGGTGCGCAGGGTGAAGCCGCCGTGCTCACCGTCCATGGCGGCCCGATTCGCGTCGGGGAAGGCCGGGTCGGTGTTGTTGTAGTCGTGGTGGTCGATGATGTCGCCCTTTCCCGAATCCCCCTTGGAGTTGCAGCAGTTGACGCCGCTGTGGGCGTTGACGACGCGGGATGGGTCGGCCGCCTCGACGGACTCGGCGAGGCGACCGGTCTCCTCGCGGTTCCACTCGCCCCAGCCCTCGTTGAAGACGATCCAGCCGATGACGGAGGGTGCGCTGTGGTGCTGGCGCATCATCTCCCGGCCCTGGTCGACGAAGGCCTTCCGGCCCGTCCCGTCGGTGAGGTCGCCGGAGACGAAGTCCTGCCAGACCAGGAGCCCGAGCCGGTCCGCGTGGTAGAACCAGCGCGGCGACTCCACCTTGATGTGCTTGCGTACGGCGTTGAAGCCGAGCTTCTTTTGCGCCTCCAGGTCGAAGGCGAGGGCCTTGTCGCTGGGCTGGGTGTAGAGGCCGTCGGGCCAGAATCCCTGGTCGAGGGTGGCAAGGGAGAAGATGGGCTTTCCGTTGAGCACCAGCTTCTGGTAGCCGCCGACCTTCTCGATGCCGATCTTCCGCATGCCGAAGTAGCTGTCGACGGTGTCGGTGGACCTGCCGTCGGTCAGCTTCACGTCGAGGTCGTAGAGGTACGGGTCGTCGGGGCTCCACAGGTGCTGCTTGGCCACGGGCAGGCGCAGGGCGCTGTTGGCCGGGCCGCTGACCCGGCCGACGACCGTGCCGCGGGTGTCACGGGCGACGGCCTCGACGCGCGCCCCGGCCGGGGCGTCGTCGGACTCGACGGTCACCGCCAGGGTGCCGGTGTCGATGTCGGGCGTCGTGACGACGTTGTCGATGGAGACGGGGGCGACGGGTTCCATCCAGACGGTCTGCCAGATGCCGGACGACTGGGTGTAGAAGATGCCGCTCGGGTTGGGGTGCTGCTTGCCGGTCGGCTGGTTCCGGCCGGCGGTGTCGGTGACCGCGACGACGATCTCCTGCGGCCCGGTCCGCTTGATCGCGTCGGTGACGTCGGCGCTGAACGCGTTGTAGCCGCCGGTGTGTTCGGCCACCTGTGTGCCGTTGACCCAGACCCGGGCCTGGTAGTCGACGGCGCCGAAGTTGAGCTTCAGCCGGTTGTCCCTGCTGCCCGTGCCGACCTTCCAGTCCTTGGGCACGTTCACGAGCCTGCGGTAGAACATGTGGTCCTCGTGCCGCTCGACGCCGGAGAGCTGCGACTCGACCGGGAAGGGCACGATGATCTTCTCGTCGAGGTCCTTGCCGAAGACGGGCTGCTCGCCGGCGTCGGCGCCCGCGAACTGCCAGGGCCCGTTGAGGTTCTGCCACTTGCCGCGCACCTGCTGCGGGCGCGGGTACTCGGGCAGCGGGTTCTGCTCGTCCAGCCGGTCGCCCCACTCGGTGGTGAGCCGGTGGGTGGAGGTGTTCCGCGCGGAGCGCAGGAGCTGCGGTACGGTCTCGTCGCCGCTCTTGAGGCCGCCCTTGCCGTCGTAGTCGACCCGTACCTGCTGGTTCTTCTGGATCGGTTCGGCGAGGGTGACGAGCAGGGAGTCGGGGTCGCCCGAGTCGGCCGCGACCGAGCGGATCGGCATGGGCGTCGTGTCGGCCTCGATCGTGAGGTGGTCCTTGACCGCCGCGAGATCGGAGACCTTGTCCTCGAACCGCGCGCGCACCTTGCGGCCGCTCCCGTCGACGGTCAGCTCGACCGGGTAGACCTCGAAGTCGGCGGGCGGCGTGAACGCCGACTCCGGTACGAGCTGCTTGGCCATGGTCGGGGTGGACCAGCGCAGGAACATGTTCGCCCCGCCGACGTCCTGGAACATCTCCAGGCGGAAGTCGTACTCCTCGCCTGCGGTGAGCCTGACCGGGGCGCTGGTCTGCTCCCTGTCCCAGTCGGGGATCCAGTGGTCGATGACCGGCTCGCCGTCGACGAAGAGCCGGAAGCCGTTGTCCCCGATGCCGTAGAAGGTGTAGTCGCCGGTGGTCGGCGCCTCGATCCGGCCCGTCCAGCGGGCGGTGGTGTGTTCGGACCGGCCGGTGAGGCTCTGGAAGGTGCCGGTGAGTCCGGAGAAGTTGATCTGCGGATCAAGGGACGTGCCGCCGAGTTCGGCGAAGTCCCGGGCGCCCGGGGCCGACATGCTGAAGTACTCGCCCTTCAGGCCGTGTACCTCGATGGCGGGGTTCCGGGCGGAGCCGGCGGACGTCTCGTGGGTCGGCTCGGCGGCCGAGGCGGTGGGGATCAGGGCGCTCGTGGGCAGCACCAGAAGGGCCGCGGTCAGCAGCGCCCAGAGTCTGGCTCGGAGGCCTCGCGGGCGGGTGACGTGTCGTCGTGTCATCGAATCTTTCCTCGTGACAGAGGGGAATCGGAGCCGGACGCGGGAGGGCGTGACGGCTGAACCGCCGGTGGGCGCGGAGTGGCCGACGGCGACGGCCGGCCGTCATTCCAACGTTGGAAAGCGGCGTGCAGCGGAATGACAGCACGCCGTCCGGCGGCTGTCCAGACCTCTCGCAGCGGTGGACTGACCGCTCGTCACATCGACGGCTCCAGCGCGCCGTTGAGGACCGGCGGTGGCGCTCCGGAAACCTCGCTCCGCACTCTTGCCGAGCGCACCGAGCCGCCGTTATAACGTTGTAAAGCCGCCGTCGCCGCCCTGCCGGTCGGCTGCGTCGGTGCTCCATCTCCCCAGGTCAGGACCGAAGTTACCGGGCCTGCCGGCTCTCCACGGCAGGCTGACAACGTTCTCCCCACCCCCGCGCGACCGCACGCCACCCGGCGGTGCTGTCCCCCGCCAAGGAGTGTCCTCGCATGACCCTTCCGAAGAGATCCCGCACGTTCTCGGTCGCCTGTCTCGTGGCCGCCACCGCCACGCTCGCGCTGTCCGGTTGCGCCAAGTCCGAGACCACCTCGAACGACGCCGGCGGCGACAGCAGCAAAGGGGCGCAGGTGGCCCAGACCCCTTCGGCCTCCTCGGGCTCCGGGTGCTCGCTGACGACCTACGGTGCTCCGAAGCTCGACCTCAAGAACGCGGTCGTCGGCTTCTCGCAGTCGGAGAAGGAGGCCAACCCCTTCCGTATCGCGGAGACGCAGTCCATCAAGGACGAGGCCGCGAAGATCGGCGTGAAGAAGCTGCTCACCACGAACGCGCAGTCGCAGCTCTCCAAGCAGGTCAGCGACATCCAGGACATGCTGGCCCAGGGCGCGCAGTTCCTGATCGTCGCCCCGCTCAACTCCGACGGACTCGAGCCGGCGCTCCAGGCCGCGGCCGCCAAGAAGGTGCCCGTCCTCACGATAGACCGCAAGGTCAACGCGACGGCCTGCAAGGACTATCTGGCCTTCCTGGGCTCGGACTTCGTGGAGCAGGGCAAGCGCGCGGCCGACGCGATGATCAAGGCGACCGGCGGCAAGGGGAAGGTCGCCATCCTCCTCGGCTCCTCCGGCAACAGCGTCACCACCGACCGCACCAAGGGCTTCGTCGACCAGGTCGCGGCCCAGGCTCCGGGCCTTGAGATCGTCGCCCAGCAGACCGGCGAGTTCGCCCGCGACAAGGGCCAGCAGGTCATGGAGCAGCTCATCCAGTCGAAGCCCGACATCACGGCGGTCTACGCGGAGAACGACGAGATGGCCCTGGGCGCCGTGACCGCGCTGAAGGCCGCGGGCAAGGCTCCCGGCAAGGACGTCAAGATCGTCTCCATCGACGGCACCCGTAACGCCGTCCAGGCCCTCGCCAACGGCGAACTCAACGCCGTCATCGAGTCCAACCCGCGCTTCGGCCCGCTCGCGTTCGCCACCGCCGAGAAGTTCTACGGCGGTGAGGGCATCCCCGAGGACGTCATCATCTCGGACCGGGCCTACGACGCGTCCAACGCCAAGGACTCCCTCGGCGGAGCGTACTGAGCCTCGGCACGTACTGAGCCCCCGGAGCGTACTGAGCCTCCGGCTCGTCCGGGTCCGGTCGCCGATCCCCCCGTGGACGGCGACCGGACCGGAGCGCCCCCTCCCCCGTACGTGGCGACCCGCCGCACCCACCCACACGATCCGTCCCCCGGAAGGCGGCCACGTTCATGGCACCACCCGAAGCGGCCCCGTCCGCCCCGACCGGCCCCGCTCCGACGGTCACGACGACGGTGCTTGAGGCGCGCGGCGTCGGGAAGCGGTTCCCCGGCGTCGTCGCCCTCGACGATGTGTCGTTCACGCTCCGCGCCGGTGAGACCCACGCGCTCGTCGGTGAGAACGGCGCGGGCAAGTCCACCCTGATCAAGGTGCTCACGGGCGTGCACCGGCCGGACAGCGGCGCGTTGCTGCTCTCGGGCCGCCCGGTGCACTTCACGAGGCCCTTCGAGGCGCAGCAGGCCGGCATCTCCACGATCTACCAGGAGGTGAACCTGGTTCCGCTGATGAGCGTGGCACGCAACATCTTCCTCGGCCGCGAGCCCCGTACCCGGATCGGCCTGATCGACTTCACCCGTATGCACGCCGAGGCCACCGCCCTCCTCGGCGGGTTCGGCGTCACCGTCGACCCGCGCCGCCCGCTGCACACCCTGGGCATCGGCGCCCAGCAGATGGTGGCGCTCGCCCGCGCGGTCTCGGTCGAGGCGCACGTCGTCGTCATGGACGAGCCCACCTCCTCCCTGGAGCCGCGTGAGGTCGAGACGCTGTTCCGGGTGATCGGCGATCTGCGGCGGCGGAACATCGCCGTCGTGTACGTGAGTCACCGCATGGAGGAGTTGTACCGGATCTGCGACCGGGTCACGGTGCTGCGCGACGGCCGGCACATCCACACGGGCGACCTGGCCGATCTGGACCGGATGCGGCTGGTCTCCATGATGCTGGGCCGTGAGGTGTCCGAGGTGCGCCGGCACGGCGTGACGAGCTTCGGGGACGAAGGGCACGACATCGCGCGCAAGCCCGTCCTCACCGCGACCGGACTGGTCAGGAAGCACCAACTCGACGACGTGTCACTGGAGTTGCACCCCGGTGAAGTGCTCGGCCTCGGCGGCCTGTTGGGCTCCGGCCGCAGCGAGACCGCGAAGGCGCTCGTCGGCGCCCTGCCGCTGGACGCGGGGCGGATCACCGTCGACGGTGCGAAGCTTGACCGGTTCTCGTCCGCGCGCGCGATCCGCGCCGGGATCAGTCTGCTGCCCGAGGACCGCAAGGCCGAGGGCATCGTGCCCGGTCTCTCGGTCCGCGAGAACATCGTCCTCGCGGCGCTCCCCCGCCTCTCGCGCGCCGGCGTCGTCTCGCGCGCCCGGCAGGACCGTGTGGTCGACATCTTCATGAAGCGGCTGCGGATCAAGGCGTCCAGCCCCGAGCAGAAGGTCGGCGAACTGTCCGGCGGGAACCAGCAGAAGGTCCTGCTGGCCCGGTGGCTGTGCCTCGAACCGAAGGTGCTGCTGCTCGACGAACCCACGCGCGGCATCGACGTCGGAGCCAAGGCCGAGGTCCAGACCCTCATCGACGAGCTCGCCCAGGAGGGCCTCGCCGTCCTGCTGATCTCGTCCGACATCGAGGAGCTCGTGGAGGGCTCCGACCGGATCGTCGTACTGAGGAGCGGGGCGACGTCGGGCGAACTGACCGGCGACCAGGTGTCGGAGAGCGCTCTGCTGGCCGCGCTCGCCGACCACTCCCCCGTAGCCGAATCGGATCCCCGTACGACGACGGACGCCGACTCCACCACCGGCGCCAAGGAGGACCCCCGATGACCACCCAGGTGACCGCGGCCGAGGCCCGCGGCTCCACGACGCGCGGCGCCCCGGCGTGGTTCCAGGAGTACGGCGTGTACGCGGCGGTGGCCGCGCTCCTGGTCTTCAACGCCGTCTTCACCGAGCACTTCCTGACCGTCGACAACCTCCGTACGCAGCTGATCCAGGTCGCTCCCATCGTCATCGTGGCCCTCGGCATGGCGCTGGTGATCGGCACCGAGGGGGTCGATCTGTCGGTGGGGTCGACGATGGCCCTCGCGGCGGCGCTGCTGCCGCTGTATCTCGGTTACGGCCTCGTGCCCGCGCTCCTGATCGCGCTGCTCGCCGGCGCCGTCGTCGGGGCGGTGAACGGCACGCTCGTGTCCGTGGTCGGGCTGCAACCCATCGTCGCCACGCTGGCCCTGTTCGTCGGCGGGCGCGGTCTCGCCCTCGTGATGGCGGACGGTCAGCTCAAGCAGATCGTCAACCCCGATCTGCTGTCGCTCGGCACCGGGAGCGTCCTCGGCATCCCGCTGGTGGTCCTCATCGCGGCCGTACTGGCGCTCGCGGTGGCCTTCCTCGTCCACCGGACCACGTTCGGCCGGCAGGTCGTCGCGATCGGCGGCAACCGGTCCGCGGCCGCCCTCTCCGGGCTTCCGGTCAAGCGCGTACTGACCGGGGTGTACGTCCTGTGCGGTGTGCTGGCCGCGCTCGCGGGCGTCCTCGCCACCGCCCGGCTCACCGCGAGCGACCCGTCCTCCCTGGGCACGCTGATGGAACTGTCCGCGATCACCGCCGTGGTCGTGGGCGGTACCCCGCTCAGCGGCGGATCCATCCGGGTGCTCGGCACCGTCGCGGGGGCGCTGCTGATGCAGTTGCTGCGCGCCACGCTCGTCAAGCACGACCTGCCCGACTCCACCGCCCAGATGGCCCAGGCGGCCATCATCATCGCCGCCGTCTACGTCGCACGGGAGCGCCGATCCCGATGAAGCTCACCACCTCGCTCGCCTCCCGGGGGACGCGTACCTCGTCACCCGCGCCCACCGGGGGCGGCGCCGCCACGGACCGTACGGGGGCGGACCTCTCCGGCCCGGAACGGGTCGCCGCGCTCCTGCAACGCCAGGGCGTGCTCGCCGTCCTGCTGCTCGTCGTCGTGATCGCCTCCTTCGTCTACCCCACCTTCGCCACCCTGGACAACGCGCGCGGCGTGACGGTGCAGGCGTCCTTCCTGGCCGTCGTCGCGCTCGGGATGACCCTGGTGATCATCACCGGTGGCATCGACCTGTCCGTGGGGTCCGTCTTCGCGCTGGGCGGCGTGCTCGCCGCCTGGGCCTCGCAGTGGGGCATCGTGCCGGCACTGCTCGTACCCCTCGTGGTCTGCGGGTCGATCGGCCTGATCAACGGGCTGCTGATCGCCCGGGCCGGCATGGCGCCCTTCATCGTCACCCTCGCCTCGCTGCTCGGGGCGCGCGGACTGCTGCTCGCCCTGACCGACGAAGGGGCCACCACCTATCTCGTCCCCAAGGACTCGGCGTTCGCCACGCTCGGCCAGGGCGGCATCGCGGGGTTCGGCTACCCGATCCTCGTCGCGCTCGTGCTGTTCGGGGTCGGCGGTCTGGTGCTCCAGCGCACGTCGTTCGGCCAGACGCTCTTCGCCGTCGGCGGCAGCAGCGACGCGGCCACGCTGATGGGGCTGCCGGTCGCCCGTGCGAAGGTGATGGTGTACCTGCTGAGCGGGCTGCTCGCGGGGTTCGCCGGCGCCGTCAACGCGGCCCGGCTCTCCTCCGGTGTCACGATCATCGGGACAGGCATGGAGCTCGACGCGATCGCCGCCGTCGTCATCGGCGGAACGCTGCTCGTCGGAGGCGCCGGTTCGGTGAGCGGCACCCTGTGGGGCGTGCTGCTGCTCGCCGTCATCCAGAACCTCATCAACCAGATCGGCTCGCTCAACTCCTCGTACCAGTCGGTGGTCAGCGGCGGCTTCCTCATTCTCGTCGTGGTCACGCAGCGCTACCTGTCGCGCAGCCGAAGTACCGTCTGACGCGGGCCGGATCACACCCGCCGCAGCGAGAGCCGGGCCCCTTCCGATCAGAGCCGAACCAGAGGAGTGCCGTGGGCGTCAGCCTCAAGGACGTCGCGCAGCGGGCAGGCGTGTCGATCAAGACCGTGTCCAACGTGGTCAACAACTATCCCCACGTCACACCGCAGATGCGCGCCAAGGTGCAGCGGGCCATCGACGAGCTCGGGTACCGGCCGAACCTGACCGCGCGTCATCTGCGCAAGGGGCGTACCGGCATCATCGCCTTCGCCGTGCCCGAACTCGGCAACCCGTACTTCGCGGAGCTGGCCGGCGCCATCATCGACGCCGCCGCCCAGCACGACTACACCGTCCTCGTCGACCACACCGCGGGGCTGCGCGAGCGGGAGCTGCTGGTCTGTCAGGAGTTCCGGTCCCATGTCATCGACGGACTGATCCTCAGCCCCATCCATCTGGAGACCGCCGACCTCGTCGCCCGGCAGGAGACCTCGCCCCTGGTGCTGCTCGGTGAGCGCGAGTACGAGGCCCCGTACGACCAGATCGCCATCGACAACGTGGCGGCCGCCCGCGACGCGGTCCGTCATCTCGTGGACCTCGGCCGGCGCCGGATCGCGTTCCTCGGTTCGCGCACCGGGCGCGAGCGGCAGCCCGCGCACCTGCGGCTGCGCGGCTGGCGGGAGGAGCTCGCCGCTGCGGGCCTGGACCCGGCCGAGTCGCTGGTCGTGGCCACGGACGGCTACGGCCGGGCCGACGGAGCGGCGGCCATGGCGGCGCTCCTGGAGCGCGGGGAGCGGCCCGACGCGATCTTCGCGTACAACGACCTCATCGCCCTCGGCGCCATGCGCACGCTCACCGAACGCGGTCTCCGCGTCCCCGAGGACGTCGCCGTGGTCGGTTTCGACGACATCGAGGAGAGCCGCTACGGCGCGATCAGCCTCACCACCGTCTCCCCCGACAAGCACGCCATCGCCCGGCTCGCCGTGGACCGGCTCGTCGAGCGGCTCAGCGGGGGGTCGGTCGCCGCGCCCCGCAGGATCCGGCCCGGGTACGAGCTCGTCGTCAGGGAGTCGACAGGCGGTGGCCGTACCGACCCGGCGCGGGGCGGCGCCCCGGCCGAGACAGTCGCCTGACCCCTTCGCACCGGCTTCGTCCGGTCCTTCGCCCGCCCCGAGGACTCACATGCTGCGATCCCGCCCCACCGTGCGCCACCGGCCGTTCGGCACCGCCCCGAGCGGGGAGGACGTCGGCCTCTGGCGGCTGGAATCCCCCTCCGGTGTGTACGCCGAGATCCTCACGTACGGGGGCGTCCTGCACGCGCTCGGCGTGCCGGACACCCGGGGCGAGACGGCGAACGTGGTCCTGTCCCTCCCCACGGTCGACCAGTACGCCGGGAAGGGCCCCTACTTGGGCGCGCTGATCGGCCGTTACGCCAACCGCATCGCCCACGGGCGCTTCACCCTGGACGGCACGACGTACCGCGTCCCCGTCAACGACCGCGGGCACGCTCTGCACGGCGGTCCCGGCGGTTTCGACACCAGGGTGTGGGCGGCGACTCCCGTCCTGGGCGACGACACCGCGGCGCTCCGCCTGGCGCTGCGCAGCCCCGACGGGGACATGGGCTTCCCCGGCGCTCTCGACGTCACCGTCACGTACGCCGTAGACGCCGCCGGCACGCTGTCCTTCACCTGCGCGGCGACGACCGACCGCCCGACCGTCGTCAGTCTCACCAACCACGCGTACTTCAACCTGGCGGGTGCCGGGGACGTCCTCGGCCACACGCTGCAGGTCGACGCGGCCGCCTGTCTGCCGGTCGACGCCGACGGCATCCCGCTCGGCCCCCTCCGCGACGTCGCCGACACGCCCTTCGATCTGACCTCCCCCCGGCTCCTCGGGGAGTGCGTCCGGGCAGCCGACGAGCAGATCATCCTGGCCGGCGGGTACGACCACTGCTGGGCATTGTCCGGAACGGGGCCGGAGCCGGGGCCGGGGCCGCTGCGGCATGCGGCCCGGCTGGCCGCCCCGGCGGAATCGCGCGTGATGGAGGTGTGGACCACGGCGCCGGGGCTGCAGGTCTACACCGCCAACCAGCTGGACGGATCCCTCTCCGACGGCACGGGGCGTGCCCTCGAACGCCATGGCGCGGTCTGCCTGGAGACGCAGCATTTCCCGGACGCCCCCAATCGGGCCGAATACCCCAGCGCCGTACTGCGGCCGGGCGCGACGGCACACCGCCGCACGGAGTTCCGCTTCCCGCATCTCGCCGGTGACGCTCAGGTCGGCTGAGGGGAGTTCCGGGCCCTGGTCCGGAGGCCGTCCATCACCAGGTCGATGAGTCGCGTGGAGCGTTCCTTCCAGTGCTCGTCGGGCTCGATGACGAACAGGCCGGTGATCGCGAGGATGAAGTCGTCCGGGGTCACGCCCGGACGGATGGTGCCCGCCTCCTCGCCCGCGCGGAGCAGGCTTCCGGCCGCGGCCTGCAGCTCGGTCGGCGGGGGCTTCTCGCTCCCGGTGGCGCTGAGCGCCGCGTAGATCGCGTCCGCGAGGCCGGCCTTGGTCAGCGCGAACTCGGCGAGCCGGTCCATCCAGGCGCGCAGCGCCAGGTCGGGCGGCAGGGACGCGAGCAACCCGGCCGCGCTCTGCGCCACTTGGGTCATCCCATGGCGGTAGAGCTCCAGGACGAGGGCCTCGCGGCTGGGGAAGTTGCGGTAGAACGTGCCCTGCCCGACGCACGCCTTCCGGGCGATCGCGCTCAGCGGGACGTCCTTGTCACGGGTCAGTTCGGCCAGCGCGACCTCCAGGATGCGCTCGCGATTGCGCTGGGCGTCGGAGCGCTTCGGCCCCGCCGACTGCGCCTCCTCGGGTCTCTCCTGTCTCTCCTGCCCGCCCATGCCCGTCCTCGGTTCTCTTGCGTACCGGACAGCTGTCCGGTACGTTTCCAGGTAACGGACAGCTGTCCGCTTGAATCCAGCCTAGCGCTGGACACGGCTCGAACACACCTCATCGACCCCCCCGTCTCCCGGGCACGCGAAAGAGGGCGCCGACCATGCATCCACCTGACCTTTCCGACTCGTCGACACACAGCGCCATCACCTTGCACGTCAACGGTGAGAAGCACGCGCTGACCGTCGACCACCGCACCACCCTGCTCGACGCCCTGCGCGAGCGGCTCGATCTGACCGGTACCAAGAAGGGCTGCGACCACGGGCAGTGCGGAGCCTGCACCGTGCTTGTCGACGGCCGCAGGTCCGTCGCCTGTCTGCAGCTCGCCGTCGCCTCCGAGGGCCGTGAGGTCACCACCATCGAGGGCGTCGCCGAGCAGGGCGAACTGCACCCCGTACAACAGGCGTTCCTCGACTTCGACGGCTTCCAGTGCGGCTACTGCACTCCTGGGCAGGTCTGTTCCGCCATCGCCGTCATCGAGGAGCACGCGGCCGGCTGGCCGAGCGCCGTCACCGGCGACGTACGGCCCGAAGCGGGGCCGCCACCGCTGACCCCCGAGGAGATCCGGGAGCGGATGAGCGGCAATCTGTGCCGCTGCGGCGCGTACGTGTCGATCGTCCAGGCGGTCGCACACGCCGCCGCGCGGGCCTCGGCCGAGCCCAAGGAGGCAGTGGCATGAGGGAGTTCACATATCGAAGGGCCGTCGATACCGCGGGCGCGGTAGCCCTCCTGGACGCCGATCCGGGGGCCCGATTCCTCGGTGGCGGAACCAATCTGGTCGACCTGATGAAGGCCGGCGTCGAGCGCCCGGAGCGGCTCGTCGACATCCGCGGGCTGCCGCTCGACGGCATCGAGCCGACGGACGACGGTGGCCTGCGGATCGGCGCGACCGCCACCAACAGCGACGTCGCCGCCCACCCCGAAGTCCGCCGCCGCTACCCGGCGTTGACGCAGGCCGTACTGGCCGGGGCCTCGGGCCAGTTGCGCAACATGGCCACGGTCGGCGGCAATCTGCTGCAGCGCACCCGCTGCGGCTACTTCACCGACCTCAGCCGGCCCTGCAACAAGCGGGAGCCCGGCAGCGGCTGCCCCGCCATCGCCGGCGAGCACCGCAACCACGCGATCCTGGGCGCCTCGGAGCACTGCGTGGCCGTGCACCCCTCGGACATGGGGGTCGCGCTCACGGCGTTCGACGCGGTCGTGACGTACGAAACCGCCGACGGACCGGGCGAGTTGGCGCTTGCCGACTTCTATCTGCCGGTGGGTGGGACCCCGCATCAGGAGACCGCCCTGCCGCCGGGTGCGCTGATCACCGGTGTCACCCTGCCCCCTGCCCCCGTCGGCGCCCTCTCCCGCTACCGCAAGGTGCGCGAGCGCGCCTCGTACGCCTTCGCGATCGGCTCGGTCGCCGCGGCACTCGACGTCCGGGACGGTGTCGTACGGGACGTCCGGCTGGCCTACGGGGCCGTGGCGTCGCGGCCCTGGCGGGCGCGCGCGGCCGAGGAGGTCCTGCGGGGAGCGCCCGCCGACGCCGGGAGCTTCGCCGCCGCGGCGGACGCCGAGCTGGCGGCCGCCAGGCCGCTCGCCCACAACGGCTACAAGGTGACGCTCCTGCGCAACCTCACCGTGGCGGTCCTGAGCGAACTCGCCGAACCCACCGAACTCGCCCAGGAAGGGGCGGTCCGATGACCACCACCGTTCCCGTACGTACGCAGGCGCGGGTCGCCGGCGCCGTCGGCACCGCGCACACCCGCGTCGAGGGCCGGGACAAGGTCACCGGCGCCGCGCGCTACGCGGGCGACATCCCCTTCGCAGAACTCGCCCACGGCAGCCTGGTGTTGTCCACGATCGCCCGTGGCCGGATCCGCTCGCTCGACGACGCGGCCGTACTCGCGATGCCCGGTGTCCTCGCCGTACTGCACCACGACAACGCGCCGCGTGTCCGCACGGACTACACCAGCATCATGGGCACGAAGCCGGACCCGTCCAGCGCCGCCTTCCAGAACGACCGTGTGCCGCACGAGGGCTGGCCCGTCGCCCTGGTCGTCGCCGAGACGCCCGAGCAGGCCAGGGCGGGTGCCGAGGCGCTGGTCGTGGAGTACGAACAGGAGCCGCACGACACCGCGTTCGCGGGTGACCGACCCGACTCCTACGCGCAGGACGACTTCCTGCCCGCGACGACGGGCAAGGGTGATCTGGCGGCCGCGCTCGCCGCGTCCTCGGTCGTCGTCGACGCGGAGTACACCACTCCCGAAGAGCACCACAACCCTATGGAACCGCACGCGGCGGCCGCCCACTGGGTCGAAGGACGCCTCGATGTGGTCGACTCCAACCAGGGCGCCGCCTGGGCCGCGACGGACCTCGCGAGCCTGTTCTCGCTCGATCCGGGCGCGGTGCGGGTGCGCTCCGAGCACGTCGGCGGCGGCTTCGGATCGAAGCTGGTCCGGGTGCACCAGGTGGCGGCGGCGATGGCGGCGCGGACGCTGGGGCGGCCGGTGCGCGTGGCCATGACCCGCCGGCAGATGTTCACGCTCGCCGGACACCGCAGTCCGACCGCGCAGCGGGTCAGGCTCGGCGCCGACCCGGACGGGCGGCTGCGCGCGCTGGAGCACCGCTCCGTCAGCCAGACGTCCGCCGTGTACGAGTTCGTCGAGCCGGCCGCCGCGGCGGGCCGGGTCCTGTACGACGCCGACGCCCATCACACCTCGATCCGGATCGTCCGCCTCGACGTCCCGACCCCGACGTCCATGCGCGCGCCGGGCTCCGCCCCCGGGTCGTTCGCCCTGGAGTCGGCGCTCGACGAGCTCGCCGAGCGATGCGGAGTCGACCCGATCGCCCTGCGCGTGCGCAACGAGCCCGGGACGGGCCCGCTGAGCGGGCTGCCGTTCGCGGGTCGCAAGCTGATCGCGTGCTTCGAGGAGGGCGCCCGCAGGTTCGGCTGGGCCGACCGTGACCCGCGGCCCGGACTGCGCCGCGAGGGTCGGTGGCTGCTCGGCACCGGCACCGCCGCGTCCACCTTTCACGCCTTTGCGGTCCCGTCCACGGCGGCGGTGACGGCCTGGGCCGACGGGACGTTCACCGTACGGATCGCGGCCTCCGACATCGGCACCGGAGCCCGGACGGCGCTCACCCTCATCGCGGCCGACGCCCTGGCCGTCGCCCCCGAACGGGTCGACGTCCGCATCGGGGACAGCGACTTCGGCCCGGCGTGGGTGGCGGGCGGCTCGGCGGGCACCAGCTCCTGGGCCTGGGCCATCACGCCGGCCGCCGAGGAGCTGCGGGAGCGCCTCGCGCTCGGCCTCGACATCCCGCCGGAGGGCCTGACCGTGCGTTCGGACAGCGCCCAGGCCCTCGGTGGGCTCGCACCGGCCGAACGCCACTCCTACGGCGCCCAGTTCGCCGAGGTCGCCGTGGACACCGCGACCGGCGAGGTGCGCGTACGGCGCATGCTCGGCGTCTTCGCGGCGGGCCGCATCGTCAACCCGCTCACCGCGCGCAGTCAGTTGATCGGCGGGATGACCTGGGGCATCTCCATGGCCCTGCACGAGGAGGCGGTACGGGACCAGGCCTCGGGCGGCCTCGTCGGCGCGGACCTCGCGGGGTACCACATCGCCGCGAACGCCGACGTGGACCGGGTCGAGGCCGACTGGGTGGACGACCCCACCCCGGGCGACCCGATCGGCATCAAGGGCGTCGGCGAGATCGGCATCGTCGGCGCGGCGGCGGCCGTCGCCAACGCGGTGTGGCACGCCACGGGCGTACGGCAGCGGCAGCTGCCCATCCGCCCGGACCGGGTGCTCGCGGGCTCCCAGGAGCATCGAAGTGCTTGACATCGCCGGGGAGTTGATGGGGTGGGTCGAGGACGGCCGCCCCTTCGCCGTCGCCACGGTCGTGGCCGTCGGCGGCAGCGCCCCGCGCGGTCCGGGGGCCGCCCTCGCGGTGGACGGCGAGGGGACCGTCATCGGCTCGGTGTCCGGCGGCTGCGTCGAGGGCGCCGTCCATGAACTGTGCGGGCAGGCCCTGGCGGACGGCGAGCCGGTGCTCGAACGGTTCGGGTACAGCGACGAGGACGCCTTCGCCGTGGGGCTGACCTGCGGCGGGGTGATCGACATCCTGGTCACTCCGGTGGGCGCGCGGTCACCTCGGCGGGCGACCTTGGCGGCGGCTCTGCGGGCGGCCTCACGGGGCGAGGGCGTGGCCCTGGCCCGGGTGGTCCGCGGGCCGGCCGAGTGGGTGGGCGGCGCTCTGGTCGTACGTGCCGAGGGAACGTACGAAGGAAGGCTCGGCGATCGGGGCGAAAGCGGGGATCGTGGGGATCGCGGGGACCGGGTGGCCGAGGCCGTGGCGCGGGAGGCGCGCGCCCTGCTCGACACCGGCCGGACCGGAACGGTCGAACTCTCCGAGGACGGTTCGCGCTGCCCGGGCGGGCTCACGGTCTTCGTCGAGTCGAGTCTGCCGCCGCCCCGGATGATCGTGTTCGGGGCGATCGACTTCGCGGCGGCGCTGGTGCGTACGGGAAAGCTGCTCGGCTACCACGTCACGGTGTGCGACGCACGGCCCGTCTTCGCCACGCGGGCGCGGTTCCCGGAGGCCGACGAGATCGTGGTGGACTGGCCGCACCGCTATCTGCGAGGCACGGAGGTCGACGGTCGTACCGTGCTGTGCGTGCTCACCCATGACGCGAAGTTCGACGTGCCGCTGCTCCAGTCGGCCCTGCGGCTGCCGGTCGCGTACGTCGGAGCCATGGGCTCGCGCCGTACGCACCTGGACCGTAACCGGAGGCTGCGGGAAGTCGGTGTGCCCGAGGCGGAGTTGGCGCGGCTGCGGTCGCCGATCGGGCTCGACCTCGGGGGCCGTACCCCCGAGGAGACCGCCGTCTCGATCGCCGCGGAGATCATCGCCGTGCGAAGGGGAGGGACGGGAGTCCCGCTCAGCGCACCGGAGTCACGCCCTGCCCGCCTGACCGTGCCCGCCTGACCGTGCCCGCCTGACCGTGCCCGCCTGACCGTGCCCGCCTGAGCCGAGTGCCGCCCGACGTCGCCTCCAGGCGAGAGTCGGACGGCACGGCGCTCATACGCTCGTCCGGGCTAGCGACGCCGAACCGGGTCGATGCGGGCGATGTTGCCGCCGATCGCGAGCACGTACAGCTCGCCCGTGCCGCCCTGCACAAACGAGATGACCTCGCCACCGTTGACGACGAGGTCGTTCACTCCGGTCACCGTGCCGTTCTTCATCGTGAGGGAGCGGATGGTGCCGTCGCAGTAGTCGCTGAACAGGTACTGGCCCTGGAGAGCCGGGATCGCGTCGCCCCGGTAGACGAATCCGCCGGTCACCGAGCAGCCGAGGCCGCCGCGGGCGTACTCGTGGAGCGGGCGCGCATGGTTCGCCGGCTCGATGCCGCCCCGGAAGGGATGGTTGCCCTCCATCTGGGACCAGCCGTAGTTCTCGCCGCCCTTGCTCGTCGCCGGGGCCCGGTCGATCTCCTCCCAGTCGTTCTGGCCTACGTCGCCGATGAGCATGTCGCCGGTGCCCGAGTCGAAGGAGAACCGCCAGGGGTTGCGCAGCCCGTAGGCCCAGATCTCGTCCCTCGCGTTCGGGTCGTTCACGAACGGGTTGTCCGCCGGGATCGCGTACGGCGTGCCGCCGCGCGGGTCGATCCGCAGCATCTTGCCGAGCAGCGTGTCGAGCTTCTGCCCGTTGCCGTGCGGGTCGCCGCCCGAGCCGCCGTCGCCGAACGCGATGTAGAGGTAGCCGTCGGGCCCGAACTTGATGTCGCCGCCGTTGTGGTTCGAGTAGGGCTGCGTCTGGGTGAGGACGGTACGCCGGGTGTCCGGCCGGAGCTTGCCGTCCCGTACGGCGAACTCGTCGATGGTGCTGGTGCCTTCGAGATTCGTGTACGAGATGTAGAAGTGCGCGAGATCGTTGGCGAACGCGATACCGAGGAGGCCGCGTTCACCGTCGGTGGTGGTCTCGGCGGTGATGTCGAGGACGGGCGCGCCGAGCCCTTGATCGCCCAACACCCGTACCGTACCGGCTCGTTCGGCGATCCAGAGCTTGCCGCCGGGACCGGCGGCCCCGGCGATCGGGTTCTGCGCCGTGGCCACGTTCGTGAGCGCGATCTTCGGGACCTTCGGCCGGGCCGCGTCGCGGTCCTCCGCGGACGCCGTGGTCAGTGCGAGGGAAGCGACGAGACAGATGGTGCCGATGAGCGCCGAGCTTCTCGTGCGAACTTTCACCGTGATCCTCCTGGAGGCGGCGAACGGGGGGGGAACCCGGCTGCTCGGAGCAGTGGGGCGTCAGCGAGGCCCGTGCCAGCACGCAACCGGGTGGGGGAAGGGTGTACCGCCGGCCACGGATGAGACTACTGGGACCCGGGTAATTGGTATAGGCCAAAGAGCCCGCAGGTGCCGCCACGCGGTTTCCGCCCGGGTACGGATACGGCCAATTGGAGGAACGCGCTCCGGGCGCAGCGGTGCCGGCCCTCGATTGGCGCGCGGGGCCTGTCGCGCAAGGGATCCGGAGACCGCCGTGCGCCGCTGTCGCACAGGCATGGCACAGGCGTCACACAGCCGTCACACGTCCATCGACGCCCCATCAAACTCGCCCGTTTCAACGTGGCCTGAACTCGCGAGGATCAACCCCCCACGCCCGCACCGCCGTTGATCACATCTGTCCTCACCTCACATACTGCGCTGACCGGCGGCGGGCGCCCTCTTGCGCCCCCTGGCTGGAAATGACCACTCGACCTCATTCCAAGCTCCTGGGGGAGACTTGCGCGCACATGTGAAGAGAGCAGGCGCCTTCACCCTCGCAGCGGCCACATCGGTGGCCCTGGTGGCCGGCATGACCGGCCCCGCGACAGCGATCGCTGCGAACACGACGACCACTCCGAACACCGCACGTTCCGAAGGCGACCGGCGGATCCAGCTCGTCACGGGCGACCATGTGCTGATCGGCGCCAAGGGCCAGGTGGTGGGGATCGAGGCCGCCGCCGGCCGTGAGCACATACCCGTACAGATACAGCGCATCAAGGACCGCACTCTCGTGGTGCCCAGCGACGCGCAGCGCCTCATCGCCACCGGCAAGCTGGACCAGCGGCTCTTCGACGTCGACGAGCTCACCGATCCGCGGCTGCGCGAGAGCCACCGCGACGGGCTCAAGCTGATCGTGCAGTACGCCGGAAGCGCCGCCGGTGCCGCACGGGCCGAGGTGCGTTCGGCCGGTGACACCCAGCTGCGGCGCACCTTCCCGACCATCGATGCCGACGCCGTCCGTACGTCGCAGGACGACGTGGCCAAGGTGTGGGAGGCGCTGACCAACCGGCAGAAGAGCGGCGTGCGCGCCACCGCCTCCGGCATCGGCAGGGTGTGGCTGGACGGGGTGCGCCGGGCGAGCCTGGACCGCAGCGTCCAGCGGATCGGCGCCGACAAGGCGTGGGAGTCCGGGTACGACGGCGAGGGCGTCACGATCGCCGTCCTCGACACCGGCGTCGACAAGACCCATGACGACCTCAAGACGCAGGTCGTCGGCGAGAAGAACTTCTCCGCCTCCCCCGACGCGGTGGACCGCGTCGGACACGGCACCCACGTCGCGTCGATCGCCGCCGGTACCGGGGCGAAGTCCGGCGGCACCTACAAGGGCGTCGCCCCCGGCGCCAAGGTGCTCAGCGGGAAGGTCCTCGACGACGAGGGCATCGGGGACGACTCCGCCGTCCTCGCCGGCATGGAGTGGGCCGCCGCCGAGGGCGCGGACGTGGTCAACCTCAGCCTCGGCGGCCCCGACAGCCCCGGCGTCGACCCGCTGGAGGCGGCGGTCGACCGGCTGACCGCCGAGAAGGGCATCCTGTTCGCCGTCGCGGCAGGCAACGACGGCGAGTTCGGCGACTCGTCGCTCGGCTCGCCGGGCACCGCGGACGCCGCGCTGACCGTCGGCGCGGTGGACAAGGACGACAAGCTGGCGCCCTTCTCCAGCATCGGCCCGCGCGTCGGTGACGGCGCCATCAAACCGGACGTGACCGCGCCCGGCGTCGCCATCACCGCCGCCGCCGCCCCCGGCAGCGAGATCGACACGCGCCCCGGCACCCCGCACCCGGCGCCGGGGTACCTGCAGATCGACGGCACCTCCATGGCCACCCCGCACGTGGCGGGCGCGGCCGCGATCCTCAAGCAGCGGCATCCCGACTGGAAGTCCGCCGAGCTCAAGGGCGCGCTGACCGCGTCCACCAAGGGCGGCGACCACACCGCCTTCCAGCAGGGCTCGGGCCGCGTCCAGGTCGACAAGGCGCTGGCCCAGAGCGTCATCGCCGATCCGGTCTCGCTGACCTTCGGTACGGCGCTGTGGCCGCACACCGACGACAAGCCCCTCACCAAGAAGGTCGCCTACCGCAACCTCGGGACCACCGACGTCACCCTCGACCTCTCGGTGTCCGCCCTCGACCCGACGGGCAAGCCGGCCCCGGCCAGGTTCTTCGGCCTCGGCGCCGGCAAGGTGACCGTGCCCGCCGGTGGCAGGGCCGAGGTCGACCTGACCGCCGACACCAGGATCGGCGACGCCGACGGCACCTACTCGGGCTACGTCACCGCCACCGGCGCGGGCCAGTCCGTCCGCACGGCCGCGGTGGCCGTACGGGAGGCGGAGTCGTACGACCTCACGCTCCGGACCATCGGCCGCGACGGCTCCGACGCCGCGAACTTCTCCAGCACCCTGATCGGTGTCGGCGGCCTCGCCAAGGGCTTCGGGACCCGCATCGACGACGAGCCCGGCACGCACAGGATCCGTGTGCCCAAGGGCTCGTACACCTTCAACACGGCCGTCTACCAGGACCCGTCGGACTTCACCAAGGGCACCGACTGGATCGCCCAGCCGAAACTGGACATCTCCGGCGACACCACGCTCACCGCCGACGCGCGCACCACCAAGCCGGTGGACCTCACCGTGCCCGGCCTCGACACGGTGGACTACGGGGGCACGTACTACGAGCGCGACACCGAGATCGGCCGCGTCGGCAACGGCTGGGTCCTCCGGGGCTTCACCGGCTTCCGCACCGCCCACCTCGGCCCGGCGGTCACCGACGGCTCGCTCCTGCAGACCTGGGACGCGCACTTCCTCAAGGACGCCGGCACGCAGTACTCGGTGGCCTTCGGCGGCAAGGCGAGCCAGGTCGCGACCGGCTACACCAAGCACGTGAAGGCGAACGAGCTGGCCACGCTCAAGGTCGGGCTCGGTGCCTCCGCCCCCGGGAAGTCCGCTTTCGTCTCCCCGTTCGCCCAGCTTCCGGGCGCACCGGAGGGCAACGGATTCTCCGCCCCGCAGGCGGCGCCGGGCACGCGCACCTTCTACGTCTCCACCGCCGACGGCGTCGAGTGGCTCACCAGGTACAGCCAGGCGGGCGAGCCCGACAAGTGGGGCTACCCCGCCTGGGAGGGTGACTACAACATGGTCCGGCCGAAGCGCTACGCGGCCGGCCGGACGTACCGGGAGACGTTCAACACGGGCGTCTTCGGTCCGCTCCTCGGCGAGAACATGGGCGTCTTCCGCACCGCGCCCGACCCGGACACGGGCGAGCAGCAGATCGTCGGCGCCCTTCCGCTGTTCGGTGACGGCGCGGGCCACGCGGGTCCCTCGGCGTACACCTCGGCCACGTCGGCGCTGTACCGCGACGGTGTCAAGGTCGGTGAGAACGACGACCCGCTGAGCGGCGAGAAGCCCTTCACGGTCGACGCCGCCGACGCCGAGTACCGGCTGACGACCACCGTGGAGCGGGCGGCGAACGTCGCCGCGGCCTCCACCCACGTCGAAGCCGGCTTCACGTTCCGCTCGAAGCAGGTCGCGGCCAGGACGGCGCTGCCGGTGTCCACGGTCCGCTTCGCACCCCCCGTCGACCTCGCCTCGCGCGCCCCGGCGGGCGCCTCGGTCCTGGTCCCGGTGACCGTGCAGGGCTCGGCGGCCGGGCGGAACCTCGGGTCGCTGGCCGTGTCGGTGAGCTACGACGACGGGAAGACCTGGCGGCTCGTGAAGGTCGAGAACGGCAGGATCTCCGTGCGGAACCCGGCTAAGGACAAGAGCGTCTCGCTCCGCGCCGAGGTCACGGACAAGCAGGGCAACGCGTCGACGCTGACGATCCACCACGCGTGGTTCGGCAAGTGACGTCGACTCCGTGATCCCGTGACGATCTACGCGTGACGACGATGTGCTGGAAGGCGTCCACGGACACCTTCCAGCGCATTCGTCCGTCGAACGACCGCCCCGCCCCGACTTGGCGGGGCCCGCCTCTTCGGCGATATCCTGGGGAGGAGTTGTCGCGTCGGCCCGGCCCTCCGGTGCGCGCGCATCGGGCCTCGCCGCTGTCCGGTCACCACACGATCGCCGTCGTGAGGGAGATCAGGTCCATGGATCTCAACACCGTCACCGAAGTGATCCGGCGGCCGTCCGATCGCCCAGGTGGGGACTGGCGCGAGGGCGACGCCTGGCTCGCCGGCGGCACGTGGCTGTACTCCGTCGAGCAGCCGCACCTGCGCCGCCTGATCGACCTGACGGCGCTGCGCTGGGACGCTCTCGTCCCGAGCGGCAGCGGCCTGGAGATCGGCGCCACCTGCACCATCCGCGAGCTGTACGCCCATGTGCCGCCACGGGAGTGGACGGCGGGCCCGCTCCTCGCCCAGAGCTGTGAGGCGTTCCTGTCCTCGTTCAAGGTCTGGAACGCGGCGACCGTCGGCGGGAACATCTGCCTGTCCCTGCCCGCCGGCCCCATGATCACCCTCACGGTCGCGCTCGAAGCGCGGTACGACCTTGAGGCGCCCGACGGGTCCCTGCGCACCGTGGACGCCCTCGATTTCGTGACCGGCGACCATCGGAACGTACTGGTCCCCGGGGAACTCCTGCGCCGCGTCGTCATTCCGGTGCGCGCCCTGCGGAAGCGCACCGCGTACCGCCGGTTCGCGCTGACCAGCCTCGGCCGCTCGACGGTGTTCCTCGTCGGCACGCGGACGCCGGGAGTGCAGGACCTGACGCTCACGGTCACAGCCGGCACCACCCGGCCCCTACGCCTCGCGTTCGACACCATGCCCGACGCCACGACCCTTCAGCAGAGCGTCGACGCCATCCCCCACGACGTCTGGTTCACCGATCCCAACGGGACCCCCGAGCACCGTCGCCACCTGACCAAGTACTTCGCCGAGGAGATACGGGGCGAGCTGATGGCAGCCGGGAGCCCGTCATGACGTACTCCGTGAACGGCGAGAGCTTCGACGCGGAACCCCGACCCGGCCAGTGCCTGCGCACGTTCCTCCGCTCACTCGGCCACTTCGGCGTCAAGAAGGGGTGCGACGCGGGCGATTGCGGCGCCTGCACGGTGTGGCTGGACGGTGAACCGGTCCACAGTTGCATCACCCCCGCCTTCCGCGCCGACGGCCGTCGGGTGACGACGATCGAAGGGCTCGGCGCGCCCGGCAACCTGCATCCGATGCAGCGGCAGTTCCGCGACGCCCCGGGATTCCAGTGCGGGTTCTGCACCGCCGGAATGATCATGACGTCGGCGACCTTTTCCGAGGCCCAGAAGGCCGACCTGCCGCGGGCCTTGAAGGGCAATCTGTGCCGCTGCACCGGCTATCGCGCGATCGAGGACGCCGTCAAGGGCGTCGTGGGCGTGGAGACGGCGGCGCCGGGAAAGGCCGTCGGGACGAGCGTCCGCGCGCCGGCGGCCGACAACGTGGTGACCGGTCGCGCCGAGTTCACCATGGACACCCGCATCGAGGGGCTGCTGCACCTCAAGGTGCTGCACTCACCGCACGCGCACGCCCGGATCGTCTCGATCGACAGGGCAGCCGCGCTCGCGGTGCCCGGCGTGCGCCGGGTCTACACCTGGGAGGACGTCCCGCGCAGGCGCTTCACCACGGCGATCCACACCGACCATCTCGTCGACCCGGACGACACCTTCATCCTCGACGACACCGTCCGCTTCGTCGGACAGCGGGTCGCCGCCGTCCTGGCGGACACGGTCGGCGCCGCGGAGGAGGGCTGCCGACGGCTCGTCGTCGCGTACGACGTGCTCCCGGCGGTGTTCGAACCCGAAGCGGCGATGGCCGAGGGAGCGCCGCAACTGCACGGCGCGGAGCGCGATCACTTCGCCCGCGATCCCGCCCACAACATCCTCCTGGAGATCCACGCGCACATCGGCGATGTCGAGGCGGGGTTCGCCGAGGCCGACGTGATCCACCGGGGCACGTACGCCTCACCGCGCGTGCAGCACGCGCATCTTGAGACCCACGGATCGATCGCGTGGATGGAGGACGGCCGGCTGAACGTCCGTACCAGTTCGCAGTCGCCGTCGATCGCGAAGGTGAAGCTGGCCTACCTGTTCGCGCTCCGCCCGGACCAGCTCCGGGTGTTCTGCATGCGGGTCGGCGGCGGCTTCGGCGGCAAACAGGAGGTGATCTCGGAGGATCTGGCCGCCCTCGCCACCCTGGACACCGGCAGGCCCGTCTCCTTCGAGTACACCCGCGAGGAGGAGTTCACGACGGCTTCGCCCCGCCATCCGATGGCGCTCACGGTCACGCTGGGCGCGAAGGCGGACGGGACGCTCACGGCGTTCCAGGTCCGCAACGTGTCCAACACGGGTGCGTACGGCAACCACGGGGGCGAGACGCTGTACGCGGGCGGTTCCGCGGTCATGCTCTACCGCTGCCCGAACAAGAGGTACGACGCGTACTCCGTCTACACGAACACCGTGCCGAGCGGAGCCTTGCGCGGATACGGGATGACGCAGCCGGCGTTCGCCGTGGAGTCGGCCATGGACGAACTGGCGCGCGCCCTGCACATCGATCCGCTCGAACTGCGCCGGCGCAACATCGTGCGACCGGGCGATCCGCTCGTGGCGCTGCACGACGGCCCCGACGACGTGATGTTCACCGAGGACGGAGTCGGCCGGTGCATCGATCTCGTGGCCGCCGCACTCGCCCGTACGGCCGGGCAGCCGTCCCCCGGCCCGGAGTGGTCCGTCGGGGTCGGCGTCGCCAGTTCGCTGCACGAGACCGCACCCCCCACCGAACACATCTCGGAGGCATGGGTCACGCTCGGCGACGACCTCGTCTACGAACTGGCCGTCGGGACGGTCGAGTTCGGCGAGGGGACGTCGACCGCCCATGTCCAGATCGCGGCCCAGCAACTGGGCACGACACCCTCGCGCATCCGACTCGTGCAGTCCGACACCGACCGTACGGGGTTCGACACCGGGGCCTTCGCGAGTGCGGGTCTCTTCGTGTCGGGCAACGCGGTCCAGCGCGCGGCCAACGCCGTACGCGACCGCGTCCTGGAGTTCGCCGCCGCCCACACCGGGGTCCACCTCGTCATGTGCTCGATGGACGACGACGGTGTCGTCTGCGGCGACCGCCGCGTGTCGCTGGCCGAGCTCGTCGCCCTGGCCCGGGCGCGCGGCATCCGGTTCACCGCCGCGCGCAAGGCGTACGGCTCGCCCCGGAGCGTCGTCTCCAACACGCAGGGGTTCCGCGTCGCCGTGCACCGGGTGACGGGTGAGATCCGCGTCCTGTACAGCGTCCAGGCGACCGACGCCGCGGTGGTCATCAACCCCGCGCAGGTCCGTGGGCAGGTGGAAGGCGGTATCGCCCAGGGGATCGGTTTCGCCATGACCGAGAACTTCCAGGTCGACGCTGACGGCGCCATGGTCAACCCCAACCTCCGCAACTACCGCATCCCCACCTACGCCGACATCCCCCGGACCGAGGTGCTCCTGGTGGACTCGACGGACTCCTACGGGCCGATGCGGTCGAAGGGGATGGCGGAATGCTGCGTCAACCCGGTGGCCCCCGCGCTGGCGAACGCGCTCCACGATGCCACGGGCGTCCGCTTCCGTGCGCTCCCCCTGACTCCGGAGCGCATCTACAGCCGGCTGAACGAGAGCCGGTCGGCGCAGTCGGCGGCCTGAGTCCATGAGCACCAAGAGGTTCGAAGACACCGCGGCGACGGCGATCATCGGCCAGAAGGTCCTCCCGGGAGCGGAGCGGGAGTACGAGATGTGGCAGGAGGACGTCAACGCCGCCGCGGCCCACTACGCCGGGTTCCTGGGCGCGGAGAACTCCCCGCCGACGCCCCGTCAGCCGGACTGGGTCGTCGTCTACCGATTCGACTCGATCGCTCATCTGCAGGCGTGGATCAACAGCGCGACCCGGCAGCGGTTCCTCCACAGCGGCAGCGCGTACTTCGACGGCCCAGCGACCCAGCAGGTGGTCAGCGGCGGCACGGAACCGACGGATCCGCTGGTGACGGTGGTGGTCACCCACCGGGTCCATCCGAACAGCGTCGACGACTTCCTCGACTGGCAGCGCCGCATGACCCAGGAGGAGAGCAGGTTCGAGGGCTTCCGCGGGACCGAACTCTTCCGGCCGATCGAGGGACTGCAGGACGAATGGACGACGCTCTACCGGTACGACAACGCCGAGCACCTCGACGCCTGGCTGACGTCGGCCAGGCGTCGCGAGCTGCTCGCCGAGGGCGAGCGGTTCGACGACTTCAAGCTGCGGACGATCGACAACTCGTTCGGCAGCTGGTTCGCCTTCGACGAGAACGGCAGGGAAGCCCCGCCGCCCTCGGACACCAAGACCTCCCTCGCGGTCTGGGTCGGCCTGTACCCGACCGTCGTCCTGCTGACGCTCGCCCTGCATCCGCTGGGGATGCCGTTCTGGCTCGGTCTCCTTGTGGGCAACCTGTTCTCGAGTTTCCTGATGAGCTTCGTGACGATGCCCTACTACGTGAACCGGCTGCTCAGACGCTGGCTCCGGCCGTCACCCGCCGAATCACGGACGAAGACCCACCTCATCGGCCTCGGCATCGTCGCCACGGTCACCGTCTTCTGGGCGGTCGTCTTCTACCTCGTGACGACCGTGTTCTGGACGCTCCCCTGAGCCTGACGCTCCCCTGAGTCTCAGGCCCCGAGGCCGAGGACGGCGAGGTTCAGCGCGCGCAGGTCCGGAACGGGAGGGAGCTCGTGCGGCTCGTCGCCGCGGCCTTCGTGCGTGGCCCTGACCGGACGCAGGCCGTCGACGCCTCCGGCGGCCCAGGGGGCGTCGAGCGGGGGCAGGGACAGCGTCATGCGACGGCCGTCGGGGAGGGCGGCCTCGAAGGGGGTGGAATCGCTCGACTGCATGGGGGGCTCTCCTCTGTGGGTGGTGCCTGCGTCGCCGGTGATCGACCTTTCCGTGTGTGACGCCGCACGTCAGCCGTTTGTTCCCGCCGGACCAGCCCCCGTTCGCGCACGTCTCGCACTGAGCCATATGTCCATATTTGCGTAATTTTGACACGTGAGGTGGGGCACTCTCCCCCAGGCGTCGCGCATGGATCCCCGGAGCCAGGGCAGGCGGCCGAATCGCCGGTGCAACCGGCAGGGGGATTCAAAGGAACGAAAGGCCGTACGCGACGTGACCGCAGCACGACAGACCATCCATGTGGGCGGAGAGTGGCGCGAAGCCATCTCCGGAGCCACGCGGGACATCATCGATCCCGTCGACGCGACCACCTTCGCGGTCGTGGCCGAGGGCGGTGTCAAGGACACCGACGACGCCGTGGCCGCGGCCCGCGCCGCGTTCGACGACGGTGCCTGGCCGCGTACGCCGGTCGCCGAGCGGGCCACCCTGCTGCGGCGGGTCGCCGCCCTGCTCGAACGCGACCGCGAGCGGATCGGTGCCCTGGAGAGCCAGGACGCGGGCAAGACGCTGGAGGAGGGCCGTATCGACGTCGACTGCGTCCGCGACGCCTTCCTCTACTTCGCCGACCTCGTGGAGAAGGAGGACGGCGGACGGGTCGTCGACGCCGGTTCGGACGAGATCCGCAGCGTCGTCGTGCACGAGCCGGTCGGCGTCTGCGCCCTGATCACCCCCTGGAACTACCCGCTGCTCCAGGCCAGTTGGAAGATCGCGCCCGCCCTCGCCGCAGGCAACACCTTCGTGATCAAGCCCAGCGAGATCACCCCGCTGACCACCGTCGTGCTGGTCGAACTCCTCCTGGAGGCCGGGCTGCCGCTCGGCGCGGCGAACATCGTCACCGGTCCCGGCCACACGGTCGGCGCCCGGCTCGCCGAGCACCCCGATGTCGACCTCGTCTCCTTCACGGGCGGTCTCGTCAGCGGTACGAAGGTCGCCCGGGCGGCGGCCGACAGCGTGAAGAAGATCGCCCTCGAACTGGGCGGCAAGAACCCCAACGTCGTCTTCGCCGACGCCTGTTCGACGCCCGAAGCGTTCGACACCGCCGTCGACCAGGCCCTCAACGCCGCCTTCATCCACAGCGGTCAGGTCTGCTCCGCCGGTTCCCGCCTCATCGTGGAGGAACCGCTGCGCGAGCGCTTCGTCGCCGAACTCGCCCGCCGGGCCGAGCTGATCAGGCTCGGCCGCGGCACCGACGAGGGCGTCGAGTGCGGTCCGCTGGTCTCCGCGGCCCAGCTGGCGAGGACCGAGGAGTTCGTGGCCTCCGCCCTCGGCGAGGGCGCGGTCCTGCGCGCGGGCGGCGAGAAGCCGGCGGGCCCCGGCTACTTCTACCGGCCCACGGTCCTGGACCGGTGCCACCGCGGCATGCGGGTCGTCCGCGAAGAGGTCTTCGGCCCCGTCCTCACCGTGGAGACCTTCCGCACCGAGGAGGAGGCCGTCGCCCTCGCCAACGACACCGAGTACGGCCTCGCGGGAGCGGTGTGGAGCTCCGACGAGGCCCGTGCCCGGCGGGTCGCGGCCCGGCTGCGCCACGGCACCGTCTGGATCAACGACTTCCACCCCTACCTGCCGCAGGCGGAGTGGGGCGGCTTCGGGAAGTCCGGCATCGGCCGCGAGCTCGGCCCGAGCGGGCTCGCCGAGTACCGCGAGGCCAAGCACATCTATCAGAACCTCGCCCCGCGCCCCGTGCGCTGGTTCGCGGGCGAGCAGAAGGACCAGGCATGAACGACCGGCACGTGTACGACTACGTCGTCGTCGGCGGCGGCACCGCCGGTTCGGTGATCGCCTCCCGGCTGACGGAGAACCCGGACGTCAGCGTCGCCGTCATCGAGGGCGGCCCCAGTGACGTCGGCCGCGACGACGTCCTCACCCTGCGCCGCTGGATGGGCCTGCTCGGCGGTGAGCTGGACTACGACTACCCCACGACCGAGCAGCCCCGGGGCAACTCGTACATCCGCCACAGCAGGGCGCGGGTGCTTGGCGGCTGTTCCTCGCACAACACCCTCATCGCGTTCAAGCCCCTGCCCTCCGACTGGGACGAGTGGGCCGAGGCCGGTGCCGAAGGGTGGGACGCGGCGGCCATGGATCCGTACTTCGGCCGGCTGCGCAACAACATCGTCCCCGTCGGCGAGGCCGACCGTAACGCGATCGCGCGGGACTTCGTCGACGCGGCGCAGAGCGCGCTCGGCGTTCCGCGCGTCGAGGGCTTCAACCGGCAGCCCTTCGACGAAGGCGTCGGCTTCTTCGACCTCGCCTACCACCCGGAGAACAACAAGCGGTCGTCCGCCTCGGTGGCCTATCTGCACCCGTTCCTGGACCGGCCGAACCTGCACATCGCCCTGGAGACCTGGGCGTTCAAGCTGGAGCTCGAGGGCACCCGCGCCACCGGCGTCCACATCCGTACGAAGGAGGGCGCGGAGCACGTCGTACGGGCCCGGCGTGAGGTCCTGGTGTGCGCGGGAGCCGTGGACACCCCGCGCCTGCTGCTGCACTCCGGCATCGGGCCCCGTGCCGACCTGGAGAAGCTCGGCATCCCCGTCGTGCACGACCTGCCGGGCGTCGGGGAGAACCTGCTCGACCACCCCGAGTCCGTCATCGTGTGGGAGACGCACGGTCCGATCCCGGAGAACTCCGCGATGGACTCCGACGCCGGTCTCTTCGTCCGCCGGGACCCGGAGTCCGAGGGGCCGGACCTGATGTTCCACTTCTACCAGATCCCCTTCACCGACAATCCCGAGCGCCTGGGCTACGAACGGCCCGCGCACGGCGTGTCGATGACCCCGAACATCCCCAAGCCGCGCAGCCGCGGCCGCCTCTACCTGACGAGCGCCGACCCCGAGGTCAAACCCGCCCTCGACTTCCGGTACTTCACCGACGAGGACGACTACGACGGCCGCACCCTCGTCGACGGGATCCGCATCGCCCGGCAGATCGCGGCGAGCGAACCGCTGGCCGGATGGCTGAAGCGCGAGGTCTGCCCGGGGCCCGAGGTCACCTCCGACGAGGAGCTCAGCGCCTACGCCCGTCAGGTCGCGCACACCGTCTACCACCCGGCCGGCACCTGCCGGATGGGGGCCGCCGACGACGAACTCGCCGTCGTCGCGCCCGACCTGAGGATCCGGGGGCTCGACAACATCCGGATCGCCGACGCGTCCGTCTTCCCGACCATGACCGCCGTCAACCCGATGATCGGCGTGCTCATGGTCGGCGAGAAATGCGCCGAACTGCTGGGAGGTACCAGCCGATGAACACCACTCCGCCGCACCATACGAATCCGCCCGCACCGACCGTCTTCTCCGTGCGCGACCTGTGGAAGGTCTTCGGTCCGAAGGCCGACCGCGTGCCCGCCGACCCGGAGCTCGGCGCCCTCGACGCGGCCGAGCTGCGCGAGCGCACCGGCTGCACCGCCGCCGTCCGCGACGTCTCCTTCGACGTCCGCAAGGGCGAGGTCTTCGTCGTCATGGGCCTGTCGGGCTCGGGCAAGTCGACGCTCGTCCGCTGCCTGACCCGGCTCATCGAGCCGACCTCCGGCACGATCTCCATCGACGGCGAGGACGTGCTGTCCATGGACGCCGGCCGGCTCCGCGAACTGCGCCGGCACCGTGCGTCGATGGTCTTCCAGCACTTCGGACTGCTGCCGCACCGGTCGGTGCTCGACAACGTCGCGTACGGCCTTGAGATCCAGGGCGTGGGACGCGGCGAACGGCGCGAGCGGGCGGCGGAGTTCGTCACCAAGGTCGGTCTGGAGGGCATGGAGCACCGCAGGCCGAGCCAGCTGTCCGGTGGCCAGCAGCAGCGGGTCGGCCTGGCCCGCGCGCTCGCCGTGGACCCCGAAGTCCTGCTGTTCGACGAGCCGTTCAGCGCCCTTGACCCGCTCATCCGCCGGGACATGCAGGAGGAGGTCGTCCGCCTGCACCGGGAGGAGGGCCGCACGATGGTCTTCATCACGCACGACCTGAGCGAGGCGCTGAAGCTCGGCGACCGCATCGCGCTGATGCGCGACGGCCGCGTCGTCCAGCTCGGCACACCCGAGGAGATCGTGGGCTCCCCCGCCGACGAGTACGTCAGGGACTTCGTCCGGGACGTGCCGCGCGAACAGGTGCTGACCGTCCGCTCGGCGATGCGCCCGGCGCTCGCCGACGAGCGCCAGGCCGGTCCGGCGCTCGCCCCGAGCGCCACCGTCCACGAGGCCATCGCCGCGGTGGCCCGTACCGGCGAGAACGCGCGGGTCGTCGAGGACGGCCGGTGCCTCGGTGTGGTCGACCACGCGGGACTCCTCGGCGTCGTCGCCGGGGTCCCGGCCGCCGCGACGGGGAAGGCGGTGGCCTGATGTACTCCCATACGACCTGGCCGCCGCCGGGCGGCACGACCGGTGCCACCGCCACGGGGCGGTGGGGCCGATGACCGCCACCGTCACCCCCGCGTCCCACAACCCGGCGACCGCCGCCGGGACCGGTGCGCTGCGCACCCTCGCGCGCCACCGAAGCCGGCTGATCGGCGCGGGCACGGCCCTCGCGCTCGTCCTCGGTGCCCTGCTCGTGGGCGGCGGCAGCTGGCCGGCGTCGCTCGCCGTCGATGTGTCCGGACCGCTCGGAAGCACCAGCGACTGGATCATCGACAACCGTGACAGCCACCCGCTGTTCCTCTACTTCCTCGGGCACGTCAGCAACGTCGTGGTCGTCTCCGTCCGCGCGGTGTACCTCGTGCTGCTCGCCCTCGGCTGGGCCGGCGTCACCGCCGCCGCCGGGCTGGTGGCCTGGCGGGTCGCGGGCGTCCGGCTGGCGCTGACCTCCGTCGCCGCCTTCGCCGCCTGCGGACTGCTGGGCATGTGGGTCCCCACCATGCAGACGCTCGCCCTGATGGTGGTCGCCGTCACCGCGTCCGTACTGCTCGGTGGCCTCCTCGGCCTTGCCGCAGGACTGTCCGACCGTATGCACCGGATCCTGCGCCCGGTGCTCGACACCATGCAGGTGCTGCCGGCCTTCGCGTATCTCCTGCCCGTCGTCCTGGTCTTCGGCATCGGCGTGCCCGCGGCCGTCCTCGCCACCGTCGTGTACGCCGCCCCGCCCATGGCCCGGCTCACCGCGCTGGGCCTGCGTGGCGCGGACGCCGGCGTCATGGAGGCCGCCGCCTCCCTCGGCGCGACCGGCCGACAGCGGCTGCTCACGGCCCGGCTGCCGCTGGCCCGCAAGGAGCTGCTGCTCGGCGTCAACCAGTCGATCATGATGGCGCTCGGCATGGCCGTGATCGCGTCCGTGATCGGCGCGGGCGGCCTCGGCGACCGGGTCTACCAGGCGCTGGCCTCCGTCGACGTCGGTGCCGCGCTCGCCGCAGGCGTGCCGATCGTGCTGCTCGCCATCGTCCTCGACCGGGTCACCGCCGCGGCGGGAGAGCGGATCGGCGCGGCTCCGGCCCGCCGTGCCCGGCTCGGCTGGGCCGTCGCCCTCGTCGCGTCCGCCGTCGTCGCCGTCGGCGGCCGCCTGGCCGACCGGCTCTCCTGGCCCGACGCGTGGACGGTGGACATCGCCGCCCCCGTCAACGGGGCGGTGGACTGGATGACCGCGCACCTCTACTCCGGTGTGCCCGTCGTCGGCGGCACCGCCGACTGGGCGGGGCGGTTCACCACCTGGGTCCTCAATCCCCTGCGCGACGGCCTGCAGTGGCTGCCCTGGTGGGCGGTCCTGCTGACCGTCGGCGCGCTCGCCCTGCTCATCGGCACCTGGCGCACCGCCGCGACCGCCGTCCTCGCGATGGCCGCGATCGGGGTGCTCGGCGTCTGGGACCCGGCGCTCGACACGCTGTCCCAGGTACTGGCCGCGGTCACCGTGACGTTGCTGCTCGGCTTCGCCCTCGGGGTCGCCGCCGCCCGCAGCACCCGCCTGGGGCGGGCGTTGCGTCCGGTGCTCGACGTCTTCCAGACGATGCCGCAGTTCGTGTATCTGATCCCCGTGGTCGCCCTGTTCGGTGTCGGCCGCGCCCCGGCCGTCGCGGCCGCCGTGGTCTACGCGCTGCCTGCGGTCGTACGGATCACGGCCCAGGGTGTGCGTGGCGTGGACCCGGCCGCCATGGAGTCCTCGCGCTCGCTGGGCGCGACCGGGTGGCAGCAGCTCTTCCAGGTCCAACTTCCGCTGGCACGGCCCGCGTTGCTCCTCGCCGTCAACCAGGGCGTGGTGCTCGTTCTCGCCGTCGTCGTCATCGGCGGCCTGGTGGGAGGCGGCGCGCTCGGTTACGACGCGGTCTTCGGCCTCGCCCAGGGCGACCTGGCGACCGGCCTGGTCGCGGGTGCGGCGATCGTCTGCCTCGGCCTGATGCTCGACCGCGTCACCCAGCCGACGGAACGGCGCGACCTCGCCGGAAAGGGGGCCTGAGATGGCTCGTACACGTATTGCCGCACTCACGGCCGCCGTCGCCCTGACGGCCGTCACCGGCCTCGCCGGCTGCGGCGCCGCCGACATGACCCGCCAGGCCTCCCCGTACGCGGGCGCCAAGGACTCCCGGACGGTGACCCTGTCCGTGCAGTCGTGGGTGGGCGCGCAGGCCAACGTCGCCGTCGCCCAGTACCTGCTTGAGCACGAGCTCGGCTACCGGGTGGACACCGTCCAGATCGACGAGGTGCCGGCCTGGGACGCGCTCAGCCAGGGCCGGGTGGACGCCATCCTGGAGGACTGGGGCCACCCGGAGCAGGAGAAGCGGTACATCGACGACAAGGGGACGATCGAGCGCGGTGGCGATCTCGGGGTGACCGGCCACATCGGCTGGTTCGTACCGACGTACTTCGCCGAGAAGCACCCGGACGTCACCGACTGGAAGAACCTGAACAAGTACGCCGACGAGTTCCGTACGGCGGAGAGCGGCGCCAAGGGCCAGTTGCTCGACGGCTCCCCGTCCTACGTCACGAACGACAAGGCGATCGTGAAGAACCTGGACCTCGACTACGAGGTCGTGTTCGCGGGCTCGGAGGCGGCGCAGATCACCCAGATCAAGCAGTTCGCAAAGCAGAAGAAGCCGTTCCTGAGCTACTGGTACAAGCCCCAGTGGCTGTTCGAGAAGGTCCCGATGACGGAGGTGAAGCTGCCCGCGTACAAGGAGGGTTGCGACGCCGAACCGGCGAAGGTGGCCTGCGCGTACCCGCAGACGCCGCTGCAGAAGTTCCTCAACGCCCGCTTCGCGGACGGCGGAGGCGACGCCGCGGCCTTCCTGAAGAAGTTCCGGTGGACGACCGAGATGCAGAACGACGTCGCGCTGATGATCGCGGAGCAGAAGCTGGCCCCGCAGGAGGCGGCGGCCCGCTGGGTGAAGGAGAACGAGGCCACCTGGCGGGCGTGGCTGCCGTCCTGACGCGGACGCCACCGCCGTACGGGTTCCCAGGTCCGGGATAGGGTGCCGCCGACGTGATGCAAACGGGGGCGGGACATGACACTGCGGGACGGGGATCCGCGGGCGATCGGGGGATATGCCCTGATCGCCCGGCTGGGTTCGGGCGGGATGGGGACGGTGTACTCGGGACGGTCGGCTTCGGGCCGGCTCGTCGCGGTGAAGCTGGTACATCAGCAGTTCGCCGACGACCCGGAGTTCCGGACCCGGTTCCGGCAGGAGGTGGCGGCCGCGCGGCTGGTGAGCGGGGCCTTCACGGCAGCCGTGGTGGACGCCGACCCGGACGCGGAGCGGCCCTGGATGGCCACCCAGCTGGTTGCCGGGGCGGACGTTGGGCGCGCGGGTGAAGGCGGACGGGCCGCTGCGCGGGACCGCGCTGCGGGTGCTCGCACTCGGCCTGGTGGAGGCGCTGCGCGAGCTCCACACCACCGGGGTGGTCCACCGCGATCTGAAGCCGGACAACGTCCTCCTCACGGACGACGGGCCGCGGGTCATCGACTTCGGGATCTCACGGGCGGCGGGGCAGCAGACGCTGACCTCGACCGGGCAGATCCTGGGGACGCCGCCGTACATGTCGCCGGAGCAACTGTCGGCTCCGGCGCGGGTACGGGCGTCGTCGGACGTGTTCTCGCTGGGGTCGGTGCTGGTGTTCGCGGCGACCGGCCGGGGGCCCTTCGACGCGGACTCGCACTACATGACCGCGTACCGGGTGGTGTCCGAGGCGCCGGACATCGGAGCGCTGGCTGATTCGCTGCGGACGGTGGTCGGAGCATGCCTGGCCAAGGAGGCGACCGCCCGGCCGGGGCCGGACGAGCTGTTGGCCACGCTGGCGGGGATCCCGGCGGCCGACTGGGAGACCCCTCTCCGTGAGGGCGTGAACGGGGGCGGGGCTGGTGGGTCGGAGCCGACGGCCGGCTCGGCAGGTGCGGCCAGGCTCGGCAAGGACACCGCAGGCAGTGCGCTCACCGGACGCTCCGGGCCGCCGACCGGCCCGGTCGGGGACACGGCGGCCGTATGGCGCCGACGGCACCGGCGGCGCGCTCTCCTCGCCGGGGCGCTCGCGGCTTCACTGCTGGCCGGCGGCGGGATCTACCTGCGGCTCTCCCCGTCGGACGACGGCCCGCAGGGCGGCGCGAAGGCCCCTCGGGCCACGCCCACCCGATCGGCGGTCACCGGGACCCTCTCCCCGTACGTGGCCACCGACGGCGGAAGCCCGGCCGGCAACCGCGCCTACGCGGACCCGCCCGCCCGGCGCCCCGCCGGCTGGCGGGCGTGGAACGGCGGGACGGACATGGGTTCCTGCGGGTACGCGGACTCCTCGCTGGTGTGTACGGCGCGCGGCCCCGAGAACGGTCCGGAGGACATACTCAGCAGGTTCGACGCGACGACGGGCGAGCCGCTGTGGGGACAGCTGCTGGAGGATGCCGTGGACGGGCAGGGCCCGTTGGTGGCCCCCGGAGCGACCGCCGGTAGCCACACGGTGATCGTGCTCGGCGGTGACGGGTTCACCGCGGTGGACCTCGCCGACGGCGCTCCCCGCTGGGAGTTCCGTACCAAGGAGAAGCTGCGGCGGCCGGTCCTTGACGCGGACGGCAGCCGGGTGTTCGCGGTCGACGAGTCAGGCACGGTCACCGCCCTGGAGACCCGGTACGGGAAGGTCCTGTGGCGGCAGACGGTGTCCGGCGCCGAGGACGGCCACCCGGCGCTGCGGGTGGCGGCGGACCGGGTGTACGTACAAGGGCGGGGGCTGCAGAGCTTCGTGACGGCGCTCGACGCGGCCACCGGGGAGAAGCTGCCGTTCGGGACTCCGCGGGACGGCACCCGGTTCGCGCTGCCCGGGACGTGCGAACGTCACGGACTCGCGCTGGCCCAGGACGAGTCCGACGCGACCGTGTTCCTGTGCGGCAAGGAGGACGGGACGGGTGTGCTGCGCGGAGATCCTGGGAGGCGGCGGACGAAGAGCATCCCGTACGCCGGCACGGCGCTGTCCGGGCCGGCCGCGGCCGGGGGCAGGGTGTACGTGATGGCGACCGCGGCAAAGGGCGAACCGGTCTTCATGGAGGTCGGCCAGGAGTCCGGCGGGGCTGTGTGGCGGATCCCGCTGGCGGCGGAATGCGCCGACCCGGAGCGCCCGGAGACGGCGAACGCGGTGGTGGTGACCGACGGCCTCGCGTACGTCCGGTGCCGCACCTCGGGGGTGGTGATCGACCTGACCACCCGCGAGAAGACCGCCCGCTTCACCGTCCCGGGCGGCGTCCGCCCCGACGGCCCGTCAGGCTTCCTGGTGGTGGGCGGGCTGGTCTTCACCCCGACCACCAAGGGATGGTCCGCCGTCGAACCCACCCCGGTCTAGGGCGCGCAAGGCCCCATGACGCCTGGGCGGCCACCCGGCATGATGGACGCCATGGACACACCCGGCGCAGAGTGGATCACCATCGCGGCCTACGGGAATCTGCCCGGCCGCCTCCACCCGATGGCGGCCGCCCGCGCTTGACTGCGCGACCGCGGCATCGACTGGATGCCCTTCGGCCCGGAGGAGATCCAGTGGGGTCTGGCCTGCGGCATCGGCCCTGACGGCGATTGGCACGGCTGGTTCGACGTCCTCGTCCACGCCGACGCGCTACGGCGGCTCGGGCTCCATCCCGGCCAGCCCACCGCCGAGGTCACCGCTCCCTCCCCGCCCGGCTGGTGGCATGCCGCCGCGGAGCGCGACGCCCACCAGCGGCTCGACGGCCCCCCGTGGGCCGGCACGCTCACCCCGTGCGGCCCTCCGTCGTCGGCAGCGTCGCGGTGAGGGTGAGGACCGCCGAGACCGACGCCTCGTCGAAGTGGCGGCCGAGCAGCCGGGTGAACTCCTCTTCGCCGAGCGCGGCGCGCTGTTGGCGCAGGGCCGCGAGGTTGAGGACCGCGTTGTCCGACGTGATCTGCTGGTTGAGGGAGAGTGCCCGCACCATCAGCGGTACCGCCTCCTCGGGAAGCCCCTGGTCCGCGCGCAGGTTGCCCAGTTCGCCGTAGTCGAGCGCCACCTCCTTCCACGCACGCGCCGCCTCGTCGATGGCGAGGCACTCGCGGTAGCACTGCTCGGCGAGCTCCAGATCGCCCCGTAACTGGGCCACCCGCCCCAGGTGGAACGTGCTGTTGGAGACCCCCGCCTGGTTGCCGAGAGCTCTCTTCACGGCCACCGAGGCGCGGAAGTACTCCTCCGCCTCGCCGTAGGCGTGCCGGTCCTGGCAGACCCGGCCCAGCTGGTGGAGCACGATGGCCCGGTTGGTGTGGTTGCCCAGCTCCTCGAAGAGCGTGAGCGCCGCCCGATAGCTCCGCTCGGCGGCCTCCAGGTGGCCGGTGTGCAGGTTCACGAGCCCGAGGTCTTCGTGGCACTTGGCGACGGCCTCGGGGTAACCGGACGCCTCGCACACCGGCAGCGCACGCAACAGGAGCATCCGGGCCGTACCGTACGCGCCCCGCGCGTTCGCGGCGATCGCCAGCTGCACGTAGGCCGTGCCCAACGGCGACGGAGTCGGCGAGGAGTCGAACAGCCGGATGTACCCCACCGTGAGGTACATGACGTGGTCCGCTGTCGCGGCATCGACGTGCCGCCGTACGATCCGGTCGAAGGCGTCGGCGCCGAGCTCCCAGCGCAGGACGGCGAGCCAGTCGAGGTCCTTGTGCCCGCCTGGATCCCGCCGCCCTTCGAGCCAGGCCTCGAGTATGCACGGCACCGCGTCCTCCGCACGCCCCAGGACCGTTCGTACGGCACCGAGTTGCCGGTCGCACGCGGCGAGATGCGCCCTCTCCCCGAGCGCCGCGAACACGGCGGCCGCGCGGGAGAAGCACGTCTCCGCCCAGGGCAGGTCCCCGGCGTCGCGCGATATCTCACCGAGCTGCTGGCAGGCCTCGGCGATGTTCCTGCTGCTCCCGATCGCTTCGAATATCTCCAGGGCGGCCCTCGCCTCCGCCTGCGCCGCGTCGTGGTCGAAACGTTCCAGGGCGATCTTCGCGAGCGCGATCCGGCCGTTTCCCTCGTTCACCCGGTCGCCCAGCGTGATGTGGTGGGAGAGAGCGACGCGCGTGCACCGTTCCGACTTCACGTAGTCCTTCGCGCGGAAGGCCAGGATGCCGATCTGGTGCTGGGCCGCCGCGATCCCCGCGAGATCGCCCAGTTCCTCGCAGATGGCCAGCGCATCGACGTACTGCTGCTCCGCGAGACGATCGTCGCCCCCGCGGCTGGTGTGGCCGGCGAGTTGGTGCATGGTGATGGCCACCCGTTGGCGCTCGCCGAGGCGCTCCATGATCGACATCGACTGCCGGTACAGGCGCTCGGACTCGTCGTGGTCGCCCCTGTGCTCGGCGAGCGTGCCCAGGTTGTGCAGCACGGCCCCGACCAGGTCCTCGGCGCCCAGCTCCGCGAAGCGGGCCATCGCTTGTCGGTAGCGGCTCTCGCCCTGCGCGTACCGCCCCCTGCGCACGTCCAGTCCGCCGAGTTCCGAGAGGATCTCGGCGGCGACCAGCGACCCCGGTACGGCCATCGAAAGCGCCTCGTGACGCAGCCGCTCCTCCCGGGCCCACTGGCCGCTCTGCTGGAGTTCGCGGCAGGCCCGTTCCGTGTGGTCGAGGGCCTTCGGCACGCGGCCGCCGGCCAGTTCGTGGAACCTCGCCTCAAGTACGTAGCCGATGTAGGTGTCCTGCGCCGTCGTCGTGCCGCACCGCCACGCCCAGTACGCGCCCGCCCTGCGGTGGGCCCGGGTCAGCCGGCCCGGTCCCGCGATGCGCGCCAGGGCCGCGGCGGTCCATCGGTGCACGAGGTAACCATCGCCGGCGGGCGCGAGGAGCCCGAGATGCAGGAGCCGTGCCACGGCCTCGTCCAGGTCGTCCGGCTCCGGCGGCGGCTCGGCGGCGTCGGACGGGTCGGCCGCGTCCGGCGGGGCGGCCGCGCCGGACACGTCGGACGGGTCGGTCACGCCGGACGGGGCGGCCGACGCCGCCGCCACCTGCCACGTCAGGCCCGCGCGGTCCACCGGCAGCCGGTACACCGCCGCGCCCAGCAGCAACCGCCGCGCCGCGGGGACGTCGTCGAGCCGGGCGAGCAGTTCCGGCAGGAGCACGTCCTGCGCGATCAGCGCACCGGTCTCGTGCAGCTGCCGCCCCAGCCCGCCGCCCGAGGCGATCTCGCGACCGGCCAGTGCGGCGCCCAGCCGGGCGCTCACCTCGTCGAAGCGGGCCGCGCCGTCACGCAGCAGCGCGTCGAGGTACTCCAGGGAACGCGGATGACCGCCGAGACGCGCCCACACCTGAGCCTGCTCGGGCGGCGACAAGGCGTCGATGCCGGGCAGGCGCCAGATCAGCTTCCGGGTCTCCTGCCAGGTCAGCGGCCCGAGATGAAGGCTCTGGACGCCCGCGATGGGAAAGGGATATCTGCTGGTCACAAGGGTGCTGTGGCGCTCCGCCCAGGCCTGGAGGAACTCCGCGAGTTCCGCGTCGACGAGGTGGTGCTCCGCGTCCAGGTTGTCCTCGGCGTTGTCGAGAACCAGCAGGAGCGGTACGGCGGCCCCGACGGGCGCCGCCCCGAGCAGCTCCCGCCAGTCGCGTCCGGGCTCGTTCAGGGCGATCACCCACTGGTGCAGCGGCTCGGTCTCCGTGAGCCCCTTCCGGGCGCAGTGCGCGCCCAGCCGGCGGCGCAGCTGCTCCATGATCGTGTCGACGGTCGTCCCACCGGCGACCGCCACCACGACACCGTCGGCCGCGTCCGCCGTGAAACGGCGGACGAGTTCGGCGGCCAGGCTCGTCTTGCCGATGCCGCCGATGCCGTGCAGCAGGACCCGCGGCTCGGTGCCGGCCAGCTGCCGCAGGGTCCTTCTGCGGCCGACGAAGGCGTGCCGTCCACGGACCGTGCCGTCGACCACGACCGCCTGTGTGTCGGGTTCGCCGACGTCGGAGCTCGGTGCTTCGAGGGGGTCGGCGGCCCGCGACCCCGCGGAGGGGCCGCCGCCCGGTCGTAACGCCGGATCGGCGAGGAACAGCGCCGGCGTCGCCCACTCGGGAAGCGGACGCGGTTCGCGCGCGAGCTCCCGACGCACGTCCGAGAAGACGGTGAGCAGGTCCGTGTCGGGGCGGCTCGCCAGCCCCTCGTACAGTCGCGCGCACAGTTCGATGGCGTAGTCGTCGCTGACGACGCTGTTCATCGCCAGTACGGCCTGAGCCCCGTTGTCCAGCAGGCTCCTGGCCAGACCGGGCAGCTCGGCCTGGCCCTCCAGGGCGGTGGAACAGCCCGCGAGCACGATGAGCGGCACCCCGCCGTCGGACGGCATGACGTCCCGTACGAAGCGGGCCGCGTCCACCGCGTCCTCTTCGCCCGTGGGGGTCTCCAGGAGCAGCGCGCCGGGGCGGGCGTGGCAGGAGATGTGCAGGACGTCGCAGGCCTCCGCGTCGAGCGCGGACCGGATCGCCGCCGCGCTGCCCCACTCCAGGACCCGTACCCGGTGGCCCGTGCGGCGACCGGGCTCCACGGCGTCCAGGATCCTCGCCCATTCCCTTTCGTAGTCGAGGAGTTGGCCCGAGCTGTCGTCGGGGGCGGCGACCGCGGCGACGATCCGCAGGGGGCCGCCGGTCGCGGCGGGGGCCGGCCCACCGGTGCGCCGCGTCGTCCGGTACAGATCGACGCCGGGGTCCAGGGCCAGCGGGACGGCGCGACCGGGCGGTACGAGCGTCTCCCACGGCAGGTCCGCCACCGCCGGATCGGTCACCTCGACGCCGATCCGGTGCGGCCCCGGCCGGCGCAGCTCCTCCGACAGCGCCCGGCCGACGGGGCCGTCGAGGAAGCGGTCCGCGAGCGCGGCACCCACTTCCCACAACAGCTCGTCCGACGGCTCCCTGCGCAGCCGCCACACCAGATCGGCCGTGCGCCGGCTCGCCGCCTTCGGTGGCTGTGAGGTTCTGACGCCCCCGATGTCGCACATCACGTCCGTGCTGCCGATCGCCAGCTCGATCACATGAGCCCCCGTCCCGCTCTCGCCTTGCGTCCGTCCCGCGCGGCCAGGATGACGGGGCGGGCGACCACCGGGCAATGACGCCAACTGCCCAACCCTCATACTGGGTTCATGTCGGACACCCCTGAAGAGCCCCCGCAGCCGAACGCGGTGCGGGTCAACGAGGCCGGCCTGCTCGAGTACTTCGACGGGGAGGCGTGGGCGGCGTACGTGGACCTGCCGGACGACGATCCCGGTCCGCTCGGCCTCGTACTCCGCAAGGAGTCGCCGTGAGCGCCCCGCCGACGGCCGCGGACCCCGGCGGCACCGCTCTCCCCGGCGGCGCGGTCCTCCCCGGCGGCACCGTTCCCCCCGGCGGCGCCGTCCTCGACGCACTGCCCTCGCCGCTGGACTCCGTCGCCGACAGCCGGGAGGCCGCGCGGTGGACCCTCGCGTCCACCGGGGCCGTTGGCGCGCTGCTGCTCGGCGGCGGGCCGTTGCTCGCCGTGGGGCGGATCGACGGCTGGGCGCACGCGGCCTGGGCCGGCGGCGGCCTGTTCGTGGCCCTGCTCGGCATCGCCTGGGCGATGTGGCAGACCAGCGAGGTGCTCGTACCACCGCTGACCACGCCCGAGGTCCTCACCTCCCCGGCCCTTCGCGGGCTGCGCGAGCAGCTCGACGCCGCGCCCGGCTACTACTTCGGCTCGGCGGCCACCGACGTCGAGGGCCTGCTGCGGCACCGCCGGGTCGCCACGGAAATCTCGCGACGGATGCAGACCGCCGGAACGGCGGAACGGGCGGCGCTGGAACGCGGACTGGCCACGGCCCACCGCAACATCGCACGGACCGACCCGTATCTGCGCTGGCTGCTCGCGACCGCGCACGCGTGGATCGTGCGGGAGAAGCTGCGCAGGGCGCGGCGGCACACCTTCCTCTCCGCCGTACTCGTCATCGCCGGCGCGGTGGTGTTCCTCGGCGCTACCGGGCGCTGAGGCGCGTCGCGGTTCCAGCGCGGCCGTGCCCGGAGTGATCGGCATCGTGAACGCCCTCTCCGTACGCTGCCGGGCATGGCATGCCGCATCAGTGAACTGGTCATCGACTGCGCCGACCCCGAGCGGCTCGCCGCGTTCTGGAGCGAGGTCCTCGGATACGTCGAACTCGGCCGGGAGGACGACGGAAGCATCGAGATCGGGCCGCCCGACGCCGGCTCCGGCGGGCCGCAGCCGACGCTCATGCTCAGCCCGAGCGACGACCCGCGGGCCGGGAAGCTCCGGCTGCACATCGACGTGAACCCCACCGACCGCGACCAGGACGCCGAGCTGGAGCGACTGCTCGCGCTCGGCGCCAGGCCCGCCGACGTCGGCCAGACCGGCACCGCGAACTGGCACGTCCTGGCCGACCCGGAAGGCAACGAGTTCTGCCTCCTGCACACCCGCCTCCAGCCCCTCTGACCACGCGCGGGCCTGGCGTTCGGGCTCTCCTAGCCGCCTCCGAGTTGCCAGTCGAGTTCCCAGAGGCGCATGGTCCCGTCGGTGCTTCCCGTCACCAGGAAGCGGTCGTCCGGTGTCAGCGCGATGCCCTCGACGTCGTCCGTGTGGGCGTCGAGGGTGCGCAGGCAGCGCCCCGTCGCGGTCTCCCAGATGCGGACCGCGCCGGCCCGCTCGGCCGAGACCGCGAAGCGGCCGTCCGACGTCAGCCGGGCCATCAGGACCTGACCGGATCGGTCCGGATCCTCCTCGCCGTCACCCGCCGAGGGCTCGGTCACGTCGTCGAAGCCGCGGACGAACTGCCCCGTCGCGGCGTCCAACAGCCAGAGTGTGTGGCCCTGGTGGTCCCCGGCGCACAGCACCTGGCGGCCGTCCGCGGCGAGGCACACCGAGTCGATCCAGGTGCCCTCGTGCGGGATGGTCAGACTCGTCCCGGCCTCGACGTCCCACACCCGGACCTCCCCGTCGGATCCCCCCGAGACCGCCCGCCGCGCGTCAGGGCTCAGCCACACCTCGTTGCACCAGGTGCGGTGACCCGTCAGGGTCCGTACGCATCGACCGTCGGCCAGGTCCCACATCCGCAGGGCGTTGTCGCCGCAGGCGCCCAGGGCGAGCCGCCCGTCGGCGCCGAAGGAGACGGCACCGCGGTCCCCGCTCGCTCCGATGCCCGGCGGACCCCAACGGCCGCCGGGCTTACGGGTGTCCAGGCGGACCGGCCAATGGCCGTGCGGCGCGGTCCACATGGTGATCCTGGCGTCCCCGCTGGCCATCACCCGCCGCCCGTCGGCGCTGAGCGCGACGGAGGCGCCCCCTTCGCTCTCCCACTCCTTGTGCTGCTTGCCGTTCGTGGCGTCCCACAGCCCGACGTACCCTCTTCCACCGCAGGCGACACGCCGCCCGTCCGCCGAGATCGCCACCGACACATGGGACAGGGCTCCGCGGAGGGTGCGGAGCGCCGTGACGCCGCGCAGCCCCACCCGTACCGTCGCCGCCCCCAGTTCTCGCCACGCGTCCAGCACGTCCGGGGTGCGCTCGTGGCCGGGCACCGCCCGGGCCCGTTCCAGGAGTTCGAGGGCCTCGGGGTGGCGGCCCGCGGCCATCGCTTCCCGGGCCGCGGCCAGCAGCGTTGCCGCCTGGCGGCCGTTCCGGTCCAGGTCACCGTGGCGGCGGGGAACGCTGAGCAGGGGTGTCGCCGGGAACGCCCCGGGGAGGTCCCAGGCCCACCACCGCGCTTCGTTCCGGTCGACGGACACCGCGGAACGGGCGTCGGCGCCGAACAGGACGCGTCGCACCCCGTCGGGGTGGCCCCGGAAGGTGCGCAGGCAGCGGCCCTCGGCCAGGTCCCAGAGCCGTACGCCGTCGTCGTCCCCGTTCGCGGCGAGAGCCAGGCGACCGTCCGGGCTCAGGGCGAGCGTCGTCACCCTCCAGTGCGGCCCGGTCATCTCTCCTTCCTCCCGACCGCTGTCCACGTGCCGGCGCTGGATCCGATGGCGGTTGGCTCCCGCGTTGGTCGCGAGGGCGACGTAGCGTCCGTCGGCGCTCAGGGAGATGGCCTGTACGTGCTGGGCCGGGGGCACGCTCCAGAGACGACGCGCCGTTCTCAGGTCCCATACGGCCCAGGTGCCGGTCGTCGTGTCCTCGCCGTCGCCGGACCTGGTCAGGACGCGGCTGCCGTCGGCGCTCACCTCCAGATGGGTGAACAGCACATCGGGTCCGGTGCCCAGCGCCCTGCCAAGACCCTTGTGCCACGGGCCGGTGGGAAAGTCCCACGCGCCAAGCGTGCCGTTCACGAGGGCCACCACGATCCGGCCGTCGCCGCTGAGCCGCAGGTCGTCGACGCGGGCAAGGCGCGGGCTGACCCTGGGGACGCGCACGCCCAGGCTCCGGCCCTCGGCGAGGTCCCAGAACCGGAGGACGCCGTCCGCGTCGGCGGAGACGGCGTTGCGGCCGGTGGCGTCGATGTCGAGAGCGACGACCTCCTTGTCGTGGCCCTCCAGGGTGAGCCGGCAGTCCCCGCTCCGCAGGTCCCACAGCCGGATCCGCCCGTCACGGCCGCCGGTCACCGCCACGTTGCCGTCCCCGGACAGCCGGGAGAGGTCCCGCCACAAGGTCGAGTGGTCCCGCCAGGGCAAGGGACCCGTCAGGGTGAGGCGGGCGTCGGCCGCCCGGCCGGATCGCAGGGCCTGCCGGATCGGTTCGGCCTCCCGTGGGGCGGGTCCGTCCCGGTCCGTCTCCTCCAGGAGCGAACGGGCGCTGTCGCGGTCGCCGCGCTCGAGATGCACCTGGGCCAGCATCAGCCGGGCCTGCCCGGGGTCGGTGTCGGTGTCGCCGCGCAGGGTCTCGAGGACGGTCACGAACTCGTCGTCCGTGATGACACCGCCACGCCACTCGTGCAAACCCTTGTTGTACGTGGCCCGGAGATGCCGGGGGTCGGCGGCGAGGGCGGCGTCGAACGCCCGCTCCGCCTCCTGCCCCCGCCCGAGGTCGAGCAGGGACAGTGCCCGGTTGTTGAGCTCGTCCGCCCGCAGATCGGCGGCCTCGGGCACCGGCCGGTCGTACGGGGTGCCCGTCATCTGTCCGTACAGTTCGGCCAGTTCCTCCGCGAACTCGGCCGCCGAGGCGGGCCTGCGCGCCGGGTCCGCGCGGAGGCAGCGGGCGAGGAGACCGCCGAGTCCGTCCGGCATGGCGGGCAGCCGCCCGTCCCCGGCATCGCCGCCCCCGGCGTCCGCCCCGCCGTCCGCGAGGTACGACTCCAGCGCCGCACCCGCCACCGGCCCGGCCATCCAGGTCACACCGCCGGTGAACATCTCCAGGACCGACACGGCGAAGCTGTAGAGGTCGGTACGCCGTCCCAGCCGCCCGCCGGCCACCTGCTCGGGTGAGGCGTAGGGCAGCGACAGCCCTCCGCGCGTCACCAGGACCGTCCCGCCCGGCAGTTCGGTCCCCACCGGAGCCCCGGGAGAGCCGGCGCCGGCCGCCCGGGCGAGTCCGAAGTCGGTCACCTTCACGGTGCCGTCCTCGTCGACGAGCGCGTTCCCCGGTTTGACGTCCTGGTGCACCAGGCCCCGGCTGTGGGCGTGTTCGAGCCCCCACGCCATCTGGATCGCGAAGTCGACGATCCGCGCCCGCGCCGCCGCCTCGCCTCCGGCGTACAGCCGGCCGTCCCTGATCCACTCCGCGAGGCTGCCGCCCGCGACGTACTCCGCGAACACCCGTGGAGTGCCGTCGAGGCTGCGGACGTAGTGGCATCCGCAGACGTGCGGATGGAGCCCGAGCGACACCCAGGTCTCCGCCTCGGCCACGAACCGGTCCAGGAAGCCGTCCGTCGCCAGCAGTTCCGGGCGCGGGGACTTCACCGCCAGATCCGTCCCCCACTCCAGGTGGCGCACCCGGTGCACGAGCCCCATCCCGCCCTGCTCGTGGACCCGCAGCACCTCGTACCGGCCGTCGACCACGTCCCCGACCCGCCAGAGCCCCGACGCCCGGTCCGCACCCCCGGCCGATCCGCCGGCCCCTCCCCCGGTCACGTCCATCGTTCCCCCGTCTCCCCTTCCGGCGCTCCCAGCGCCCCCAGCTCCCAGTCGAGCTCCCACAGTCGCAACGTCCCGCCCTCCTCGCCGGCCAGTACGAATCGCCCGTCCGGGGTCACCGCCACATCGGTGATCCGCGCGGCACCTCCGGCGAGGACGGACAGACAACGACCGGTGCCGACGTCCCAGACCCGCACGGCGGCGTCGTAGCCTCCGCCGGACACGGCGAACCGCCCGTCGGCGGTGAACCGGACCACCGAGGCGTAGGCCGGTAGTTCGTCGAAGACGCGCAGACACGTCCCGTCGGCCGCGTCCCACAGCCGGATGGTGGGGTCGCCGCGCGTCCCGCTGGTCAGGATCCGGGTCCCGTCCGCGCTCAGGCACACGGAAGCCACCGGTCCGGGATGGCCGCTCAGGACGCGGACGCATGCCCCGCTGTCCAGGTCCCACAGGCGTACGAGTCCGTCCAGGCCACCGGAGACGGACATCCGGCCGTCGTCGCCGAGCCAGATCACCGAGACACCGCCGCCCCGCAGAGTCTGTACCCGGCGCCCGGTGTCCAGCTCCCACAGCCATCCCGGGTAGTAATGGCTCGCCGCCAGCGCGAACCGTCCGTCGGCGCTGAAGCTCACGTGCTGCGCGCCGCCCACCTGGTCCCGGTCGAGCCCCGTCAGCCGGACGAAGTCGTCGACCGACCACACACCGACCCGGCCATGGCCCGCCGTGAGGAGCCGCTCCCCGTCGGGGCTCAGCGCGATCGTCGTCGGGTTCCCCGCGCCGTGACGTGGCCGGACGGTGCCGGTCGTGACGTCCCAGACGCGCACGGGATCGAAGCCGCCGCCGACGGAGACCGCCCGCCGTCCGTCTGCCGCGAGGGCGACCGCCAGGACGCTGGTCATTCCCTCGGCGGTGAACGTCCGCACCGGCCAGGATGCGCGCAGCCCGGTCTTGGGGAGGACCCGGCCCAGCGCGTGCCACGCGTCCAGCAGCCGCGGAGACCGTTCGTGGCCGGGCACGGCGCGGGCTCGCGCGAGCAGATCACGCGCGGCGGTGAAGCGCTGCTCCGCCCGTGCCCGTTCCGCCCGCGCCACGAGGGCGTCGACGTCCTCGCCCAGCCGGTCCAACTCGGCCGGGCGCCGAGCCATGCTGAAGTGCGGTGCGGCGACCGGCTGTCCCAGCGGCTCCCACTCCCACCAGCGGGCCGTGCCGTCGTCGGCGAAGGACAGGCCCGAGGTCCCGGCCGCCCCGATCAGTACGTCAAGCACCACCCCCCGATGACCGCGGAACGTCCGCAGGCAGCGGCCGCGGTGCAGATCCCAGAGCTGGACCGACCCGTCGGCCGCGCCCGTGAGCAGAGAACGCCCGTCGGCGCTCATGGAGAGGGCTGTGACTCGCCGGTTCGTCGAGAAGCGGCGTACGCAGCGTCCGGTGGCCAGGTCCCAGACGCGGAGCACCCGGTCGACGGTGGCGGTGACCGCCATGCTCGCGTCGGCGTCGAGGCACACGGCCGCCATGCTGGTTCCGCCGGCGTGGGAGTAGTCGGGCAGGACGAGCCGGCTGCGGCCCGTCTCCAGGTTCCACAACCGGGCCGGGCCGCCCCGCTCACGGCTGGACAGCGCCCACCTCCCGTCGTCACTGACCTCGCCCCACCGCGTGTCGCGCCGGCCGTCGAGCCGGCGCCGCCGGATCAGTTCCGCTCTGCCGACGTCCCACACGCACACCTCGTCGTCCACGACCACGGTCACCTGCCGCGCGTCGCCGCTCAGGCGGACGAGTCCGGCCGTGCGCTCCCGCTCCGTCTCTGCTTCGGGGAGCGGGAGACTCCGCAGGCAGCGGCCGTCCGCCAGATCCCAGACGCGTACGGTCCCGGCGGCGTCGGCCGAGACCGCGATCTGTCCGTCCACGTCGGCGTCGACCGTGTTCGGCGTCGCCGTGACGGTCAGTCGGCACACGCGGCTGGTCAGGTCCCAGAGCCGCGTCGTACCGTCCGCACCGCGGCTCGACATCAACCACCGGCCGTTCGGCGCCAGGCGGCTCGTGTGCCGGGTGCCGTCCTGCTGCCAGGGCAGGGCCCTGGTGCCGAGGCAGCGGCCACCGGGCACCCGTCCGTCGAGGAGCGCCTGTCGTGCCGCGCGTACGTCGGGGTCGGCCGGGCGCTCGTCTTCCAGCTCGTCGAGGAGCGCGCGGGCGGAGTCGAGGTCCCCGCGTTCCAGATGGACCTGCGCGATGAGAAGGCGGGCCTGCCACGGGTCGTCGGTGCGGGCCCGCAGGGTGTCGAGTTCGGTGAGGAGGTCCTCGTCGGTGAAGACGACGACGGCCTCGTAGTGACGCTCCGCCGGTCCGTCGGGCGCGGCGTCGCCGCGCCGCCAACGCATCAGGCCGCGGTGGTACGTGGCGGCGAGGTGTTGGGGGTCGCGCTGCAGGGCCTCGGCGAAGAGGGTCTCGGCCTCCTCCTCCCGGCCCAGTTCGAGCAGGGACAGGCCCCGGTTGTTGAGCTCGTCGGCGCGGGCGTTCTCGGTGACCGGCGGCGGGGGCGGAGCGGCGCGCCCGGTCGAGCGCTCGTACAGGGCGGTCAGTTCGTCGGCGATCTCGCCCATCGACCGTGGCCGGAGGATGGCGTTGCGCTGGAGGCAGCGACGCAGGAGTCCGGCCACTTCGCGGGGTATGGGCGGCGGCGTGCCCGCGCCGCCGCCCCATCCTGTGCCCGTGCCCATGGCCGTGCCGGCGCCACCGTCCGCCAGGTGCTCCTCCAGTGCGGCGCCCGCGGCCGGTCCGGCCATCCAGGTCACCCCGCCGGTGAACATCTCCAGCACCGAGACGCCGTAGCTGTAGACGTCGCTGCGGCGGCCGAGGACCCAGCCGACCGTCCTGCCTCCGGCCTGCTCCGGAGAGGCGTACGCGGCCGTGTTCCACGCGCCGCCCGCGCCGGTCGCCGGATCCGGACCCGCCGACGTTCCGGCATGGGCCCCGGCGAGTCCGAAGTCGGTCAGCTTCGCGGTGCCGTCGAGGTCGAGGAGTACGTTCGCGGGCTTGACGTCGCGATGCACCAGACTCCGCCGGTGCGCGTGATCGAGGCCCCACGCCATCTGCACGGCGACCCGGAGGATCCGCGCCAGTACGTCGTCCGGTGATCCCTCGTACAGTCGGCCGTCGCGGATCCGGTCCGCGAGGCTGCCGCCCGGCACGTACTCGGCGAAGACGCAGGGCACGCCGTCGACGACCCGCACGAAGTGGCAGCCGCAGACGTGCGGATGGAGACCGAGCGAGATCCACAGATCCGCCTCGGTGACGAACCGCTCACGATCCCTCGGGCCGCGCAGACGGTCGGGGCGCGGACGCTTCAGGGCGAGGTCGGTGCCCCAGGTCAGGTGCCGTACCCGGTACACCAGGCCCATCCCGCCCTGCTCGTGCACGTGGAGCACTTCGTACCGGCCCTCGATCACGTCCCCGACCCGCCAGACGGCGGCCGGGGGTGACACCGGCCCCGGGCCCGACGTCACGAGCGCGGTACCGCCGCTCGGAGGGCGTCCCGGAACTCGGCCGCGCTCTCGAACCCGATCCGCGGCTGCTCGCGCAGCGCGCGGTCGATGACACCGGCGAGCGCGCGCGGAATGCCGGAATCCCGCTCGCGGATCGGTACGGCGGGCGACTGCAGGACGATCTGCCACGGGTCCCGATCGCGGGGGAAGTCGCGCGGGGTGTGCCCGGTCAGCGACTGGTAGAGACAGGCGGCGAGGGCCCACACGTCCACGGCGGGCGGCGCCTTCCTGAAGTTGACGACCTGTTGGCGCGGCATGAAGTGGGGCTTGCCCGCGGTCACGCCGGTACGGGTGAGTCCGCTGAGGCCCGCCTGGTCGAAGGCCTTGGCGATGCCGAAGTCGCCGGCCTTCGCGGTCGTCGAGCCGTCGGCGTTCTCGTGCAGCAGGATGTTGGAGGGGCTGAGGTCGCGATGGACGACGCCCTGGCGGTGGGCGTGGTCGAGACCGTCGAGCACCTGGAGAGCGATCGGGACGGCCTCGGCCACGGTCAGCCGGCCCTGCCTACGCCTCAGGACGCGGTCCAGGCTGCCGCCGGTGCAGTACTCGGTGGTGAGGTAGAAGATGCCACTGGCGAAGCCGGATTCGTACAGGTTGGCGATGTTCGGGTGCCGCAGGGCCCGCGTGATCTCCGCCTCGCGAAGGAAGCGGGCCCGTGCGTCGGGGTTCGCCGCCACCTTCGGCAGCATCACCTTCAGGGCCACCTCACGGCCGGTCGCCTCGTGGCGGGCGAGGTACACGGCGCCCATGCCACCGCGGCCGAGCTCGCGGAGAAGGGTGTGGCCGGCGATGGGGGCGAGGTCGGGGCGCCCGGTGTCGGCGAGTTCGAGCAGGTGCTCGATCACGACGTCGGGCGCCGACCGGCAGTCCGTACAGAGGTGGTCGCCCGCCCTGCTGCCGCCGTCCCCGTCGGCGGGGTTGCCGCAGTTCGCGCAGCGGGCGAGCGGCAGCGTGCGCGGTGCGTGGATGTCGACGCGGAAGACGGTCTCTCCGAGCCGGATCTCGTCGCCGTCGGCCAGGTCGTGCTCGGGGAAGGCCATGGCCGCACCCTCTTGCGGCGTCTGATGGCTCTCCCGCTGGCCGATCTTCTTCCCGTTGACGTACGTGCCGTTGAGGCTGCCGAAGTCCCGGACACGGATGTCCGGCGGGTTGATGTCGAGCAGGCAGTGGTGGCGGGAGACCGTGTCGTGGTGCTCGTCGCTCGGCAGCCGCGGCGAACAGTCCTTGCTGCGGCCGATCACACACGTCGTGCGCTCGTCGAAGACGTACCGGTCGGGGTCGAGCCTGCCCTCGACGAGTGTCAGGGTGACCGTGGCGGTGGGGGTGGCCGTCATCGTGCCGTGTCTCCTTCTGCGGATTCTACGAATTCCAGGTCCGTGGCTCCCGCGTCGACGACGACCTCCGAGCCGTCGTGGAAGCGTCCGGACAGCAGGGCGGTGCCGAGCGGCTGGACCAGGAGGCGTTCGACGGCCTGCTCCAGCGCACGGGCGCCCGACTGCGCGCCGTCGGTCCGGCGCAGCAGCAGGTCGCAGGCGCCGTCCGTCAGCGTGAGGGTGATCCTCCTGGCGGCGAGCCGGTCGCGGACGCGGTCGACGAGCTTGTCGAGGATGCTCCGCAACGCGGGCCGCGACAGGGGCTCGAAGACGACGACCTGCCCGATCCGGCCGAGGAGTTCGGGCCGTAGGGCCCTCGCGAGCGCGGCCCGGACCCGGTCGGCGGCACGGTCCGTGGCTCGGGCGACGTCGGGGACTTCGGGGGCCTCGCCTGGTCCCGGGGAGGGGGCGAAGCCCAGCAACTTGGGCCCGGGGGGCGGTCCGACCGGGCCGGACCCCAGGTTCGAGGTGAGGATGACGACGGTGTCGGTGAAGGAGACCCGGCGCCCCCGGGAATCGGTCAGCTGCCCCTCGTCGAAAATCTGCAGGAAGACGTCCAGGATCTCCGGATGCGCCTTCTCCACCTCGTCGAAGAGCACGACACTGTGCGGTCGGTCGCGCAGCGGGCCGCTCAGTTGCCCTTCGCGGTCGTGTCCGAGATAGCCGGGCGGCGCACCGAGGAGCCGGGACAGCGTGTACCGCTCCTTGTACTCCGACATGTCGATCCGGACGAGCCGGCTCTCGTCACCGACTAGGAACTCGGCCACGGCTTTGGCCAGTTCGGTCTTCCCCGTGCCCGTGGGGCCGGCGAGGAGGAACACACCGATGGGCCGGCGCGGATCGCCGAGGCCCGTCCGCGCGGTGCGGACGGCGTCCGCCACGACGCGGACGGCCGCGTCCTGGCCGACGACCCGGCGGCGCAGGTGTTCCTCCATACGGAGCAGGCGGCGCGCCTCGCCCTCGGTGACCCGCTCCAGCGGGAGCCGGGCGCGGTCCGCCACCGCGGCCGCCACGTCCTGGCTCCCGACGACGGCCCGGCCGCCCTGTCCGGGGTCGGAGGCGGGTGACGGCTCGGGGCTCAGCGTCTCGATACGGGCGGCGGAGCACGCCTGGTCGACGATGTCGATGGCCTTGTCCGGAAGGCGCAGCTCCGGGAGATGACGTACCGTCAGATCGACGGCCGCCGCCGGGACGTCGGCGCCGATCTCCACGCCGTGGTGCGCGGCAAGCGTCGCGCACACCTTCTCCAGGATCTCCACGGCCTCGGCCCTGGTCGGCTCGTCGACCCAGATCACCTCGAAGCGGCGTTGCAGCGCCGGATCCGCCTCGATGTCCCGCCGGTACTCCCCAGGTGTCGTCGCCCCGATGCAACGCAACTCGCCCCGCGCCAAGGCGGGTTTGAGGATGTTGGCGGCGTCGCTCGCTCCCTTGCCGCCGGCACCGAGCACCGTGTGGAGCTCGTCGATGAAGAGGATCAGCCCCGGAGACTGCCGGGCCTCGTCCAGCACCGCCTCGACGCGCGCCTCGAACTCGCCGCGGTACTTCGTGCCCGCGACCAGGGCCGCCATGGACAGTTCCACCACGCGGGCACCGGCGAGTCCGGCCGGCGCCCCGGGCTCGACGAGGCGGGCGGCGAGGCCCTCCACGATGTTGGTCTTGCCCACCCCGGCGTGCCCGACGAGAACGGCGTTCGCCTTGCGCTGCCGTACGAGGACCCGGGCCAGGGTACGCAACTCCTCACGGCGGCCGATGAGTTGCGGCAGCCTGCCGGCACGGGCGAGCTGGCTGAGGTCTCTGCCGTACGCGTCGAGGGCGGGCGTCTCGCGACGGGCGGCCTCGGGCTCGGGCTCGGGGTCGGGCTCGGGCTCGGGGTCGGGCGCGGGCTCGGGCGCGGGCTCAGGCTCGGGCTCAGGCTCGGGCTCAGGCTCGGGCTCAGGCTCGGGCTCAGGCTCAGGCTCGGGCTCAGGCTCGGGCTCAGGATGGCGCGCGGGTTCGGGAAAGAGCGCGGCGAGCGGATCGTCGAGGCCGAGCTCCCGGAAGAGTTCGGCCGCCCTGGGCATGGCTGAGGCGAGGACGGCCCGGAGCAGGTCGCCGACACCGAACTCCTCCGTCCCGGCGATCTCGGCGGCCCGGACGAAGGCCTCGCGTGCGGCACGGCTCCGGGGCGGGCCCACCGCGGGCGGAGGCGCGGGGGCGAGAGCCGGGGCGTCGGCCTCCAGAAGGGCTCGTAACCGACGGCGGAAGAGGTGCGGATCGACGGCGGCCCGGTCGAATCGGCGCCGTATCTCCTGGGCATCGGCCCCGATCTCCGCGCGCTGCGCCGGGGACAGCCTGCTCGCTTCGAGCAGGCGGCCGAGGTCGGAACGGCACAGCTTGGTGAGGGCAAGGAGCAGATGCTCCGGCCCCACGCGCGAACTCCGCACCGCCCGCGCCTCGATCCGGGCCAGCCCGAGCACCAGCGCCGTGCCGTCGGTGTACGCCTTCATCCCGCCCCCGTGTCCCCCATGCGTCCCGCGTAGGACCCCTGATCGATTCTTCCGCCGACGCCGCCGAACGGAGCGTGTATCGGGAAGATTTCTCTGCGCCCTGGATCACATCCGGCGCGAGGGGGAGGCCGTACTTCCTGCGTCGGTCAGCAGAGCAGCGAGCGGCCCGCGGGTGCCAGCCGCAACGTCCGTGGGGCTGCTGTCTGTTCGCGCTCGATGCCCGGCAGGATCTCGTCCCGCACGAGGGGATCCGCCCTTACCTGGGCGAGGTGCTGTCGGTAGGCGCGCTCGTCGGGGTACGAGGTGAAGACCGCGGCGACGTTCTCGCCGGTACGGATCGGCAGCCTGGCGAACGTGTTGTGCGCGGTCTCCGTGGTGAGGGCGGCGAACGGCGCGGGTCCCGTCCTGTGGAGCACGGGGAGGAGACCGTCCCGGATCAGCGCGATGCCGTCCTGCCGTCCGGGAGGGAAGGACCACAGGGTCGCGGACACGAACCGCTCCGGTGCCGGGGCACCGACCGGGGGACGCCGGGAAGGAACGACCGTGGTGATGCCGCTCGCCCCCGACAGGGAACGCAGGAGCAGGACATCGTCGGAGTCGATCATCGTGGCGTTGGCCTGCGGGCCGTGCTTGGCCCAGACGGGGCCACCGTAGAAGGCTGTCAGCGCGTCGTGCCGTACCGCCATGTCCCGGAAGCCGCGCAGCCACACGAAGCGATCCGGATCGTCGAGGTCCCGGAACTGGCCGAGCACGAGCATCCCGGTCTCGTCCTGGGTCTCCAGGAACTCCCGGTCGAACAGCTCGATGAGTTCGTCACGCCGACCGGGCCGCAGCGTGTACTGGCGAAGCTCGATGACGGCGAGGTGGCCGACGGGGGCGGTGGAGGGCACGGCAGGCTCCTGTTCGGTTCACTTCCGGGGACGCGAGTCGACCGTAGGGCGGCCGTGTGCCAGGTACTGTCAGGGTTTCGGGGAGGGATGCGCCGATGTCTGCCGGTCGACTGCTGTCGATGCTGCTGTTGCTGCAATCCCGGGGCCGTATGTCCGCGAGCGGGCTCGCCGACGAGCTGGGCGTGTCCCTGCGCACCGCCTATCGCGACCTGGCGCGGCTGCAGGACGCCGGCGTACCGGTCTACGCGGAGCCGGGGCCCGGCGGCGGCTATCAGCTCGTCGACGGCTATCGCACCCGGCTGACCGGGATGAGCGAGGGTGAGGCGCGGGCGCTGTTCTTCGCCGGTCTGCCCGGCCCGGCCGCCGACCTGGGGCTCGCGGCGGAGGTGACGGCGGCACGGCTGAAGCTGCTCGCCGCGCTCCCGACGGGACCGCGCGAGGAGGCCGCGCGGACCGCGGCGGTGTTCCACCTGGACGCTCCCGGCTGGTATCGCGAACCCGAGCAGACGCCGTATCTGCCCCTGTTCGTCGACGCGGTGCTCACCCAGCGTGCGGTGGACGTGCTCTACCGCCGCTGGCGCGCGCCGCAGGAGGTGCGTCGCCGCCTTCGGCCCTACGGCCTGGTGCTCAAGTCCGGTACCTGGTACCTCGTGGCCGCCACGGAGAACCGGATCGCGACCTACCGGGTGGCCCAGGTCCTCGACGCGGTACTGAGCGACGAGCGGTTCGACCGTCCGCGGGACTTCAGCCTGGGCACGTACTGGACGTCCTACCTGGACGATTTCCAGAGCCGCCGCCATACCGGCACCGCCACCATCCGGCTGTCCCCACGGGGACGCCGGCGGCTGCCCGACAACGTCCCTCCGGAGGTGGCGCGGGCGGTCGACGCCACCGAGACCCCCGTCGGCGAGGACGGATGGGTCCAGGCAGTCATCCCGACCGAGAGCACCGGCCACGCCTGCGGCGAGTTGCTACGGCTCGGCATCGACGTCGAGGTCGTCGCACCTCCCGAACTGCGCCAAGCCATGGCCGAGACAGCAGGCATACTCGCCAGAGCCTACGGATCCGCGGGCACGGCGCCCTGACCCTTCACCGATGCGGGGCCGCCCCCGGAGGCAGCGGCCGCCTCGTGCACAGGCCCGCTAGAAGGTGTAGCGGGTGTGGCTGAACACCTGGCCGTCGTGCCCGAAGCCGTACGCAGTGCCCGGTGCCACCGCGAACAGCAGGTCGTTGCCCTTGCGGATGCTGTCGCCGAAGCCGTAGAAGGTCCCCTCCGGCGAGGTGATGTGCTCCCCGTACTGCGCCTCGAACGCGGCGATGACCTCGTCCTGCCGCGCCGGATCCGTCACCCGCTCCGCCGTTCCCTCGACCACGATGTCGAGGCCTTCGGAGAGCGAGTTGCGCCCTGTGGTGAGTGCGCAGTGGGCATTGCCGGCCAGGTTCTTCGCCTTCTGCTCGCCGGGCCCCGTGCTGAAGTGCAGCGCCCCGTCGTGCCAGGCGGCGATCAGCGGCGTGACGTGCAGCCGCCCGTCCGGCCGGACCGTGGTGACCCAGAAGACCTCGGCGGCCCGCAGCTGACGCTGGGCCTCGGCCCAGTCGGTGGCGGCGACGTTCTCCGCACCCGGGCGCGGGTTGAGCGCGGAGCTGTAACGGGCGTCGAGCTCGGTCTTGGGCTGCTTCGGCGTCATATGGAACGTGCCTCCCTCGTCAGGACGCCGCATCGGCGTCGCGATGGCCACCGGTGCCCCGCGTACGAGCGTCGCCGGGCACGTCGGTGAAACGATCGGGCCGCTCCTAGGTAACCGTGAGCACGATCTTGCCCCGGATGTGCCCTCGGGCGGCGCGTTCGTGCGCCGCTCGGGCGTCCGCGAGCGCGAACGTGCTGTCGATCGCGACGCGGACCGTGCCCGCGTCGAACAGGCTCCCCAGGTCAACGCCGCCCGCAGGCACGTAACCGACAGGGTGGGGGACGTTGAAATACAGGCCGGCTGGGGAAGGACGAGCAGGTTGCCGCTCCAGCGCTCCTCGTCGTCCCGCGCCGGCGTCACGCGCAGCCCGAAGCCGTTCTCGGCGAGAGCCAGCACACTGCGGAACGGGGCGGGTTGACCGGGGACGAGCCCCAGGGGCCGCGGCGCCAGACCGGTCCAGTGCATCGGCTTCTCGTTGTAGTGCAGGGTGACGGCGTCCGTGCCCCACGAGACCGCGGACACCGGCTCGTCCTCGTCGAGGAAACTGTCGCCGTACTCGTCGGCCAGCCGCGTCATCGCGCAGGGCTACGCCCCCATCCCCCTTGGAACAAAAACCTATGCTGGTCACTCGCTTCCGCGGTGGGGATGGGGGACATCATGGCCGACGAGTGGATCTACACCGACTGGGTGGAGACGGCGTCCGAGGACGGTACGCACAGGACGGAGACCCGCCTCGGGGTTCGAATCCCCAGCTATGAGGGCCACAAGTTCGTGACCTGCGCGCTGTTCCGGAAGGCGTACGTCGTGAAGGACGGCGTTCCCCGGCAGGACCGCTCCCAGTACGATCACGTCCTGCTCGACAGCAGGTTCGAGAAGCCCAATGTCCGCAAGCTGATCAGGTACGAGGTGGTTCCCGCGACCGGGGGATCTGTCAGGAGGGACTCCCTCGGCCGGGACGGCGTGGAGACCTTTGACGGCATCATGTTCCGTGGGACCCAGGGGCTCGACAACGGTGAGTACACCTTCCGGATCGCTGAAGGAGCGACGACCACCTGGACGAGCGAGACCGGACCGGACATCACGCTGCCCCTCCCCCGCCACCAACTCACCGTCACCGTCGAGGGATCCGCGCCACCGAAGATCACGACCGCCGGCTGGTTGAACAGGTCACCACGGACGGGTCAGGCAGCGGGAACTTCCGGCAGCGCCGACGACAGGGCAGCGAGACGCCGGGATTTCGACGACAACGGAGCGCCGATGTCCGACGCGGAGGCCTCGTACGCTTTCCGCGGAGCGGGACGTGACGGCATCTACTCGAGCGACGGCCATCTGCGGGCCTGGGCCGAGCAGGAGCAGATGGGCCGGTTCGGTGGCGAACGGCTGTCCGGTTGGCGGGAACGGTACTACTGGGAACCAGCCACTCGTATCGTGCGGCTGTGGGTTTCCACCGTCCATGAGAGCGAACTGCTGCGGACGCTCCGGGCCAACCCCTGGGTGCGGATCGTCCGCGAGGGCCCCTACGGCGGCTCCTGGGTGGTGGCCGAGGGCAAGGTCGAGATATCCGCGCCGTCGCGGGAGCTGGGCGACGAAGTGGGGCGGGAGCTGCTCGTCACGGCCCGAGTGAGCGGACGGTCGGAGGAGCGGGTGTACCGGGAGGCCGTCGCGGGCCAGGCGGTGGTGGTCCGCATGCACGTCACCCGCCTCTACGGCGCGCATCGGCCGAAGGCCGAGCACGACGAAGAGGAGGAACCGATGTACTGGTGAGCCCCGCCCCCCGGGTCCTGAGCCCCCGCCGCGGGTTCAGCGGAGTCGGCGGGCGCGGAGGACCACGTCGTCCGTGTGGTGGGCGCCTGCGCCGCCTTCGGGGAGGACGCGGGGGCGTTCTTCGTCCACCTCGATCTGCCAGTCGTCGTCGAGGAGGGCGCTGACCATCGAGGGCCAGACGTAGTCGGCCGGGTCGAAGCCGCTGTCGTCGGGCTGCTGGGTGTCCATTCCCGCGTGGTGGACCAGCAGGAGTACGCCACCGGGGGCGACGGCCGCGAGGAGGGCTCGTTCGGCTGCGGCGTCGGGGGTGCGGAGCAGGGCCGGGTACTGGGCGGAGACCAGGTCGAAGGAGGCCGGGTCGAGCTTCGCCTCCGTCAGCTCGGCGTGGACCCAGTGGACGGTGACTCCGGCGGCACGGGCGTGGCCTGCCGCCCGTTCCAGTGCCACGCCCGAGACCTCGAGCGCGGTCACGTCCCAGCCGCCGCGGGCCAGCCAGACGGCGTCCGCGCCCTCGCCGCAGCCGACGTCGAGCACCCGGCCGGGGGTGAGGCCGGCGGTCTCGGCCACCAGCGCGCCGTTGGGCCGGCCGCTCCAGAGTTGTTGCCGGTCGGCGTAGCGGCTGTCCCATTCCGCCCGTACGGCCGGGTCTCCGCTGTAGTCGTCCATGGGCGATCCTTCCGCGATGTCTTCGGTCACCGGCACACCGTCGCCGAAGGTGCCCCGGCCGCGCCAACGTTGTTGCCGGTTCGGCAAATCCTCCTCTCTTGGCTGGGGGCCGTCGGTGGTGGTCATGGCCCGAGGAGCCTCACCTCGTCCTCGTCCTCGTCCTCGTTCTCGTCCTCGTTCTCGTCTTCGCACGCGTCCGGCGAGGCGTCCGACGGGGCGGTCGCCTGCGTCGGTACCGACGGGGGTGCGAACTGGCGGGCCTGGAGTTCGTAGGCCTCCCGAAACGCGCCTGTGCCCGTGGCCGGGTCCATGAGTTCGGTGAACGTGCCGTGTTCGACGACTCGGCCGCCGTCGAGGACGTAGATGATGTCGGCGTTGCGGACGCTGTGGAGGCGGTGGGTGATCAGGACCGTGGTCTGGCCGGTGGCGGCCAGTTGGTGGATCTGGTCGAACACGCGCTGCTCGGCCGCCGGGTCGAGTGCGCTCGTCGGCTCGTCCACGATCAGGACCTGGCCGTGCCGGTACCGGGCCCGGGCCAGGCCGATCTTCTGCCATTGGCCGCCGGAGATCTCCTGGCCGCCCTTGTACCCGCGGGCCAGGAGGGTGTCCAGACCACGGGGCAGTGTCTCGATCACCTCGTCGGCTCCCGCGTACGCGGCAGCGGCGTCCAGGGACGGGGCGTCGACCGTGCCCGGTCGGCCGATACCGATGTTGACGCGGGCGGTGAACGGCCAGCGGAAGAAGTCCTGGGCGACCATCGCGACCCGGTCGAAGACCTGCGCCCGGTCCGCCTCCGCCGTACTCACGCCGCGACCCGCGCCGCTCCAGAGGATCCGGCCGGAGTCGGGGAGTCTGGCCCCGCTCAGCAGCCGGACGAGCGTCGATTTGCCGCTTCCGTTGCGGCCCACCAGCGCGACGGTACGGCCCCGGGGGATGACGATGTCGACCTCGTGCAGGGACGGCTTGTCCGCGCCGGGGTAGGTGAACGTCACCTTCTCGAAGCGGATCTCGTCCACGTCCTCGGGCAGATCGGCCCCGCCGGTGGGAATGGCGCGACTGGCCGCCTCCGCGCACAGGGTCTCCAGGTCGGCCACGAACAGGGCCTCCTCCTGGACGTCGGTGACGCGCAGGACGAGGTCGGTGATGCTCGCCGATCCGGTGCGGATCGCCAGCACCGCCGTGCCGGCGACGGCGAGGTCCATCTGCCCCTTCCACAGCAGCAGCCCGAGAACGCCGTAGGTGGCAACGGTCGCGATCCCGCGGGTGGCGTCGGCGAACAGTCCGGTACGGGCGCCGATCCAGGCGAGCCGGGTCTGTTCGCGCTCGCTGGTCCGAGCCATCTGCCGGAAGTGCGTGAGGAGGAACGGCGCCACGTCGTGGACGCGGACCTCGGGCGCGGCCTGCTGGTCGATGAGGAGGCGGCTGATGAGCTGCGCGGCCCGCACGTGCTGGACGAAACGGTGCCAACTGACGTACCGGTGGCGGGCCATGGTGAGCGATCCCCACGCGCTCGGCAGCGCCATGCAGATCAACAGCGGCAGGAGCACCGGGTGCAGCACGGCCAGGACGCCGGCGGCGGCGATCAGGGAGATCGCGGAGGTGCCGACGGCTGTGCAGTGGACGACCATCCGCCGGGCCGACTCCGCGCCCCACTGCGCGGAGTCCATCAGCTTGTGGAAGGCGTCGTCCTCGATCGCCTCCAGCTCGACGCGGGCGACCAGGCCGAGGTAGCGCTCGGTCGCCGCCCGCTGGACCTTCGGCTCCAGGACGCCGGTCGCCGCCGTCGAGGCGGACTTGGCCATCGAGCCGATCACCGCGAGGACGGCCACGAGCGTGAGCGACGGCAGGGCGGCGCGTAGTCGGCCGGTGATGTCGCCCGGTGCGAGCAGTTCGATCAGGAGGGCGTTGACCGCGATCAGGGAGACGGCCTGCGTGATCCCACGGACGATCTCACCGACCGCGACCGTCGCGAGCGCCCGCCGGTCGGCCAGACGGGCCAGCCGGACGGCTACGGCGACCTGGCGGGGAAGGGAGAGAGCCATCGCCGGCAGGCTGAGCTTGAGCCAGGCGCCCTTGTGCGTGCCCCAGCCGTAGTCGTAGGTGAGTTCGCCGCCGAACAGCAACTGCTCCGAGGGCGAGGAACCGGCGGACGTGTCCGCCGGCGGAACACGATCGCTGCTGTCGGTCATGCGCCCCACCTCATGTCCGGACGTGCCGTGCGACGGGAGGCGGGGTTGTGGACAGGGACGAGGGGAGCGGGAACGGGGTGCACGGCAGGCCTCCGCGGGTCAGGAATTCGGGTGACGCCTGCTCAACGACCACGCCCGGCGTGTCGAACACATGTGTTTCGGACGCCGTCCGAACCCCGTGACAGAGCGAAAGCACGTTCGTGCCCGGTGCATCGATCCTTGCGGTGTGTGGGTGGTGGACCGGGCGGGGGTTGGCCGAAAAACCCCGGGGCAGGCCCGGCCGTCCGTCAGGCGGGGGGCGGTACCCGCTCCGGCGGGGGCGGAGGGCCGGGGGGTGTGCCGTCGCCGAAGGGGTGGCCGCCGAGGGCAGCGCGGCCGTGGGGTGAGAGCCAGTTGTGGGTGTCGGGGCCCTGGGGGACGATGCCGGTCGGGTTGATGGCGTGGTGGACGACGTAGTAGTGCGCCTTGATCTGCTGGAAGTCGATCGTGTCGCCGAATCCGGGAGTTTGGAACAGGTCCCGCGCGTATCCCCAGAGGGCAGGGAGTTCGGTCAGTTTCTGCCGGTTGCACTTGAAGTGGCCGTGGTAGACGGCGTCGAAGCGTACGAGGGTCGGGAAGAGCCGTACATCCGCCTCGGTGAGGGTGTCGCCGACCAGATAGCGCCGGCCGGTGAGCCGCTCCTCCAGCCGGTCCAGCCGCTCCCACAGCCTCCGGTACGCCTCGTCGTACGCCTCCTGGCTGGTGGCGAACCCGCACTTGTACACGCCGTTGTTGACGTCCCGGTACACCTTCTCGGCCACGTCGTCGATCTCGTCGCGCCACTTCTCCGGGTAGAGGTCGGGTGCGCCGTCCCGCTGATGCGCCGTCCACTGGCTGCCCAGGTCGAGCGTGATCCGGGCGAAGTCGTTGGTCACCACTTCACCCGTCGGGATGTCCACGATCGCGGGCACGGTGATGCCGCGTGGGTACCCGGGTTCGCGCCGGAAGAACGCCTCCTGGAGCCGTTCGATGCCGAGCACCGGGTCCTTGCCGCCCGGGTCCATGTGGAACGACCAGCTGCGCTCGTCGTGCAGCGGCCCGGCGATGCCCATCGACAGCACGTCCTCCAGGCCCATCAGCCGCCGGACGATCGCGGCCCGGTTCGCCCAGGGGCAGGCGCGGGCGATGATCAACCGGTAGCGACCCGGTTCGACGGGGTAGCCGTCCTGGCCGTCGGCCGTGATCCGTGTCGTGATGTAGTTCCGGTCCCGCTCGAACTCACCGTCACCAGCCATGGTCGCGAACCTGACCCTCCACATTCCGGTCGTACCCGCCTGGGCGCGTACCCGGCCGAGGCCCCCGCCATGCCCCCTCAGCGGTCCAGTTCCTTGTGAGCGGTCTCCGGCAGCCGGAGGTACACCACCGAGGAGACGAGGCACAGGACGGCCACGTACCAGGGGAACAGACCCGGGCGGCCCAGTTCCTTGAAGAGCGTCCCGACGTACGGGGCCGTTCCGCCGAAGACCGCGACCGTCAGCGAGTACGGGAAGCCGATCCCGGCCGCCCGGACGCGGGCGGGGAACATTTCGGCGTTCACGGCCGCCGAGATCGAGGTGAAGCCGGTCAGCAACACCATGCCCGCGCACTGCACCAGCAGGAGCGAGAGGAACGAGCCGTCGAGCGCGCGCAGCAGCGGTACGCCGAGCAGGGCGAAGCCGATGCCGAAGAAGAGCAGGAGCGGCTTGCGTCCGAACCGGTCGGAGAGCAGCCCGCCGACCGGTTGCAGGAGGGCGAAGAACGCCAGCGACAGCGTCCCGGCGAGCAGCGCGTCCGCCTTGTCGATGCCGGTGTTGAGCTCCGCGTACGTCGGGAGGTAGGAGGTCCACGTGTAGTACGCGAGGGTTCCGCCGGCCGTGATGCCGCCGATCAGCAGCGAGGCGCGGGGATGCTGCCGCAGCGCCTCGAAGAGGCCAGGTCGGGGAGCGTCCTGCCGTGCGACGTCGTGGGTCTCCTCGGCACCGCGCCGGATCCAGAAGCCGGCGAGGCTCAGCACGGCTCCGAGGAGGAAGGGAATCCGCCAGCCCCAGCCGTTCATCCGCTCGTCCCCGAGCACGGCGACCAGCAGCGCGGCCGTTCCGGAGGCGGCGAGCTGGCCGGCGGAGGTGGAGACGTACTGGAAGGACGAGAAGAGTCCGCGCCGCCCGGGTCCGGCCGATTCGACGAGAAAGGTGGTCGAGGCCGCGAACTCGCCTCCCACCGAGAGCCCTTGGAGCAGCCGGGCGACGACGAGCACGACCGGGGCGAGGACGCCGGCGGCGGCGTACGTCGGGGTGAGACCGACCAGCAGGCTGCTGCCGCCCATGAGGAGGATGGTGACGGTGAGCGCGGCCCGTCGGCCGCGCCGGTCCGCCACGGCGCCCATGAGGAGCCCCCCGATCGGGCGCATGAAGAAGCCGACGGCGAAGACGGCGAACGTCGACAGGAGCGGGACCAGGGAGTTTCCGGCCCCCTTGGGGAAGACCTGGTTCGCGATGTACGCCGCGAGGAAGGTGTACGCGTACCAGTCGTACCACTCGACCGCATTGCCGACGGAGGCCGCCAGCAACTGCCGCAGGGGGCGCCGGGGCGGTGGGGGGAGGGTAGGGCCGGAGGCGGGGCCGAGGGTGGAGTGGAGGCCCACGGGAGGCGTATCTGTCATGATCACGACTTGCCCAGGCTCGGCAGTCCGTACGCCCACGATCTTCTCGCCTCCCGGGGCCCCGTTGGGCCGTTCGGCACCGACGCGGCGCGCCTCGGCCGTCCGGGCGGCGGTCGGGGGAGGATCGGCGGGAGGCGGCTTCGGTACGGGCTGCCCGGCACCGCCCCACCGCGTGAAGAGAACCGGCCATGAAACAGTTCGACGACCCGATGGTCCAGGGCGACACCCCCCGCGCCGCGTCGGCGGCGGCGACGTGAGCACCGAACCGCCCGGGGACGCGCCAGGGAGCGGCCGCTATGGCGATGCGGTGTTCCGTCCCGAGCAGCCGGGCGAGGGCGAGCGCATCGATTTCGGCGCCCTCGCGTACGACGACATCACCATGACGCGGCTGCGGGCACTGGGGGCGGGCCCGGGGTGGCAGTGCCTCGACGTGGGTGCCGGCACGGGCACGGTCTCCCGTCGGCTGTTGGAGGAGGCCCGGGTGGAGAGGGTGCTCGCGGTGGACCGCGACGCGCGCTTCCTCGGCGAACGGCCCGTGGCCGGGCTCGACGTACTGGAGGCCGACGTCACCGCCCCGGACTTCGCCCCTGGCCGGTTCCGGCTGGTCCACGCGCGCTTCGTGCTGATGCACCTGCCCGAGCGCGAGCGCCTGATCACCCGCCTCGCGGATCTCGTCGCGCCGGGCGGTGTACTGGTGCTCAGCGACGCGGTCGACCTGACGAGCGACCGGACGCCCGGGACGCCGTACACGGCCGCGATGCGGGCGATGTGGCAGGGGCTGCGGGACACCATCGGCACCGACGTCTCCTGGGTGCCCTCGTACCCGCAACTGCTGCGCGGAGCCGGGCTCGTGCCGGTCGCGGCCGAGATCCATGTGCCCCCGCTGGTACCGGGCAGCCCCATCAGCCACTTCTGGGCGGACACCTGGGAACGAAGCCGAGCCGCGATGCTCGCCACGGGCCTGGTCGACGACGCGGCCGTCGACAGGGCGATCCGCTACCTCGACTCCGAGGAATGCGCCGCGCTGTCGCCCGGCATGATCACCGCCTGGGGCCGGAAACCGGACGCGACCACGCTCTGACCGGCCCCGACCCTCTTCGGCACGAGCGTCGCCGGTCAACTCGGCGAGTGGACAGCACCTGTTCGAGTCGATGACGATGGGGGCCTTCTACGAGGGCACGCGGAGAGATGACCATGGCGAAAGCTGAGTTCTACGTGTCGGCCGACGTGGAGGCCGACGGCCCGGTGCCCGGGCCGTTCTCGATGTCGAGCTTCGGGCTGGCGGTCGCGGGGGCCCACGACGGATCGGTGTTCAATGCCTGTGACCCCGCCGAGCGCACGTTCTACGCCGAGCTCAAGCCGATCGGCGACGCCTACGACCCGGAGGCCCTGGCGGTCAGCGGCCTGGACCGCGACCGGCTGACACGGGAAGGCCAGGAGCCCGCGCAGGCCATGAACGCCGCGGCGGCCTGGCTCGCGGGCGTGTCCGACGAGCTGGCCGCCGTTCCGGTGTTCGTCGCGTACCCGCTGGGCTACGACTGGATGTGGATGTACTGGTACTTCATGCGGTTCGCGGACGCCGGCTCGCCGTTCGGCCACTCCCGGTGCATGGACGTCAAGACGCTGTACGCCGCGAAGGCCTCCGTCCCGGTCAACAAGGCGACGAAGCGGTCGATGCCCCGCCATCTGCTGTCCTCACGCCCCCACACCCACAACGCCCTGGACGACGCGATCGAACAGGCCGAGTTGTTCCAGAACCTGATGACGTGGGAAGCCGGCGCCTGAACCGCCCGACGCGGGCCTGACGAGCCGACCACGCAGGGGTGAACGCGGCCCACCCGTACGGCTGCCCGCCGGCCGCCGGTCCAGCTCGATTCCGGGTAATAGCCCAGCTGGTACGGCGACAACCGGGAGATCGCGAGTTCCCCCGCGCCACGGCAGATCGGGCAGACGCGCTCCCGGCGGCATTCGCCGCGGGCGTGACTGTCTCGGCCGTGCGCACCGGCTCCGGCCACGGGAACTCCTGGGCTCGTACAAGGCCATCGCCGGCGTCCGCCCGCTGAACCACACGATGGGCACCTGGTCGCCCACATGGATCTCGATGTCGTTGCCGTCGCGGCGGCCGGTGACCACCGTGCGGGGCCTGCCGCCGACGCTCTCCTCCGACGTCGCCACTTACCAGCCCCGCCGAGCCGAGCAGGGCCGTCGCGCGGGACGCGATGTCGGTGGCGCCGGCACTCGCGGGACGCTCCCCGCTGAAGGAGCAGGCCGAGTACGGGTAGCGGAGCGGTTCGTGCCGGTCGACGATGCGCGGCTCGTCGAGAAACAGCAGGCGTAGGTCACTGCCGGGGGCCAGGTCGTATACGGCAGCCATGCCTGCCCCCCCTCGACCGGGCGTTTCACCGCCTGATCATCGGGATCCTGGCGCCGGTCGCTCTGGCTGCGCGGCCCGGCCACGCACCGCTCGGCGGCTATCGGTCAGGTGGCTCGAATGTCGTAGGTCGCCCGGATAAACCCCGTGCGAATCAAGGTCACTTCATCGAGGTAATCCCCGCGGGATGACACGGCTACCAGGGCGTTTCCGCCGCTACTGTTCATCGGGATCCGGACGGATTCCCGATGGTTCGACCCGCTTTCCACCCCTCGCCCTCTCCCTCTTTCACCGCTTGGCGTGCGCGGCCGCCGATCACCCACCGCGCGTAAGGAGATCTCGTCCGATGACCGTTGAGACCGGCCCGGAAGCTGAGGCGGTATCGCCACCCCAGCAGTCCAGCCTGAGTACCGCGGCCGCCCGCAACCTCGCCACCACGACCAAGTCCACCCCGCAGATGCAGGAGATCACCTCCCGCTGGCTGCTGCGGATGCTCCCCTGGGTGGAGACCAAGGGTGGCGCCTACCGTGTGAACCGGCGGCTCAGCTACACCGTCGGCGACGGACGCATCGAGTTCGTCCAGGACGGTCCGGACGTACGGGTGATCCCCCAGGAGCTCGGCGAACTGTCCTTGCTGCGCGGCTTCGACGACCTCGCCGTGCTGACCGCGATCGCCGACCGGTGCGTCCGGCGCGACTTCGGGGCCGGTGAGGTGCTGGTCGAGCGCGGTACACCCGCCCAGCAGATCCACCTGATCGCCCGCGGCCGGATCAACCAGACCTCTGTCGGCAAGTACGGCGACGAGGTCGGCGTCGCCGTGCTCGCCGACGGCGACCGGTTCGGCGAGCACGCCCTCCTGGACGGCGAGGGCAGCTGGGACCACACCGCCACCGCCGAGACCGCGGGCACCCTGCTCACCCTGTCCCGCGCCGACTTCGCCGCCGTGCTGGCCTCGGCGCCGCATCTCCAGGCCCACATCCGGCGGTTCAGCTCGCTGCCGCACCAGCGGCAGAACCGCCACGGCGAGGCCGAGATCGCGATGTCCGCCGGTCACACCGGCGAAGTCGCGCTCCCAGGTGCCTTCGTGGACTACGAGCTCAAGCCGCGCGAGTACGAACTCTCCGTCGCCCAGACCGTTCTCAAGGTCCACACGAGGGTCGCCGACCTCTACAACGGGCCGATGAACCAGACCGAGGAGCAGCTCAGGCTCACCATCGAGGCGCTGCGCGAGCGCCAGGAGTACGAGCTGATCAACAACCGCGAGTTCGGTCTGCTCCACAACGCCGACTACAAGCAGCGGATCCAGCCCCACTCGGGCCCGCCCACCCCGGACGACCTCGACGAGCTGCTCTGCCGCCGCCGCGGCACCAGGCTCTTCCTCGCCCACCCCCGGACGATCGCCGCGATCGGGCGCGAGTGGAACGCCTGCGGGCTCTACCCGGAGACCGCCGAGCTCGACGGGCACCAGGTCCTTGCCTGGCGCGGGGTCCCGATCCTGCCCTGCGACAAGATCCCGATCAGCAAGGAGAACACCAGCTCGATCCTCGCCATGCGCATCGGCGAGGACAACCAGGGCGTCATCGGGCTGCGCCAGACAGGCCTGCCGGAGGAGCACGAGCCGGGCCTGTCGGTGCGCTTCATGGGCATCGGCGAGCAGGCGATCATGTCCTACCTCGTCACCACCTATTACTCCGCGGCCATCCTCGTACCCAACGCCCTCGGTGTGCTGGAGAACGTGCAGATCGCCCGCAGGCACGCCTAGCCGGTCCGGCCCCGGCCCGCGACGGCCGGCCACCACAGCCCCCACCCCACCAAGGAGTTACGGATGCCCGATCCCGGGCTCTCCCCCGCCCTGTCTTCCCTGGAACGGATCCTGCGCGGCCCCACCGGTCTGGGCACGTCGAGCCTCTATCCGGCCCGGCTCGACGAACCCCCGGCGGAACCGCTCGCATCGACGGAACCGGTCGTACCGACGGAACCAGCCGCAGCGGCCGAACCCGCGGCGGGAAATCCGATCCCCGGCCTCTACTTCCACCCGGTCCCCGAGCCCGACCCGGTGCGCGTGGACGAGGTCAGTCGAAGGATCAAGGACTGGGCGGTCGACGAGGTCGAGCTGTTCCCCGAGGACTGGGAGGGCCAGTTCGACGGCTTCTCCGTCGGGCGCTACATGGTCGCCTGCCATCCGGACGCTCCGAGCGTCGACCATCTGATGATCGCCACGCGGCTGATGGTCGCCGAGAACGCGGTCGACGACATCTACTGCGAGGACCACGGTGGTTCGCCCATCGGCCTCGGCGGCCGCCTTCTCCTCGCGCACACCGCCCTGGACCCCCTGTACACGACGGCGGACTACCAGCCGCAGTGGGCGGAGTCGCTGCACGCGGACGCCCCGCGACGTGCCTACCGCTCCGCGATGGAGTACTTCGTCCAGCTGTCCACCCCCTCCCAGGCCGACCGGTTCCGGCACGACATGGCCCGGCTGCACCTCGGGTACCTCGCCGAGGCCGCCTGGTCCGAGACGGAGCACGTCCCGGAGGTGTGGGAGTACCTGGCGATGCGGCAGTTCAACAACTTCCGGCCCTGCCCCACCATCACCGACACCGTCGGCGGCTACGAACTGCCGACCGACCTGCACGCGCAGCCCGCGATGCAGCGGGTCATCGCGCTGGCCGGCAACGCGACGACCATCGTCAACGACCTGTACTCCTACACCAAGGAGCTCAACAGCCCCGGCCTGCACCTCAATCTGCCCGTGGTGATCAGCGAACGCGAGGCCGTCTCCGACCAGGACGGCTATCTGAAGGCTGTCGAGGTCCACAACGACCTCATGCACGCCTTCGAGGACGCGGCCGCCGAGCTGGCCGCCGCCTGCCCCGTCCCGAACGTCCTGCGCTTCCTGCGCGGCGTGGCCGCCTGGGTCGACGGCAACCACTACTGGCACCAGACCAACACCTACCGCTACAGCCTGCCCGATTTCTGGTAAGAACGGATTGATCTGTGACCAACACCGAGCTCCCCACCTTCAACGGCACCTCCGCGTTCGTCCCCGGCCCGGCGACGCCGTACCAGGGAGACATCGCCCGTTACTGGAACAACGAGGCCAGGCCCGTGAACCTGCGCCTCGGTGACGTCGACGGGCTCTACCACCACCACTACGGCATCGGCGACGTCGACCACGCCGCCCTCGGCGACACCGCCGACAGCGCGTACGAGAAGAAGCTGATCGCCGAACTCCACCGCCTGGAGTCGGCGCAGGCCGAGGTCCTCCTGGACCACCTCGGCTCCATCGGGCGCGACGACACGCTCGTGGACGCCGGCTGCGGCCGGGGCGGTTCGATGGTGATGGCCCACCAGCGGTTCGGATGCAAGGTCGAGGGCGTCACCCTCTCGGCCAAGCAGGCCGAGTTCGCGAACCGGCGTGCCGGTGAACTCGGCATCGGGGACCACGTCCGCGCCCGCGTGTGCAACATGCTCGACACGCCCTTCGAGACGGGGCAGGCGGCGGCCTCGTGGAACAACGAGTCGAGCATGTACGTCGACCTGGGCGACCTCTTCGCCGAGCACTCCCGCGTCCTGGAGGTCGGCGGCCGCTATGTGACCATCACCGGCTGCTGGAACCCGCGCTACGGACAGCCCTCGAAGTGGGTCTCCCAGATCAACGCGCACTTCGAGTGCAACATCCACTCCCGCCGGGAGTACCTGCGCGCCATGGCCGACAACCGCCTCGTCCCGCAGGCCGTCGTCGACCTGACGCCCGCGACCCTCCCGTACTGGGAGTTGCGGGCCACGTCGTCCCTGGTCACCGGTATCGAAGAGGCGTTCATCAACTCGTACAAGGACGGCTCGTTCCAGTACGTCCTGATCGCGGCGGACCGCGTCTGACCTGTCCGACCCGTCCGACCGTTCGACCTGTCCGAGGGGAGCGGGCGAGGTGGCCTGTCGCCCACCGCGCCCGCTCCCCTACAGTGCGTGATGCTCGCATCGTAACGCGGCACCGCCCCCGAACAGGAGCAGCCCCGTGGCCACCACCGCCCGCCCCGGCTCGGTCCCCGAACTGGACCCCGCCGTCGTCAAGCAATGGCAGGCGGACGGAGGAGAGCTCGTCGACCTGTTCGCCCAGGCGCGCGAACGGCTCGGCGGCATCGCCGCGTTCCGGCTCGGACCGCGGCCGACCGTCCTGGTCACCGACCCGCAGGCCGTGCAGCACGTGCTCGCGCGCCAGCCCGGCCGGTACGTGAAACGCTCGCACCGCGCCCGGCTACTGATCGGCGACGGCGTCCTGGCCGCGACGGGCGAGGCGTGGCAGCGCCAACGGAAGCTGCTGCAGTCCCAGTTCACCGGCCGGGGAATGCGCCGCTACGAGCAGCGGATCGGCGAGGCCGCCCGGACCGCCGCGGCGCGCTGGGACACGTACGCCCGCACTGGGCAGGTGTTCGACGTCGGCGACGAGATGCGCCGCTTCGCCCTGGACACCATCTGGCGGTCCTTGACCGGACATCCCCTCGAACCCGGTACGGAGCGTGAACTGGGAGCCGTGCCCGCCGTGGTGGCCGCGCTGCCCAGCCTGCCCGCCGACGGCGCCGCGGCCGAAGGGGCCGTCGCCGCCGACCTGGCCAGAATCGATGCCGTGGCGAGCCGTGCCATCGCCGCGGCCCGGGACGGAGCGGCCGGGCCCGACGGCCCGGGCCTGCTGCACGTCCTGATCGAGGCGGCCGGAAGGCATCCCGAGTACACCGACCGGCTGATCCGGGACGAGCTGGTCACCCTCCTCGTCGCCGGTCACGAGACCACCGCCACCACCCTGACCTGGCTCTATCTTCTCCTGGACCGGAACCCGCAGGCCCGGGAGCAGGCCCTCGCCGCGGGCGCCGAGGGCTCTCCCGAACGGCGGCAGGCCGTCCAGGCGCTCGTCCACGAGACGCTGCGGCTCTACCCGTCGGCCTGGCTGCTGCCGCGCTGCGCGGCGGAGGACGATGTCCTCGCCGGATATGCGGTCGAGGCCGGAACCGACGTCCTGGTCTGCCCCTACCTCACCCACCGGGACCCGGATCTCTGGGAGGACCCCCTGCGGTTCGACCCGGAGCGCTTCACGACCCCCGGACGACGCCCCACGCACCCCGGGAGCTACCTCCCGTTCGGCATCGGGCCGCGGGCGTGCCTGGGTCTGCAGTTCGCGCTCCGGGAGTCGACCGTCCTCCTTGAGCACCTTCTGCCCGCCCACGTGCCACGTTTCGGCTCCACGCCGGCCAAGGCCGCGTACGGCCTCACCGTCCGCCCCGACGGCCCTGCCCCCGCAACACTCCGGGCTCCGGGAAGCGATGTCCGAGGCCGCTGATAGCGTGCCGCTCGACGGCGGATCGATCTTGAAAGGACTGCACTCGTGCGGGAAGTGGCGGTTCACGAGCTGAGCGAGGAGCGCATAGCTGCAGCGCTCGACGACATCCACGGGCGGGCGTTCGGGAGGTGGCACAGCATGCGTTACGACAGCTTCCGCCTCGACCGGCTGCGGGAGATGGCCGACGAACTGCTCGATCACGTCGCCGCTCGCGCGCTGACCGAGCCCGGGCTCGACGACATCTCGCGCCGCGCGCTGCTGACGGCCGCGGAGTGCTCGTTGGGCGTGATCAGCCTCGGCTGCTACCCCAACGGCGACCAGGAGCTCAGGTTCCCCCTCGTCCGCGAGGAGTTGACCAGCGAGGAGTTGGCGTTCAAGGACGTCGTCGACGAGGCTCCCACGGCCCGTACGTGGCTGGACACGTTCGCGGCCGTCGTGGTCAGCGGGCTGGTGTGGGATTGGCAGCGGGTCACGGGACTCCTCCTGCGCGGTGACTTCGCCCGCGATATCCGCGACGGGGTGCCGTACTCGAAGCTGACCTCGACGTCGGAGCCGGCCGACCTGGCCGCGATGGAGGCGCTCTGCCTCTACCTGACCGAGGAGAGCGGGCACCTGCCTCGCGACTGGCCGACCGTGCCGCTGCGCAAGCCGGACCCGCAGGAGTTGGCCGACGCGGCCGAACGCCTCGACGCGGCCGGGGTGCTGACGCCGGATCAGCGACTGCTGCGCGTCCTGCTCGACGACGACCGGCGCGCCTTCGAGGAGGCCCTGGCGGACCGGCTCGTCGCCCACCGCGAGAGCGTGGGCACGGACCCGGCCCCGCGCACGCTGCTGCCGCTCGACACCCTCGCCCTGGCCGCGCTCGCCGTCCAGGTGCACGGATGGGAGCTGGACCTCCGCACCGCGTACCTGCCGCACGGCATCGTGGGCTCCTCGGACGCCCTCCGGCGCGCCGCGGACGCGGGTGAGAACAACCTCGGGGTCTGGCACGCGAAGTAGGCGGGGGCAGGGCGCACTCGTCGAAAGGTTGCTCGATCCGTTCGCGGGTGGGTCATGATGAGGGGATGGTGTCGATCATCAGCGGTCTGCCGGCGGAGTTCTGGTCCGTCCGGTACGACGGTTCGCGTTTCCCGGGCGCGGCGGCCGTGGCCGCCCGGCCGGGTCTCGCGCCCGGCGCCAACTGCCAGGTGTTCGCGTACGAGGTGCTCAGGCACTACGGCCTGACCCCTCCGGATCTGCGCTCCTCCGAGCTCTGGAGCGACACGGAGGCCACCGTCCACGTGCCGGTCGCGGAGCCGCTCGACCTGGTCCTGTTCAACTCCACCACCCGCGCCTACGGGGCTCATATCGGTGTCCACGTCGGGGACGACGCGATCCTCCACCTGTGCGCGGAGGTCGGACACCCGACGGTGTGGGCGGCGGCGGACTTCGCGGCACGAGAGCGCTACGCCATCCGGCTCGGCGCCAAGAGGGTCCTCTCGCCCCGGCCGGCCTGAGACACCCCCTGGGGGAGGTCGTGGGCTGCTACTCGGCGATCTCCGTGCGTTCCCACCACTCGTACACCCGAAGGGTCCCCTCTGCGGTGTCCTCTCGGCGCGGGGTCTCCCTGAAGTGCTCGTATCCACCGCGATGCGGAATCTTCAGGTCCTCGGCGGGGGTCTCGACAGGGACGATCCGCTCATGCAGGTCGTCAGGCCCGCCCTCCAGCAATGCCTTGTGCGTCATGACACCAGTCTCACCAAGATCGCCGCTCACCGCAGCGCGGCGGACCTCCGGGCACTCTCGTCGGACCCGGTCAGGCCGCCGTGTCCGGGTGCAGGGTGGCCTCGCCGGTGAGGCGTACGCCGACCCGGTGGCCCGGTGCCACCAGCAGCGGGCCGGGGGTTCGGATGTCGACCGTCCGGTCCAGGCCGTCGACGGCGACCGTGACCATGGCGTCGTGGCCGAAGAACCGGACCTCGGTGACCACGCCTTCGGAGTCCACGGCCTGCGGCTCGGCCAGCTGGAGCTGTTCGGGGCGGAGGAGGACGAGGCCGTCCTGGAGGCCCTGCGGGGCCGTGGCGAGAGGGATGCGTCCCAGCGCGGTCGTGGCGACGTCCTTGTCGGCGGTTCCGGGCACGATGACGGCTTCGCCGACGAAGGAGGCGACCCAGGGGTCTACGGGCCGGCGGTAGAGGTCCTGCGGGGTGGCGCACTGGGCGACGCGGCCGTGGCGGAGGACGGCGACGAGGTCGGCGGTGGACAGGGCCTCCTGCTGGTCGTGGGTGACGAGCAGACCGGTGGCGCCGCTCTCCCTCAGCATGGCGCGGACCTCCGCCCGTACGGCCCCGCGCAGTCCGCTGTCGAGGGCGCTGAACGGCTCGTCGAGCAGTACGAGATGGGGCCGGGGAGCGAGTGCGCGGGCGAGGGCGACCCGCTGCTGCTGGCCGCCGGAGAGCTCGTGCGGCATGCGGTCGCCGTAGCCGGGCAGACCCACCAGGTCCAGCATCTCCGCCACGCGGGCTCGCCGGCCCGCCCGGTCGACGTCGGTGAGCCCGAAGGCGATGTTCCGGGCCACGCTCAGGTGTGGGAAGAGCGCGCCCTCCTGGGGCACGATGCCGATGCGGCGCCGCTCGGGCGGCAGATGGACGCCGGGCCCGCCGAGCAGTCGGCCGCCGACGGTCACGGTGCCGGCGTCGGCCTTGAGGAAGCCCGCGATCACGCGCAGCAGGGTGGTCTTGCCGCAGCCGGAGGGGCCGAGGACGGCGGCGAGGGAGCCGCCGGGGACGGTGAGGTCGAGGCCGTCGAGGACCGGCGCCCCCGGTCCGTACGCCGTGACGACCTGCCGGACCTCTAGCTCGTTCATGTGCGGTGCCTTCCGAGGAGGTACGAGGGGACAGCGGCCAGCAGGATCAGCGCGGCGGCGTACGGGGCGGCCGCTGCGAAGGACCCGGTGCCGGTCTCGGTCCACAGCCGGGTGGCCAGGGTGTCCATACCGGTCGGGCGCAGCAGCAGGGTGGCCGGGAGTTCCTTCATGCAGACCACGAAGGTGAGGGCGGCGCCGGCGGCGACGCCGGGCGCGGCGAGCGGCAGCGTGATCTCCCGCAGCACGCCGAGGGGCGTCCGGCCGAGGGAGCGGGCCACGTCGTCGAGGACGGGCGGCGCCTGGAGGACGGCGGCGCGGGTGGCGGCCACCGCGACGGGCAGGAACAGCACCGCGTACGCGCAGATCAGCAGCGGTGTCTCCTGGTAGAGCGGGCGGGCGTAGCGGACGGCGAAGAAGACCAGGGCGAGGGCGACGGTGATGCCGGGCACGGCGTGGCCCGCGTACGCGGCCTGTTCGAGGAGGTGGGCGAGCCGGCCCCGGTGGCGTGCGGCGATGACGCCGACCGGCAGCGCGAGCAGGGTGGTGAGGGCGGCGCCGGCGGCGGCGACACCGAGGGTGGTGAGCGCGGTGCTGGTCAGCAGGGCCGGGTCCCAGGTGGCGGAGGTGCCGACGGAGAGCCAGTAGCCGAGCGTGGCGAGCGGGAAGCCGACGGCCAGGGCCACGATCGCGCCGCACCAGGCGAGGGCGAGGGGCCGCGTGCGGCCGAGGGCGGCCGGGACGGCCCGCCGGGCGGTTCCGGTGCCGGTACGGGCGTAGTCGGCGCGGCCCCGGGTGCGGGTCTCGGCGGCGACGAGCAGCACCGTCATGAGGACCAGGACGGCGCTGAGCGCGGCGGCCGGGGTGCGGTCGAAGCTGGCCCGGTAGGAGGTGTAGACGCCGAGAGTGAAGGTGTCGTACCGCATGAGGGAGACGGCGCCGAAGTCCGAGAGTACGTACAGCGCGACGAGCAGACCGCCGCCGGCGGCGGCGGGCCGCAGCTGCGGCAGGGTGACGCGGACGAAGGTACGGAACGGGCCATGCCCGAGGGAACGCGCCACCTCCTCGTGGCCGGGGTCGGTGCCGCGCAGGGCGGCGGCGACCGGGAGGTACACGTAGGGGAAGCTCACCAGGGTGAGGGCGAGCGCCGAGCCGGTGAATCCGGCCAGCGACGGGGCGGCCGAGAGCCAGGCGAAGGCGGTGACGTAACTGGGCACGGCCAGCGGCAGGGTGGCGAGGACGGACCAGGCCCGGGCGGCGGGCAGCGCGGTGCGCACGGTCAGCCAGGCGAGCGAGACGCCGATCAGCAGGCAGGCGGCGACGACGACGGCGGTCAGGCCGAGGCTGCGCAGGAGCAGTTCGCCGGTGCGGTCGTCGGCGATGACGTCCCAGGCGTAGGCGGGGCCGCGTTCGAGGGCGCGGACGGCGAGGTAGCCCAGCGGCAGGACGGCCAGCAGGGCGGCGGCCGTGGCGGGCGCGATCAGGATCCAGGAGGGCCGGCCCGGGGCGCGCCGCCGCCCGGCGGATGCCGGGGCATCTGCCGGGCGGAGGGCGTCGTGGGCGTCGTGCGGCCGGACCCGGGCGTCCGGTGAGCTCACGTCAGACAAGTCCGACGTCCTGGAGCATGGCCAGGGTCTCCTTGAGGGAGTCGAGCTTGCCGAGGTCGATCTTCGGCGGCTGCAGGGTCTCCAGCGCCGGCACGCCCTCGGCGGTCTTCACGCCGGCGGCCAGCGGGTACTCCTTGGTCTCCTCGGCGAAGTACGTCTGCGCCTCGGCGGAGAGGAGGTAGTCGACGGCCTTCTGCGCGTACTCGGCCTGCTTCTTGTCCGCGCCCTTGAGGATGCCGACGCCGGCGACGTTGACCAGACCGCCGGGGTCGCCGTCGGGCAGGTAGTGCACCTTGGCCTTGAGCTGGTCCGCGCCCTTCTCGGCGGCCTGCTCGTACCAGTAGTAGTGGTTGATCAGGCCGAGCGAGACCTCGCCCTTGTCGACGGCCTCCAGCACCTTGAGGTTGTTGTCGTACTTCTTGGGGTCGTTGGCCTTCAGGCCCTTGAGCCAGGTGCGGGCGGCGTCGTCGCCCTCCAGGACGCGCATGCCGGTGACGAAGGCCTGGAAGGAGGCGTTGGTCGGGACGAAGCCGATCTTGCCCTTCCACTCCGGCTTGACCAGCTCGTGCACGCTGTTCGGCGGGGTGGGGACCTGGGCAGGGTCGTACGCGAGGACGCGGACGCGGCCGCTGACACCCGTCCAGTCGCCGGCGGAACTGCGGTGGGCGGCGGCGACCTTGTCGAGGGTGGCCTTGGGGAGCGGGGTGAGGCGCTGCTCCGCGGAGAGCGCGCCGAGGGCGCCGGCGTCCTGGGAGAGGAAGAGCCCTGCCTCGGTCTTGTCGCCTTCCTCCAGGAGCTGGGCGGACAGTTCGGCACTGTCTCCGTAGCGGACCTCGACGTTGGCGCCGAGGTGCTTCTCCAGCTTCTCGATGAGCGGCTTCACGAGGTTCTCGTTGCGGCCGGAGTAGATGACGAGATCGGCCGGTTCGTCGCTGCCGCAGGCGGCGAGCGCGGGTGTGAGCAGGACGGCCGCGGCGAGCGCGGTCATGGTGCGGGCCAAGGGGCGGCGCATGCGGGTGGGGCCTTCCTGCTGTCAACTATCAAGGAAACCTGTGAGTACGGCATTAATAAGGTAAAGCTAACCTAAGGGTCAAGTCCGGTTTTGATAACAACACGGTTCCGACTGGGCATCCGAGGCGACCACCCCCTCTTCTCGACAAGGAAAGGCTTACCTACGATGCGCCCGTGACGCTCCTCCCTGCCCCGCCCGTCGGTGGCCATGCCCTCCCGTTCGCCCGTGACCTCGCGCTGCACGGCGACCGCACCGCCCTCGTGACCGCCGACGGCGAGATCTCGTACCGCGAGCTGGCCCACCGGGTCGACGAGACGGCCCGCCGGCTCGGCACCCACCGCCGGCTTGTCCTGCTGCCCGGCGCCAACACCGTCGGCGCGCTCGTCGTCCACCTGGCCGCGCTGTCGGCGGGCCACGCGGTGCTGCTCGTGCCCGGCGACCACCCCGAGGCGGTCGCCGCGCTCATCTCGGCGTACGACCCGGACGTCGTGGTCCATCCGGGGAACGACGAGGAGGGGCAGGACACTTGGCGGATCGAGGAGCGGCATCCCGCGTCCGCCCACACCCTCCACCCCGACCTCGCGCTCCTGCTCAGCACCTCGGGCTCCACCGGCTCGCCCAAGCTGGTCCGGCTCTCCTACGAGAACCTCCAGGCGAACGCCGATTCGATCGCCACCTACCTCGGCATCCGCGACACCGATCGGGCCGCGACCACACTGCCGATGCACTACTGCTACGGCCTGTCCGTGATCCACAGCCACCTGCTGCGCGGCGCCGGACTCGTACTGACCGGCCTCTCGGTGGCCGACGCCTGCTTCTGGGACCTCTTCCGGGCGGCCGGCGGCACGTCGCTGGCCGGTGTCCCGTACACTTTCGACCTGCTCGACCGGGTCGGTTTCGCCGACATGGACCTCCCGCACCTGCGGTACGTCACCCAGGCCGGCGGTCGCCTCGCGCCCGAACGCGTCACCCGCTACGCCGAACTGGGCGCGCGACGCGGCTGGGAGCTGTTCGTCATGTACGGCCAGACCGAGGCGACCGCCCGCATGGCCTATCTGCCGCCGGCCCTGACCACCGCACATCCCGGGGCGATCGGCGTCCCGGTGCCCGGCGGCTCGTTCTCCCTCGAACCCGTCGAGGAGTCCCCCGGCACCGACATCGGCGAACTCGTCTACGCCGGCCCGAACGTCATGCTCGGCTACGCCCACACCCGCGACGACCTCGCACTCGGCCGTACGGTCGACACCCTGCGCACCGGTGACCTCGCCCGCCGCACCGAGGACGGCGTGTACGAGATCGTCGGCCGGCGCAGCCGCTTCCTGAAGATCCTCGGCCTGCGCGTCGACCCCTCGCAGATCGAGGCCATGCTCGAACGGCACGGCCTCGACGCCCTGTGCGCGGGCGACGACGAGGCACTCGCCCTCGCCGTCGTCCGAAGACCCGGCTGGGACGAGCGGCGGATCCGAAGACGCGTGGTGGACGCGTGCGGCCTGCCCGCCCGCGCGGTCCGCGTCCACCTGCTGCCCGAACTCCCCCGGCTTCCCACGGGCAAGCCCGACTACCCGGCCGTACGCGGCCTGAACCACCCGGCCGTCGATTCGCCGGCCGGCGGGCTCGCGACCCCGGACGACCTCTGCGGGCTGTACGCACGGATCCTGGACCGCCCCGACGTGACGCCGGACAGCTCCTTCGTCTCCCTCGGCGGCGACTCCCTGTCGTACGTCGAGATGTCACTCCACGTCGAAGAGCGCCTGGGTCACCTGCCGCCGAGCTGGCACACGACGCCCATCCGCGAACTGGAAGAGCACCGGAGGCCCGACGGGGAAGGCCGGTCGCGGCGGCACGTGGAGACCAGCGTCGTCCTGCGCGCGGTGGCCATCGTGTGCGTGGTCGGCTCGCACATCAGCCTCTTCAACCTCCGTGGCGGGGCCCATCTGCTGCTCGCCGTCGCCGGCTACAACTTCGCCCGCTTCCTGCTCGCCGATCCCGAGCGCCGCGAAAGGACGCGCCGTACGGCCCGTGGCATCGCGCGGATAGCCGTCCCCACCATGGCCTGGACCGCCTTCGCGCTCCTCGTCGACGACGACTACGACCTCTCCAATCTCTTCCTCCTGCACAACGCGCTCTGGCCCGAGGACATGGGCAGCCGCATCCACCTCTGGTTCATCGAGGCCCTCGTCTACATCCTGCTGGCCCTGATGGCCCTGCTCGCCGTCCCCGCGGTGCACCGACTGGAGCGCCGCTTTCCGTACGGCCTGCCGGTCGCCCTGGCCGGCGTCGGCCTGCTCACCCGCTACGAGCTGGTGGGCCTGCCGGCCCGGGCCGAGATCACCGACGCGGTCACCGTCTTCTGGCTCTTCGCCCTCGGCTGGGTGGCCGCCCGGTCCCGCACCGTGTGGCGGCGGCTCCTCGTGACGCTCGCCGCGCTGGCCACCGTTCCCGGCTTCTTCCCCGGAGAACCGGGCCGTGAGCTGTTCGTCATGGCGGGCTTCTGCCTGCTGGTGTGGTTCCCGGCCCTCCCCAGCAGCCACCGCGTCAACCAGGTGGCGGGCCTGCTCGCCGGCAGCTCGCTGGCCATCTACCTGACGCACTGGCAGGTCTTCCCGCTCTTCGACGACGTGTCGGAACCCCTGGCCCTCGCCGTCTCCCTCGCCTTCGGCATCGCGTACGCCAAGGGTGTCACCCGACTCGTCCAGCGCGCCTCGGCCCTGCTCGCGACCCGGAGGCGCCCGACGCCCAGCCGGCCGGCAGGCTAGGAATCTGCTGTGTCGTCGCCTGCCGGGCACCTGGTGCGTGTCAGCGCATGAACAGGCAGCCGTTGGCGTCCCAGCTGGCGCCCGTGACGGTGTCGGCGTGGTCCTCGGCGAGCAGCACCACCATGTCGACGAACCTGGGGCGGCCGAGCCGGCCCACCGGGATCACGGCCTCGGTCTGTGCGAGCTTCTCGGGGTCGACGGTGCGGCGCACCACGGGCAGGTTCTGCGGGCCGGGCAAGACCACGTTGACAGTGACGCCGTGCGGGGCGAGGTCGCGCGCGAACACCTGGTGAGCGTGGCGACTCCACCCTTGGCCGCCGCGTAGTGCGCGCCCGTCGCGGTGCCACCGTTCTGCCCGGCCGGCGAGCCGATGTTGACGATGCGTCCGTAGCCGCGTCGCTCACGGTCCTGCGCCGCTACGAACCGGACGCCCAGCTCGGCACGTTCATGTCCCGACTCGCGATCTACGTACTCCCCTTCATGGCCGCCTGGCTCGCCGTCTCGGCATCTTCTGCAAGAACTTCGCCAGCCGCCGTACGAGACGCCTCGATGCGCGCCAGGAGACGAACGGGGCCAGGAACAGGAGGAGTACGGAGAGCAGGGAAGCCGCAGCGCCCGGCAGGCCGACGCGATGGACGAGTACGGAGCCGGAAAGACTCAAGGCCCAGCCGATCACCACGACGAGAGAGACCGACACGGCGACGGGCACTCCGCCGAGCCGCAGGCGCTCGGCGTCCACGTCGGAGTCGAAGGCCCCCCGTTCCGCCACCCCGGACAGCACCAGCAGCCAGAATCCGAGGACGACGACCAGGGCGGCGCTGAACAGCATCGTCGGCAAGCCGGCGGCAGCGCTCAGGAACTCCCCCATCTACTGCCCCCGACATGTCGTTGTTTCCGGCGCCCGGCATCACCACCGCGCCGGCGCCCTCCGGCAGGACCATCCTGGAGCGCGCCGGTCCCGCTCGCATTGCCGTAACCCGGCAGTCTTGACACGCCCTTGATGCCGGTGGCGTTCCCCTCGCTGAAGGCATGTCGCATCTGACGGCCTGGCACATCGTTCACCGGGCGACAAGCCCCACCAGCAACGGATCCCGGCGGTCACGCCAGGTCCGTGAACGCCTCCACGGCCTGGGTCTTGCCCGTGACCACGATGATGTCGCCCTTCTCGACGACCGTCTCGGCGGTCGCGTAGGTGAAGTCCTCCCCAGGCCGCTTGATGCCGACGACGGTCACGCCGTACTCGCTGCGGACCCGGGAGCGGCCCAGCGGCTGTCCGGTGGCCACACCCGGAGCGACGGTCTTGACGAGGGCGTAGTCGTCGTCGAACTCGATGAAGTCGAGCATCCGGCCGGTGACGAGGTGAGCGACCCGCTCACCCATCTCGTGCTCGGGAAGGACGACGTGGTGGACGCCGAGACGTTCGAGGATCTTGCCGTGCTGGCGGCTGATCGCCTTGGCCCAGATGTTGGGGACGCCGGCTTCGAGGAGGTTGGAGCTGACCAGGATGCTGGCCTCGATGTCGGTGCCGATGCCGACGACGGCACTGGTGAACTCGTGGACGCCGAGCTGGCCCAGGACATCGGGATCGGTGGAGTCGGCGACGACGGCGTGGGTGAGCAGGTCGCTGTACTTCTGGACGAGCCGGGCGTCGGTGTCGATGCCGAGGACGTCCCAGCCGCGGCGCATCAGCTCGTTGGCGAGGGAGAATCCGAAGCGGCCGAGCCCGATGACGGCGACACGCTGGTCCGCGGACAACTGGTGCTGCTCGGTCAGCCGCCGACGCCGACGCTTGCGCAGGTTGTGCAGGTAGTTAGCCAATGACGGGTCGCTCCTCGGGGAGTTCGTAGCGTCGCGTGCGCTCGCGCAGGGCGAGCGCGGAGACGAGGGTGATGGGACCGATGCGACCGATGAACATCAGGACCACGAGGATCAGCTGCCCGATCGTCGGGAGGTCGGCGGTGATGCCGGTGGACAGGCCGACGGTCGCGAAGGCGGAGACCACCTCGAAGAGGACGATGTCCAGCGGCTCCCCGCTCACCGACAGGAGGGCCAGGGTGGCGGCCATGACCAGACCCACACCGAGGAGCGCCACCGTGAGCGCCTGGCGCAGCACATGCGGGGCGAGACGGCGGCCGAGGACGACCGAGTGCGTCTCGCCGCGTACCTCGGCCAGGATCGCGGCCGCCAGGACGGCGAACGTGGTGACCTTGATGCCGCCGGCCGTTCCCGCGCTGCCGCCGCCGATGAACATCAGGACGCACGTCATCAGGAGCGTGGAGGGCTCCAGCGCGCCGATGTCGAGGGAGTTGAAGCCGGCGGTGCGGCTCATCGAGGAGTAGAAGAAGCTGTTCAGAAGCTTGCCCCAGACGTCGTACGCGCCGAGCGTGGCGGGGTTGCTCCACTCCAGCAGGCCCGTGAGCACCGTCCCCACCACCAGCAGGACCACGGACGTGATGACCGTGAGCCTGGTGTGCAGGGTCCAGTTCCGACGACCGGTCGTCCGCACCCGGTTGCGGTGGCGCAGCACCTCCAGCATGACCGGGAAACCGATCCCGCCCAGGATGACGGCGAGTGCGATCGGCAGCGTGATCCAAGGATCCTGGGCGTAGCGGGTGAGGCTGTCGGCGTGCAGACCGAACCCGGCGTTGTTGAAGGCCGACACGGCGTGGAAGTACCCCAGGTACGCGGATTCGCCGAAACCGTAGTCGTACCCGAAGCGGAACCGCAGCGCGAGGAACGCACCGACGCCGAGCTCCACGGCCAGGGTCGTGCCGGCCACGCCGAGGAGGACCTTGCGTACGTCTCCGATGCCGAGGCTCTTGGTCTCCGCCTGCGCCGTCAGCTGCATGCGCAGCCGCAGCCGGCCCGACACGAGGAGGGCGAGCAGTGAGGCCATGGTCATGATGCCGAAGCCACCGACCTGGATCAGCGCGAGGATGACACCCTCGCCGAAACCGCTCCAGTACGCGCCGGTGTCGACGACCGCGAGGCCGGTCACGCAGACGGCGGAAGTCGAGGTGAACAGCGCGGTCAGCAGATCGGTGGCACCGGCGTCCGCGGCCGCGAGCGGCAGCATCAGGAGCACCGTGCCGACCATGACCACACCCGCGAACCCGAGGACCACGGTGCGGGCGGGATGGGCCGTGAAGAGCGCTCGTGCACGCTGAGGCACGGTAAACACCACCGGCGCTGTCCTTTTCCCGCGGGATGTTGATGTGACGTCAAGAGAGCGTCAATGATGACGGCCGCAACAGTACCTCCGCGCCCATGGGGGATCAGGGTCCGGCACGATCCGGCACGGGTGATCCCCATCCACCGGCTCCACGAGCAACACTGTGAGTAGGCGGACACCGTACTGATCCGATCACCGGGAGCGCCCTGAGGGCCTGCGGCTCGGGCGGAGGGCCGCCTGCTCGAGCCATGGGAGACGGCGATGAACGGCTCGGTACGGATCGGACGGGTTCAGGGCGTGCCGCTGCGCATCCACTGGACCGTGCCCCTGCTCGTGGTCCTCTTCGGATACAGCCTGGGAAGCCAGACGCTCCCCGTCTGGCTTCCGGGCCGGTCGAACGCCACGTACACGGTCGCCGGGCTGGTGGGGGCCCTGCTGGTCATCGGAAGCCTGCTCGCTCATGAGGCCGCGCACGCGATCATCGCCCGGAGGAAGGGCATCCCCGTCCAGGACGTCACGCTCTGGGCGCTGGGCGGGATGACACAGATGGGCAAGCCGCGCACGGCCGGCGTGGCCTTCCTGGTAGCCGTCGGCGGGCCGCTCACCAGCCTTGTCGTGGGCGCGGCGGCGCTCGGCGCGGGCGTCGGGCTGAACGCAATGTTCGGCTGGGCGGTACCGGCGGCCGTCCTGGTGTGGCTGGCCTGGGTGAACTTCTTGCTGGGAGTCTTCAATCTGCTGCCCGCCGCGCCGCTCGACGGCGGGCGTGTGGTGCAGTCGGTGATCTGGTGGCGTACCGGAGACCGGGACCGGGCCGAGCGAGCGGCCGCGCGCAGCGGCCAGGTGCTCGGCTTCCTGCTGATCGCCGGCGGCTGGGTCTCCGTCCTGCGCGGCGCACTGGGCGGTCTGTGGCTGATGGTCATCGGCTTCTTCGTCCTGATCGTCGCCGGCGCGGAGCGACGGCAGGCCGGAATGGCATCAGCCCTGCACGGGGTACGGGCGGCCGACGCCATGTCGAGCCCCGTGGAGACCTGCCCCGACTGGCTCACCGTGGAACGCTGCGTCGACGACGTGGCGATGCGGGCCCGCCATTCCGCCCTGCCCCTGATCGACTTCGAAGGTCGCCCCAGCGGCCTGGTCGACCTGTCGCGGTTCGCGAAGATCCCCGCGCCGCGGCGCAAGGAACTGCGCGTACGTGACATGGCGACCCCGCTGTCGCAGTGCACCACCTGCGCGCCGGACGACCTTCTGGAGGACGTTCTCGAAAAGGCCCGCCCGAGCAGGAGCGGCATACGGATCCTCGTCACCGACGGTCGACTTCTGGTGGGCATCATCACCGCGCGCGACATCGCGCGCCTCGTCCAGCGCCACTCACTCCGCGGAACGAACGGCGTTCCGAACAGCGACGTTCCGAGCAGCGACACGGACAACTGATGCGGCTGGTCGCGTCGGGATTCCCGGGGCCCTCGCCATCTGTGCTCAATCGCCGGACGTCTGCCCCCGGCCCGGCACCTGGGACGCCCGTGCCGCCTCGGCCTCGGCCTTCGCGTCGCTCACCACGGCGTCGGCCTGCTTCGCGACCTCGGCAGCGGCCGCGGCGGCGTCCAGCGAAAGCGACGAGGCTGCCTCGAGCTCCGGCGCCCCGCCTTCGTCCGACGTGCCGTCGGCGTCGGTGGTGGTGGTCGCCTCGTCCGGCTGCGCGGATCCGGGCAGACCCATCGTCGACCGATCGCCGAACGCGCTGGTGACGGCGCGCACCGCCTCGGTCAGCTCGCCTGGGATCACCCAGAACGTGTTGTTGTCACTCTTCGCCAGGTGCGGGAGCGTCTCGAGGTACTTGTAGGCGAGGATCTTCGGGTCGGCGTTGTTGCGATGAACGGCCTGGAAGACGCGCTCCACCGCCTTCGCCTCGCCGTCCGCCCGCAAGATCATGGCCTGCTGCGTGCCCTGCGCTTCCAGGATGTCCTTCTGCTTCGTGCCCTCCGCGGTGAGGATCTTGGCTTGCCGCTCCCCCTCGGCGTGCAGGATGGCCGCGCGCTTGTCCCGCTCGGCCCGCATCTGCTTCTCCATCGCCTCCTTGATGGTGGCCGGCGGATCGATGGCCTTGATCTCGACGCGGTTGACCCGGATGCCCCACTTGCCGGTGGCGTCGTCGAGGACGGCGCGAAGGCGGGCATTGATCTCTTCACGTGAGGTGAGCGTCTCCTCCAGGTCCATGGAGCCGATGACGTTCCGCAGCGTGGTCACGGTGAGCTGATCGATCGCATGCAGATAGTCAGCGACCTCGTAGGCCGCCGCCCGCGGGTCGGTGATCTGGTAGTAGAGCACCGTGTCGATGTTCACCACGAGGTTGTCCTCGGTGATCACCGGCTTGGGAGCGGACGAATACACCTGCTCGCGCACGTCGAGTTTGGTGTTGACACGGTCCGCCACCGGCACGACGAAGTTCAGGCCGGGTTGCAGCGTCCGCCGGTACCGGCCGAACCGCTCGATGTTGTAGCGGCGCGCCTGCGGGACGATCCGCACCGTGGCGGCCACCAGGAAGACGACAACGATCGCCGCCACGAGAATCGGGATGACAACCGGATCCACAATTCCTCCGTTGGGATGTGTTCAGCCGTTCACGGAAGGAGTTCGCGGGGGTAGACGACAGCTGTAGCGCCTTCGATCTCCATGACGTCCACCAGCGCTCCCACCGGGATCACGAGGCTCTCGTCGAGAGCGCGAGCGGACCATTCCTCACCGGAGATCTTGACCAGGCCGCGGCTCGCGGTGACCTCCCGCAGGACTTCGGCCCGCTTGCCGATCAGAGCATCGCTGCCCTCACGGGTGAGGGGCGCCTGTGCCATGTGCCGCAGCGCGACAGGACGGATGATGAGGAGACCCGCTGCCGCTGCCACTCCGAGCGCCACGAGCTGGCCGAGCAGGCCGACGCCCACACCGGCGACTACAGCGGCGACCAGTGCAGCCGCGGCCAGCAGCCCGAAGACCAGCGTCAGGGTGAAGAACTCCGCGACACCGAGCGCCGCGGCGGCGAGCATCCATACGAGCCACGGCATCGAATCAGCCTCCCTCGGGGGCCTATCCACCACCTACCCACCCAGAACCCAGACAGAACGGACCAATCATGCCCGGTCTGGAAGCTTCGCCATGAGGACATCGTGAGCAACGGCCGACCGGGCGGTCGTCATCGCGGAACGGTTCGGGGACGCGGACACCGACCTGGGGCTTCGTCATGGAGCGGAGGAACACGTCAGTCGGGGACGCCCGGGGTACGGGCGATCACGGCCGCGAGGTCCAGGCCGGCCGGGAGGGTACCGAACGCCAGACCGTGGCCGCCGCCGAGGCGAGAGGCGCAGAAGGCGTCGGCCACGGCGGTCGGTGCGTGACGGACCAGCAGCGAGCCTTGAAGAACGAGGGCCATCCGCTCCACCAGACTCCGGGCGCGAAGCTCGATCTCCTCGGTGCGGACCAGCTGCTCTCGCAGGGACCGCCAAGCGGCGTCGAGGCGCGCGTCCGCGCCGGCCGCCGCCTCGATCTCGGCGGTGCACGCCTGCATGCTCTCCGGCTCGCGGGTCAGCGCACGCAGCACGTCCAGCGCGTTGACGTTGCCCGAGCCCTCCCAGATGCCGTTGAGCGGAGCCTCGCGGTAGAGGCGGGGCATTCCGGACGCCTCGTCGTAGCCATTGCCGCCGAGGCACTCCAGGGCCTCCGCGACCGCGGCCGGTTGGCGCTTGCAGATCCCTTGCCGACGGCCGTGGCCAGTCGCAGGAAGGCGCGCTCGCCCGCGTCCCCGTGCTGGGCGCGGTCGGCGGCTCCGGCGATGCGGAGCGCGAGTGTGGTGGCGGCCTCCGACTCCAGGCCGAGATCCGCGATCACGTTGCGCATCAGCGGCTGGTCGATCAGCTTGGCACCGAATACCGAGCGGTGCCGGACGTGGTGGACAGCCTGGGCGAGCGCGGCCCGGGTCCCCGCGGCGGAGCCCAGGACGCAGTCGAGGCGGGTCATGGTGACCATGTCGATGATGGTCCGCACTCCACGCCCCTCCTCGCCGACCAGCCAGGCGACGGTGTCGTCGAACTCGGGCTCGCTGCTGGCGTTGGAGCGGTTGCCGAGCTTCTCCTTGAGCCGCTGGATGCGGAAGGTGTTGCAGCTGCCGTCGGGAAGCACACGGGGGACGAGGAAACAGGACAGCCCACCGGGTGTCTGCGCCAGGACGAGGAAGAGGTCGTTCATCGGCGCGCTGGTGAACCACTTGTGGCCGCGCAGCCGCCAGCTGCCGTCCGGTTGCTCGGTGGCGCGGGTCGTGTTGGCGCGCACGTCGGTGCCGCCCTGCTTCTCGGTCATGCCCATGCCCGCGAGCAGGCCACGCTTGTCCCCCGGCGCGCGCAGCCCCGGGTCGTAGACGCGGCTGGTCAGCAGCGGTTCGTAGACCGCCGCGAGCTCGGGGGAACGGCGCAGGGCGGGGACGACGGCGTACGTCATGGAGACCGGACAGCCGTGCCCGGCCTCGGCGGTGCTCCACGTCATGAGCCCGGCGGCACGCGCCACGTGGGCTCCCGGACGCTGGTCCGTCCAGGCGCTGCCCGCCAGCCCCTCGCCCACCGCCACCTCCATCAGTGCGTGGTACGAGGCTGGAAGTCGACCTCGTCGACGCGGTTGCCGTAACGGTCGTGCGTCCGCAGCACCGGCTCCTGGCGGTTGGCCTCGTGGCCCCACCGCTGCGCTTCCTCGCTGCCGGCGCGGCGGCCGATCCGGTGCAGGTCGTCGAGACACCAGGCGGCGCCCTCCCGCTCCACGCCTTCCAGCAGAACCTGGTCGTCGGCGACATCGTGTCCGACGAGGGGTGGGGCCTGGTTGATCACCTCGTGTGTCCGGGCCGTCGGGTTGCTTCGCGGCGACGCGGTGTGGGTGGGTGCGGTGTCGCTGGGTGCGGCCATCGGTTCCTCCGTGCTCGGCGCTCGGCGCCTCGGGCACGAGCGGGTGCGGGTTCGCCGGCTCGCCGGGCGGGCGTAGCAGCGGCGGGGTCGATCGAGTGGGGCAGCACGCCTCGGCCGATGCGGGCCGCTTCGTGGTCGTGCGACGGAGGGCAGGACCTGCCCGCCGGATCGGGACCGGGCCGGCCCCGGGATTCAGAGCGCGTCGGACCGAGCGCCGGCACAGCGCAGCGACGTCGTGGTCAGGTGCGCGACCAGGGCGTCGGCGCTGTCCTCGACGGGCACGGACAGCGGGTCGACGAGCACCTCGCCGATCGCGCCGGTCAGGGCGGCGGCGGTGATCCAGGGTTCCTGCTCGGGAAGCAGGCCGGCGTCGACGCCCTCCCGTACCACCTCGGCGAAGAGTTCCCGGTAGCGGCGCCTGAACTCCAACCGCTCACGTCCCACGGCGGGTTCCGCGGGGGCAGCGAGCAACGCATGGGCGAGCCCATGACGTTGCAGTGCGCGGCGGGCGAAGACCGTCACGCCCTGGGCCAGTCGCTCGTCCCGTGGCTGTAGTCGTCCGCCTCGTTGAAGGTGGACCAGTCGGACTTGTGGACACGGAGCTGGATCTCGCCGGTGGAAGCGCCGGCGGCGAGCGAGCCCCCGGAGAGGTTCGCCTTCAGATAGTGGTCGGCGCCGGTGGCCGAGCCGTTGGCGGCCACCGAGTGGGTGAGGTTCGCACAGCCCGGCTGCGCCCAGTCGCACCAGGTGGTGTACGAGGCCGCGCTGTCGCCGAACCAGTAGCGGATCTCCACCCAGGACAGGCTCTGTGCGCTCGATCCGGTGTTGACCAGCTGCAGCGTCATCCGGATCGCGTTGTCGGTGGCGTTGGTGTCGCTGGTCTTGTACTGCACCTTCAGGCTTCCGCCGCCGGTACCGCCGGAGGTGGTGGTGGCGCTCACCGCCGCCGACTGTGCCGAGGCATTGCCCGCCGCGTCGCGGGCCCGCACCCGGTAGCCGTACGTGGTGGCGGCGGACAGGCCCGAGTCCGTGAGCGTGGTGCCCGACGTCGCGCCGACCTGCACCCCGTCGCGGTACACGTCGTACGCCGTGACCCCGACGTTGTCGGTCGAGGCCGTCCACGCCAGCGAGGCGGACGAGGAGGTGGTGCCGGTCACCCGCGGACCGGTGGGCACGCTCGGCGCCTGGGTGTCGCCGCCCGGCCCGCCGCCGCCGATGGGCGGGTAGGCGTTGGCGAGCAGCATCTGGAACTGGGCCGAGAACCAGTGGCCGGCCAGCGGTGCGTCGGCCATGGCACCGGTCGGGCTGTTGCCGTTGCGTCCGTTGCCCTCGTAGGTCGGGCCGCACATCCGGTCGAAGCCCTTGCCCTCGTCGTTCTCGACGGGCTGGCTGTTGCCGTCGGACTCCCCCGGCGGCTTCGCCCAGACGTACGCGTCGATACCGGGCTCGGGCGCGGTGGTCGGGCGCTCGCCGACGCCCGCTCCCACCTGGTTGCACCAGTTGCCGGCGTGGATGCGCCGGTCGGTGCGGCTGCCGTCGGCATAGGCGTCGACGCTGGTCGTCGGGCCGGGGCCGGCGGGCCGGGCGGAGCCGCCCCAGCCGTTGCGTGCGGTGTCGATGAGCATGCCGATGGTGGAGTTGAAGCCGCCCCGGCTGACCAGTCGGTCGCGCAGCGCCTGGGCGAACGACAGCTCGTCGACGTAGAAGTTCCAGTCCACCCACTTCGCCTGGCGCACGGTCTGGCCGTTCACCGTGTCGGTGACCTTGAAGTGCGGCTCCTTCAGCGCCGAGTAGTTGGCGGTGTTGACGATGAAGCCGTGCACATCGTCGACGGTCGCGCCCTCGCTCGTCGCGGCGAGCTTGAACTCGTCGACCGCCGGGTCGAAGTTGGTGTCCCAGCCCAGCCAGCCGTGGTGGCCCGCGTTCACGTAGTTGTAGACGTTCTCGATGTCGCCCAGCTTGTTGAGCGCGTAGCCGACGCCCTTCTCGTAGGAGCCGAGCTGCTTGACGTGGCGGCAGGCCTCGGTCGCGCCGGCCGCGCTGCCCGCGTTGGTGACGATGTTGGGCAGCGAATCGGGCTCGATGAGGGCCACGATGCGCAGCGAGGCGTACTGGGGGTCGGAGAGGATCGCGGAGATCGGATCGATGTACTGGGTCTTGTACTTGTCGAGTTCCTCCGCCTTGAGCTCTCCGTTGGAGGCGAGGGCGGCGCAGTCCCGGCCGGGCAGGTCGTAGATGACCACCTGGAACAGGCTCGCGCCCTGGGTGAGCGCCGTGTCGAGGTGGGCGCGCAGTCCGCGGCTCGTGGCGGTGCCGGTGATCGCGGCGATGCGGTCCATCCACACGAAGCTGGGCTCGTCGGCGATCGCGGCGCCGCCGGGCTCGGCCGCGGCGCGGGCGGACCAGTCGGGGTTGACGTAGGGGGTGGCGCCCACGTACGGATTGTCGACCCTGGCGGCCGCCGCGGCCGGCGCGGTGGGCAGGGCGACGCTCAGCGCCGCGCCAAGGGCGAGCGCGGGCAGCGCCGCCGCGAGCCGGAAGCGCCTGTGTCTCGTTCGTGATCGGGTGGCTCTCGTGGTGTTCATCGCGGCTCCGGTGCTCCTCTCGGATGGAACAGGGCATGCAAGGGCCCCGGTGGCGGACGCAGCGGGACGGTTCATCCGCCACCGGGCGCTTCTGGGGGGCAGGGCGCGGTGCCCCAGACCAGTTGGCCGCCCGCGTAGGCGGTGATCTCGGTGGCGTCGGCGAAGGAGCCGGAGCTCGGCGTTGACCGCGCCCTGAACTGGGAGCACACCGCCGGCGACGATGCCGAGGGCGATCCATCCGATCCGGCCCGGGCCCGACATCGTCGGGGCTCCGGGCGGGGCGGTCGCCTGCTGCCCCCTGATGATCACGATGATGCCGAGGAGGACCGCGAGGGCGCCGAGAGCGATGCCCGGGCTCAGGCCCTGCCTCTCCAGCCCGAAGAGGCCGCCCAGGTCGAGGACCAGTGAGGAGAACATCTGCCCCGTGACGAACAGCCCGACCGAGGCCAGGGCCCCCAGCCGGGGGAAGAGCAGGATGCCGCTGGTGATGTAGAGGGGGCTGGCCAGGCCGCCCAGCAGATGCCACCACTCGACGTCGGGGATCTTCCCGAGCGCGCCGAGTGAGCCGGACACCGCCGCGAGGACCAGCAAGAGTCCGGTGGCCACGCCCAGTTGGACCGTGGAGGCGCCGTACGGAGTTCCCACCGCCTTGTTCAGTTGCAGGTTGACCGACGCCTGGACGGCCAGGAGGCAGCCGACCAGGAGGGCTGCCGCGAGCAGCGCAGCGTTCATCTCGTTTCAGGGTGCCTCGGAGCGCCAGACCGACTGGATCACCAAGGTGCAGCTCGGTCAGCATCCGTCACTGGAGGCCCTAGCCAGGGCCGCAGTCTCCGGCGGCACGGGCGACGACGGCATCCCGTCCATCGACCGGCCCCGGTTCGTCCCGGCGCGCGACGCCGGGTTGCTCGCAGACGACGACCCCTGTTCGGACTGGACTACCGAGGCGAGGTCCGGGCGTAACCGCAGCTGGTGTTGCACGTGATCGTCGACGACACGTGGGCGGCGGGACGCGGACGGCCTCGACCGCTGCGTCCTGTCCGGCGCCCTCGGCCGCCGCGAAGTCGGCTCCGCCGCGGCCGAGGATCGCGAGCCTGCTCGGTGTGAGGATCCGGAGCAGGGCCTCGTTCATCCCGGCGGTCACTCCGTGATCGTGGGCGGCGTGGCCAGGAACGGGCGTGCCTCCCGCCACTCGTGGACTGGCGGGCATGGGGAGGCATTTCCTCCTGGCGACCAGCCGGGCTTCCTCGTCCCCGCGTCGAGCTGTGAGGGACCGAGACGGCGACGACCGTCAGTAAGGGGTCGCCGCGTTCTGCGCGGCCCAGTGCCGTTCGGCGTCGGAGCCGCCCGGGGGCGGTACGAGCCCGTTGATCATCCAGAGGTCCTCGCTGGTCTCGTCGACGTGGAACTCCCATTGAAGTCCGGTGTGCCGTTCCAGGTGGGGTTGCAGCATCTGTCTGATCCAGCGGGCGGTCCGGCGCCTACTCTCCTGATCGGGATTGCGCCGGGCGATGTGATCGATGACGACGCGGACTCCGACCGGGACAGGCTCCCCGCCGATGTAGAAGTCCTCGGGCCGGGCCTCCTGGAACAGAGTGACCACGTAGAACCGGGGCAGTCCGACCTTCTCGTAGTGGTCCGCGATCGTGGAGGCGAGCTGATACTTCTCCGCATCGGAGAAGATTCCCGGGGTGTGATGAACAGTCCACAGAGGCATGGTGGTTCGGTGTTCCTTTCGTCAGCGGTCAGCCGGCGGCCGAGAAGGTCAGGTGCTCCACGGGCCCGGAGAGTGCGGACTTGACTGTGATGCTGACGTCGTCGGCGAGCACCTCCGTATCCCCGGCCTCCAGGCCGTCGACGATCCGCGCGGCCACCTCGGCGGGCTTCGCCTTGGTCCGCTCCATGGCGGAGACCATGTCCGTGTCGATGAATCCGGCGTGCACGCCGACGACATGCGTGTGCTGCGGCGCCAGTTCGAGCCGGAGTGAGTTCGTGAGCGACCATGCCGCCGCCTTGGAGGCCCCGTAGGCTCCGCTGCCCGCCAGCCACGACAGCACGGAGTGCATGTTCACCAGGGCTCCGCCGCCGTTCGCGGCGAGGACCGGCGCGAACGCCCGCGCCACCCGCAACGGCCCGAAGACATTGACGTCGAACGTCTCGGTCGCCTGCTCGAAGGCGCCCGTGAGCAAGGGCGCGGGCAGCAGGACTCCGGCGTTGTTGAAGACGATCTCGGCGTCTGCGGCGACCTCCGCGAGGGCGGCGACCGACCTGGCCGAGCGGACCTCGAGTTCGACGGCCACCACCTCCGGACGGTCGTCGACGTACGCCGAGCGTGCGGTGGAGTACACCTTGCGCGCCCCGCGTGCCAGCACCTCGTCCACCAGCGCGGCGCCGAGCCCCCGCCGCCCGCCGGTCACCACGACCACCTTGCCTGCCACCGCAACCACAGCACGCCCCCTATCTGAATAACGATCTCGTTAGTCAGATGCAAGCACGCCAGAGCTGGGTAACGCAAGCATTAGTTACAATGGCCGGGTGGCGATGAGGTTCGAGAAGCGGCTGAGCGACCGGGACGCGTGGTCGATCGGCGACGGATGTTCGGCCGGGCGGGTACTCGACCTGCTGAGCACCCGGACGGTCTTCATGGTCGTGCGCGAGTGTTTCTACGGCACGACCAGGTTCGAGGACTTCGTGGCTCGGATCGGCACCTCCGCGCCGTCGGTCTCCCGTGCGCTCAAACAGCTGGAGTCCGCAGGGGTCGTGGCGCGCACCCCCTATCAGGAGCCGGGGCGGCGGGCTCGGGACGAGTACCGGCTGACCGAGGCCGGAGAGGACCTGCTGCCGGTGTTCCTGTCACTGGTCCAGTGGGGCGACAAGTACCTGCAGGACGGCCACCCGCCCCTCTCCTTCGTCGAGGCCGACAGCGGCCGCACACTGAGCGTCCGCGTGACCGCCGACCCGGCACCGGAAACGTCCTCCGACGACGTCGAGGTCCGCGTGCACCCCGCCTGACGCCGCGGCTGACGATCTCGCGCACGCCCGGCGGTGAGGCACAGAGCCCTTGGCCGTCGAACACGAGCCGTCCTCCACGCGGACGTCTCCTGGTCGCGGCCTTCGGCTCCCGCGTCCTGTACGGTCACGGGCTCGCCGATCCGGGCAATGGTCAAGACCTGTGGATGGGTTGACGTGTAGTTCAGCGCGAGCCCTGCTACTTGATGTTGGTCCTGGCGGTGTTGCGGATCCGCTTTGTGCGACCGTACTGGGCGAGGATCTCGATGGTGCGGGTGTTCGACGTGGCGGCCGCTTTGAGTTGAAGCCAGTCGGATGAGTCGAGCAGGACGTCCGGGTGCCAGGGCTGCTTCAGCGTGATGGCTCGGAAGAGCGACCATTCCCGCAGACGCCGGGTCAGCAACGAATGGTGGCCTGCGACCTGGGCCATCGAGGCGGCCCAGGGTTCGTAGGCCGGGCCGCGGAGCAGTTCGGTGGCCCGGCCGCGGTCCAGGTGCCGAAGGATGGCGGACTGGGCCATCGCCTGGTCCGGATCGGTGAGGACTTCGCTGACCAGGCGGGCCTCGTCGGCGTCGGTGACCTGCTCCAGCGCGCTCAGGTAGGCCCAGAAGCGGAGGTGCTCGGCCGGCTCATCCTGCGAGGCATCGTGGTGATTCATGCGACCTGCTTCTGCCGCTCGACCAGGAGGCCGCTCTCGAACCTGGCGCCGGAGCGGACCAGGGCGACGAGGTGGGCGCCGGTGATCGCGCGTCGGCGTTCCTGGGCGGACTCCACGAGCTTGAACACCAGGGTCCCATGTGTGTCGTTCCTCAAATCGGGACGCGAACCGGGGGCTCGCCAAGTTCCAGGGTTAGAGAGTCAGGGAGTTCAGCGAGGGCGGCCTTCCAGTCGTCGGGCGCGAGGACTTGACGCAGCCGGACGTGAGAGTCGGTAGGGCGCTGCACAGGGTCGGCGAGGTTGCCGAGAGAGGCTGTGAGAGTGGCGTTGGCGCGGTAACCGGCCCAGGTCCACCAGCGGGTGGCATCGGCGTTTCGGACCAGGAGGGTGGCCGCCGGGTGCACCTCGTGGGGTGCTCGCATGCGCGGTCGGGCGAGAGCGGCCGCGGCGCGCGGCGGGTCAGGCGGACGTCCGGGTCTGTACCGAGGAGAACATCGCGCATTACCCGGGCGAGAGCGCAGGAAAGGCCGCGGGCTTCGCTGCCCTGCCATTTGGCAACGCTGCCGTCCTCGACTGGTTCGACGAAAGCGCGGCGTCGGGCCCAGTCGATGAAGGGGAACCGCCAGCTGCGGCCTGCCAAGAGCAGGCGGTGTGGGGCTGGGCGTACTTCGGCGAGGACGATGGGGGCGGTGGTTCCGATCTCAGTGGGTTTGGCGAGCACCGCGAACTCGGCCGGTGCGGCGAAGGAGGGGTCAACTCCATGAAGTGCCGTCGCCCTAAGTGCTTCTCGGCTTCAGTGCCGATGAACAGAATGCCGCTGTCGCTGTCGAGGAAGCCGTCCTCGACAAATGGGACAGGAGACAGTGACAGCGGTCGAGACGGACCAACACGGCGCGCGCACCGTCCAGCCGGATCGGGAGGCCAACCCACCGCCCGCGCTTGAGCATGTGTGGGCCCGTGGGGCGGGGGCCCAGCCTCACCACGGGCTCGCGGTGACACATCTGAACACCTCCGGGTCTTCACCCGTACTCCATGTCGTCCCCCTGTCTGCCCCCGCGGAGGGGAATCAACCTGGAGACGGAGCAGCGACGTGCCTCAGCAACGACCGCGACCACGCACCGGCGGCCCCTCGACCCCCGCCCGGCTGGTCCGCCGCGCCGCACTCGCCGGAAGCCTGGCCCTCATCCTCCTGACCGCGGCGTGCGGCGGGGGCGAGGACGACGCGGCGGCCAGGAGCAAGTCGTCGAAGAAACCGACGATTTCCGCCCGAGAGGCCCAGATCGTCGCGCCGGCAAAGGTCGAAGTCATCGCGAGCCTCACGAAATGCAAGGTCGAGATCCGTGTCGAGGCCGAAGAGCTCCGCGACGGCGTCTGCCGCACCGAGCGCGGCGCCTACCTCATCACCACGTTCCCCAAGGAGAAGCACCAACGAACATGGCTGGACACCAGCAGCATGTACCAGGGCACCTATCTGGTCGGACCGCGCTGGGTGATCAGCGCCCAGCCGAAGCTGCTCGAGCAGTTGCGCTCCACGCTCGGCGGCAGCGTCATCCGAATGACCGGCATGGGCCCCGCCTCCACCCCGAGCTCGTCCTGACGCCCAGGACGCTCACACCGTCCGGCTCCTGCCCCGCCCGATCGATCCCGGACGCCGCGCCCGCGGCGCCGCCCTGGAGACTGCCGATCATGCCCACGAGATCGCGACCGGCACGGAAATCGCTGACCGTCATGGCCCTGGTCGGCACCGTACTCGCCCTTCTCTTGGGCGGCGCGGGGTCCGCCTCCGCCCATGCCGCTCTGAGTTCCTCCGACCCCGAAGACCGATCCGTCGTCACGACAGCTCCGAACCAAGTCACGCTCACCTTCACCGAGGCGGTCAGTTTCCCCGACGGCTCGCTGCGCGTGCTGTCGCCCGACAACGAGCGCGTGAACCCGCTTCCTCCAGAACGCCCGGACGGCAAGGCGAACGCCGCGCGGGTGGCGCTGCCGGGAAAGCTGGCCCAGGGCACCTACACGGTTGCCTGGCGCGTGGTCTCCGCGGACAGTCACACGATCTCCGGCGCGTTCACCTTCTCCATCGGTAAACCCTCCGAGACGAAGGCCGTGTTGCCGAGCGCCTCGCCGGACGACAGCGCAGCCAATCGGTTGTACGGCTTGTTCCGCTATCTCGCCTACGGTGGCCTCGCCCTTCTCATCGGCGTTGCCGCGTTCACCTTCATCTGCCCCGCCGGGACAGCTCAGCGCCCCGTTGCCAGGTTGATGGTGACCGGGTGGACGACGCTGACGGTCGCCACCGTTGTCCTGTTGCTGCTGCGCGGTCCGTACGAGACGGGACGGGCACTGACCTCGGTGTTCGACCTCTCGTTGCTGGGCGACACCATGACCGGGAGAACAGGCAAGGCTCTCGTCGCACGGCTCGTACTGCTCGCGGCCACCGCGGTTCTCCTCAAGCGGATGACGGCACGATCGGAGCGCCGACAGGAGCGAACGCCCCGGCGGGAACTCGCCATCCGTGTGGTCGGTGCGTTGCTCGCCGTGGGGCTGGCTGTCACCTGGGCCGCCACCCAGCACGCCTCCGCAGGTACCCAGGTGCCGCTGGCCATCGCTGTCGCTGTCCTGCACCTGCTGGCCATGGCCGTGTGGCTGGGCGGCCTGACCGCACTGGTCGTCGGCATGTACCGGCTACCGCCCGCTGACCGGCTCCCGGCATCCGACATCAACCGCTTCTCGACCGTGGCGTTCACCGCGGTTGCCGTCCTGCTGGCCACTGGCGTGTACCAGTCCTGGCGGCAAGTGGGTTCCTGGGCGGCGCTGACCGACACGTCGTACGGCAGGACCCTCACCCTCAAGGTCGCCGCCGTGGTCCTTCTGCTGTGGGCGGCGTCGTTCTCCCGCCGCCGGACCGCGCGCCTGCTCCATCGGCCTCGGCCGGCCCTGGAAGCCGTGCCGGTGCCGGTGCCCGAGCGGGTCCGCCTCGCGCAGACCGTCGGAGGGCCGGCCTCGCCCGACATTGCCGTCGGCGGCGTCACCACAGTCGATTCGCCTGCCCCGGATGCGCGGGCCGGCGACGCCAATCCGCCGGGTTTCGAATCGGACCTGTATTGGCGCCGCCTGCGCCGGTCGGCAACCACCGAAGCCGTCCTCGGCGTCGTCGTCCTGGCGATCACCACCGTGCTGACCGGCACCCAGCCCAGCCGTGCCGCTGAAGGGACCGCAACCGCCGCCGCCGCGCAGGAGCCCCTCGCCAAGGTGATCATGGTCCCGTTCGACATGGGCTCGCCGAATAATCGCGGCAAGGTCCTGATCACTCTGGCACCTGGCCGCGTCGGCGAGAACACGGTCGAAGCCGTTGTGTACGCGGCCGACGGCGGCATCTCCGCTGTCCCTGAGCTTCGCCTCACCCTCACGCAGCGCGAGGACCGGATCGGCCCGCTCGATGCCGGGCTGAAGGACCGGAAGGGGTACTGGGCCAGTTACGACCTGCGGTTGCCCATGCCGGGGGTGTGGACCATGAACATCACGGTACGCACCACCGACGTGGACCAGGTCACCCTGCAGAAGAGCATCCGCATCGCACCGCCATCGACGTGACGGGCCTGCCCGTCCTCGTTCCCAGTGCAGACGATGGCGGGACCTGCCACGGTCCCTGCCACCGTCTTCGACGACGAACATCCGCCCACCATCGACTGCTTGTCAGGAGGTATCGAAGGAGATCCAGCCACCCTCCCAGCCGCGAGGGCCATCGTCAGGCTGCGCAAGCACCACCAGAGCCCGCGTCGCGGGCGACGGTGGGCATGCTAGGGCCGCCCCAACCGCCGTTCACACCTTGACGGTTACCGGCTCGGCAGCGGGGAGGCGTCCCGTGCGGGCCAGCGCGGCAAGCGCACCCGCGCTTCCGACGCCGATCACGGCGAGCACCATCCACGGCAGTACGGAGAAGTCCGCGGCGCGCGCCGCGTCCAGGAGGGCTCCCGTTGCGAGGTTGCCGAGGGTGATGCCGATTCCGCACACGGTGTTGTAGAGCCCGTAATGCGTGGCGACCCATCGCCCGCCGGAGAGCTCGACGATGGTGTCCATCTCGAACGGATAGAGCACCGCTGTCGCGACGGCGAGCAGCGCGGCGCAGATGAGGAGCGGCACGATGGCCAGCGCCGTTCGCGGTCCTGCGGATGCCGGCGCGGAGGATGCTGTGAGCATGGGCGCGAGGAAAGCTCCTCCCATGATCATCATCCCTGTCACGAGACATCGGCTCGGTGCCCAGTTCCGCTTGCACCATGCTGTGATGCGCGTCTGGCCGAGCAGGGCGACGAGGCCGGAGACGACGAACAGAGCGCTCGTGGCCACCATGGCGAAATCGCCGTTGCCGACAAGGCGTTCCGTTTCGAGGGGCAGCGCCAGGTAGATCTGGAACGAGAGGACGTACGAGCCGGTCATCGCCCCCGCGAAGAGCCAGAACGGCCGATTGCGGAGGACCGTGCCGGCCTGCTCGCGCAGCGCAGGCCGATCCGCGCGGGGCGTTCCTCGGTTCTCCGGGAGCTTGCGCAGCTGGAGCACCGTGAGGACAGAGAAGAGCGCGGCGGCCGCGATGCACGTGGCGGGGAACGAGACGGCTGTCAGCGCGAGCCCGACGAGCGGGCCGAGCAGGATGCCGGTCTGGTAGAAGACGTTGAACAGGGCGAAGGCTTCCACCCGGCGCTCGCCCGACTCGGCCGCCAAGTAGGCGCGGACGGCCGGATTGAACAGCGCACCGGCCAGCCCTGTCGCGGCGGAGGCGGCTACGAGCGCGGCGAGCGAGTCGGCGAAGGCCAGCGCGGCGAAGCCGACGGTGCGCAGAGCACACCCGGCGACGATCAGGGGCTTGTAGCCGAAGCGGTCGGCGAGGGCCCCGCCGACCAGGAACATGCCCTGCTGCGAGAGGTTGCGTACCCCGAGGATGAGGCCGACCGCCCAAGTGGCCATGGCCAGCCCTTCCGAGAGGTGGGCGGCCAGATAGGGCATGAGCATGTAGAAGCCGAGGTTGATGGTGAACTGGTTGACGAGCAGCAGCTGCACCGTGGCGTCGAAGGACCGGTACTGGTGCCAGGTGGTCTTCACCGTGCGGCTCCGGTGGTGTGTGCGAGGGGAATGGGGTCTGTGACGGTGGCGCAGCGGGTCCAGCGGGTGACTTCGCGGGCGCTCGGTTCGTCGATGGTGTCCGGCTCGTCCGGTGGCGCGGCGTCGAGAAGCTGGTTGGCCCGGCAGTAGTCGTCGTTGAAGACGGTGTCGAAATAGCGGTGGGGGCCGTCCGGGAAAACGGCGGCGATACGGGTGCCTTCGGGCCGCGTGCGGGCGAGCCATCCGGCCACCAGCGCGACGGCGCCGACGCTCCACCCGCCGGTGGCGAACTGCCGCTCGGCCAGGCGACGGGCGGACCAGACCGCTTCGGCGGGGGCCACCCAGTGGATCTCCTCGAAGGCCGAGTAGTCGACGTTGCGTGGGTAGATGGAGGACCCGAGGCCGCGCATCAGCCTGGGCCGTGCGGGCTGGCCGAAGATGGTCGAGCCAACGGTGTCGACCCCGACGAGGCTGAGGTCCGGCATGGTCGTGCGAAGGCCGCGGGTGATGCCCGCGGAGTGCCCGCCGGTGCCGACCGCGCAGACCAGGATGTCGATGGTGCCGAGTCGCTCGGCGAGCTCGGCGGCCAGGGGTCCATAGGCGAGGACGTTGTCGGGGTTGTGGTACTGGTCAGGGCACCAGGCTCCGGGCAGGTCGGCCAGGAGCTCGGCGACTTTCTGACGGCGCGCCTCCTGCCAGCCGCCCTCCGCGTGCGGCTCGGTCACGATGTGGAGCACGGCGCCATGTGCCGCGAGCATGCGCTCCATGATCGGTTCCATGCCCGGGTCCGTGACCAGGTGGACGGGGTGGCCGTGCAGGACGCCGGCCAGCGCGAGGCCGAGGCCGAGCGTCCCGGAGGTCGATTCGACGATGGGGGCGCCGGGGCGCAGTTCGCCGCGCTCGCGGGCCCGGTCGACCATGTACAAGGCGGTGCGGTCCTTGATGCCGCCCGGGTTGAAGCCTTCGAGCTTGGCCCAGAAGCCGCGCGGCGCGGTGGCGAAGGGCTTGTCGATCCAGAGGAGTGGGGTGTTGCCGACGGCGCCGAGAACACCCTGAGGGTAGGGCGTCGCGGGGGCGGGGCAGGAGACGTCGTTCATGGTGTGGGTGTCTTCCGTGCTGCACGGCACGCCGTGGTACGCCTCGTGGCGAGGCGTCTTCTGGTGCCGTGAGGGGTGCGGGGACGCGAAGAGCCCCTCAGGCCGGAGCCCGTGAGGGGGTGGGCCCTTCTACGTACGGATCACACACACTCTGGAGAGGACGTCGCGGCCCGATTCGCCGCGTCGAGAGACGACCGTGGACGGGTCCGCGCTCATCTTCGAAGCAGCGGCTGAGGGCTCCGAAGTATCAAGCAGTTCCGTCAGCGGCTGAGGAGTCCATCGCTCCTGCGCCGGGGCGGCGAGGTGCTCGTCATGCCCGTGGCCGCATTCCGTGCCGCCTTTGGAGCACCCCACCATCACCGTGGCGTGGGTGGCGTGCGTCGTCATGGGGGGAGTGGCTTCTGGCGTCGCGATCCGGTGGTGGCCGCCGTGCCCGCACACGCTGAAGAGCAGCGCGATCAGGGCGGTTGTCACCAGGACGACCAGCCCACCGCGCCGCTCGGAACGGCCACGATCCCACTCGACATGTCGCAAAGTGATCAACAAGCTACCTTGCGTCACCCACGTCAGCCGCACTTGAACACCCGATGGAGTGGGCCGAATCCGGCCAGTCTGAGCGCAGCGTGAGCACTACAGTTCAGCGTTCCCTGAATCCAGGATTCGCTGTACTTTATGTGGGTGCTGATTCTTGCCGAGGAAACCGAAGTGCTGGCGCGGTTCGGCCGCGCGCTCGCCGATCCCATCCGCAGTCGCCTGCTGCTGGAACTCCGTCAGGCGCCCGCCTACCCGGCCGACCTGGCGGAGAAGCTGGACATCTCCCGGACACGCCTGTCGAACCACCTGGCGTGCCTGCGGGACTGCGGCCTCGTCGTCGCGATCCCCGAAGGCCGGCGCAGCCGTTACGAACTCGCCGACGCCCGGCTGGGCCACGCCCTGGACGACCTGCGCGCCGCCGTCGTGACGGTGGCGGCGGAGCGGACGTGCGCCGAGGCCGACGAGAAGGGCTGCTGCTGATGACCGTACTCTCTCTCGGGCCGTCCCCCGCGCGCCGGGATGTGCTCGCCCGCCGCATACGCCTGCTGGTGGCGGCGACCATCGCCTATAACGTCATCGAGGCCGCCGTCGCCCTCACCGCAGGGTCGCTCGCCTCGTCGACGGCACTGATCGGCTTCGGACTGGACTCGGTCATCGAGGTCTCGTCCGCGGCCGCCGTCGCATGGCAGTTCTCCGCCCGCGACCACGCGGTGCGCGAAGCACGCGAGCACCGCACGCTGCGCATCATCGCCGTCTCCTTCTTCGCACTCGCCGCGTACGTGTCCGTCGACGCCGTCCGCGCGCTCACCAGCACCGGCGAGGCCGAAAGCTCCCTGCCGGGCATCGCCCTGGCCGCCCTGTCGCTCGCGGTCATGCCGTTCCTGTCCGCCGCCCAGCGTCGCGCCGGACGCGAACTCGGTTCGGCTTCCGCCGTGGCCGACTCCAAGCAGACCCTCCTGTGCACGTACCTGTCCGCCGTGGTGCTGGTGGGGCTGGTCCTGAACGCGGCCTTCGGCTGGTCCTGGGCCGACCCGATCGCCGCGCTCGTCATCGCCGCGATCGCGGTCAAGGAAGGCCGCGACGCGTGGCAGGGCAAGGGGTGCTGCGCGCCGGCGGCATCGTCCGCGGTGCCCGCGGCCTCCGGCCAGGGCGCCTGCGGCACCACCGGCGGTTCCTGCTGCGCCGACGAGCGAGCGGAGGCGACCCGATGAACGGCTGGGCCTGGGCGGCGCTCGTCCTCTTCCTCGGCTGGGCGGTCATCGCCTTCGGTGTACGGGCCGCGATGCAGCGTCGCCGTACAGGGGACGCCGGGTTCCGGGGGATCTCGGGACGTCCGGGATCGGCGTCCTGGTGGGCCGGAGTGCTGTTCGTCCTCTCCCTGGTCGGCGGTGCGGTGGCCCCTGTCGCGGCTCTCGTCGGCCTCGACTCGATCTTCGGCCTGGAGACCACTCCCGTTCAGTGGGCGGGGCTGCTCGTAGCCGTCGCCGGTATCGCTGCGACGCTGGTTGCTCAGAGCACCATGGGCTCCTCGTGGCGAGTCGGTGTGGACGCATCGGAGCGCACCGACCTCGTGACGTCGGGGCTGTTCGCGCATGTACGCAACCCCGTCTTCACCGCCATGGTCGTGACAGCGGCCGGGCTCGCCCTGATGGTCCCGAACGTGGTCGCCGTACTCACCTGGCTGACGCTGATCGCGGCTGTCCAGCTCCAGGTCCGCATCGTGGAAGAGCCGTACCTCTCCCGGCTCCACGGGCCTGACTATGTCGCGTATACGGCCCGGGCCGGCCGCTTCGTGCCCGGAGTCGGACGGAACGGTGTGGGAGGCAGGGCCTGACGAGACTGCTTCGCGCCGCTTCGAGGCCCTGGCTCCAGGGCCTCGAAGCACACAGACGACACGATCTCGACGACATCACGCGCACGTGCCAGACGGAACGGGAAGGGCAACGATGGGACACGACCACAGCCACGGCTCCACACCGGGGTCGGACGGTGGTGACGGGCACGCGCACGGCCCGAGGATCGGCAGCGCGGGTGAGCGCCACCAGAAACCACTGGCCATCGCGTTCGCGGTCACGGCCGCGTATGCCGTGGTCGAGGTGGCCGCCGGCATCACCACAGGGTCACTCGCGCTCATCAGCGACGCGGCGCACATGGGCACGGACGTCCTCGGACTCGGGTTGGCCCTCGCCGCCATCCACCTCGCGAAGCGTCCAGCCGCAGGGCAACGCACGTACGGCACCTACCGTCTTGAGGTGCTGGCCGCGATCATCAACGGCCTGCTGCTTTTCGGCGTCGCCTTCTACGTCCTGTACGAGGCGGTCGAACGGTTCCAGAACCCGCCCGAGGTCATGGGTGTGCCCATGCTCGTCGTCTCCTCGATCGGCCTGATCGTCAACATCATCGCGTTCCGACTGCTCACGGCCGGTTCGAAGGAGAGCCTCAACGTCAAGGGCGCCTATCTCGAAGTGCTCTCCGACATGCTCGGCTCGGTCGGCGTCATCATCGGCGCGATCGTCATCGCCACGACCGGCTTCCAGTACGCCGACCCCATCGTCGGTGCCGCGATCGGCCTGTTCATCCTGCCCCGCACATGGAAGCTGTTGCGCCAGGCCCTGCGCATCATCATGGAGGTGGCGCCTCCCGGCGTCGACGTCGAGGCGGCACAGCGTGAACTCGCCGCGATCGTGGGCGTCGAGGAGGTCCACGATCTGCACATCTGGACCATCACGAGCGGCATGGAAGCGGCGTCCGCCCACATCGTCATCAAGGACGGTGCCGACTGGCACGCTGTGCTCGACGAAAGCAGGAGCATCCTGGCCGACAGGTACGGGGTCACACACCCCACGATTCAGGTCGAGCCGATCGATCACAGCGAAGAGCCCGTCGGCTTCTAGCCGGCTCGACGTGCCGGGCGGGCTGCCTGCGTGGCCGACCCGCCCGGCATCCACTCAGTGGTGTCCGGGCGATGGGCTCGCCGCCACCACGGGCTTTGCTCCGCGCTGGGCGAGCATGTCCCGCATCAGGGAGATCTCCGACTGCTGGGCCCTGACGATGCCCTCCGCGAGCGCCCTGACCTGAGGGTTCTTCGCCTGTTTGACGGCAGCCTCGGCCATCTTCACCCCGCCCTGATGATGGGGGATCATCAGCTGCAGGTACAGCACTTCGGCCGCGCGGCCCTCGGCTTTGCGCAGCTGTTCGAGCTGGGCACGCGTCGCCATGCCCGGCATCTCGGTCTGGCCCATACCGCTGCCGGCACTGTGCCCTGCCATCCAGCTCATGGCCCCCTCGCCGGTCACCTTCGGGGCCTCCCACATGTCCAGCCAGCCAAGCATCATGCCGCGTTGGTTGGCCTGGGTGTTGATGACGTCGAAGGCGAGCCGCCGCACTTCGTCGTCGGTGGTGTTGTCCCGTACGAGGAAGGACATCTCCACGGCCTGCTGATGGTGAGCAGCCATGTCGCGGGAGAAGCCGGTGTCCGCCGCGGTGGCGACGGTCGGCTCCCCTGCGTCGCCTGATTCGGTCGCTCGGCCGATGACGAAGGCGAGCGCGGCGGTGCAGAGCACCAGCCCCGCCACGGCCCACACCCCCCAGTGCCCCGGGTACAGGCGGACGCTCACGCGGTCAGCCCGTTCGTGCAGGCCGCTCCCGGTTCGGGGGTCTGCTTGCCCTGGACGTACTTGGTCAGGAACGCGGACACGCGCGGGTCCGAAGCCTTGTCGACGGTGAGCTGCTTGCCCCAGGCGCTCAGCGTGATCGGTCCGGTCTGCTGGGCGTGCGGGCTCATCAGCGTGTACGGCGTCTTCTTCACCTTGTCCTGCAGCGACTTCACGTCCCCGGAGGCGGCCTTGGGGCTGTAGGTGATCCACACGGCGCCGTGCTCCAGCGCGTGTACGGCGTTCTCCTGCGGGATCTCCTTGCCGTAGACGTTGCCGTCGCAGTTCATCCACGCCTGCGCGTGATCACCACCGGCCGCCGGCGTCATGGCGTACTTCACCGGCGTGCCGACATGGTTCTGGGTGAGCTTGTCCCAGCTCTTCTCGCCGTCGACCGGGGAGGTCAGGGCCTGCTCCTTCTTCTTCTCCTCACCCTTGATCGTGAAGAGCAGATACGTGGTAGCCCCGGCGAGGGCGGCGAAGATGGCCGCGCAGACGGACACGGTGATGATCTTGTTGCGGCGATCGCGCGCTCGCTGGGCGCGGCGTACCTCTTCGAGCTTCTCGCGCCGGGCGGCGGCAGCAGCCGAGGACTTGCTGGGCGACATGGGCGGACTCCTTCAACGCCCCGGACAGGGCGGTTCGCGGATCAGGGTGGGAAGCCGGAAGGCCGCGTCGGCTGGGACGCGGCCGGGCCTCGCTAGATCCGCTGTACCTGCAGCACGTGAAGATCGACCCCGAATGCCTCCTGCCGCACCCTGGGGGAAGCCGTCACCACGTACCGTGCCGTCGTCACCACTGAATCGGCAACCGGCGCAAGCGCATCGCCTGCATCCGGAAACACGGCTCTCGGCAGGTGCTGCAGTCCGGTGACGCACCGATCCCCCGGCTGGTGGTTCACACACCCGCGGACGACCTCGCCCGATCCGTGCTCCGACAGGTTCCCTACCGCCACGAACGTCGCGCCGGCGGGACGGTCGGGCTGTCCTCCCACCGTCGGGTGGCAGACCACCACCGCCAGGAACAGAGCAGCGAGGGCGCACACCAAGCTCACGACCGTACGCGTCCCCCGGTGGGGACGAATCGAGGTGCGTGTCGACGGTGGAGTCCTCATGGTGGGCAGATCCTAGTCAGCTACGGAACAAGGGCGTGTGCAGCGCGCCTCTCTCACTTGTTCCGGGCCGCGTCGATCGCGTCGCTGAGTGCCTGGGGCGAACGCGTGGACAGGTAGAGGTACGGCGTCGGGTCGTCGGGGTCGACCACCTCGATCCGGACAGCGCCGGTCACGAAGCCGCGCATGAGCATGTGCGCCCGCAGGTCGGCCTTGTACGTGCGCCAGGCACGGGCCTCCTCCCCCTCCAGGGCTTCCACCTCCCCGAGGGCCGAAAGGGGGACGCGGGCGTCGTCGGCGACGAGCAGGTTGCCCACGATCCTGATCCGCGAGGAGCCCTGCGTGTTCACCCACGAGCAGGCCACCACTGTGCCGACCGCGAATCCCGCGAGCGCGGCCAGGCCGCCGTACGGGAAGACGATGAGCGCCGAGGCGAAGCCGATCAAGACGGCGATCAGCCAGTAGGAGCGCGGAGCCGTGAGGCGCTCGTCGTAGGTCGTGGTCAGTTTGGTCGACATCGCGAGGGGTCCTGTCTCGTACGGTGCGCGGAGCGAGCACTCAAGAGGAGAGGCAGGCTCCCCAGCGGGGGTCATCGCGCCAGCCGGGAGTCGATGAGGGCCTTGAACTCCTCATAGGAACGAGGAGTCTGGATCTTCACGCCGTCGACGAAGAAGGTGGGCGTCCCCTGGACGCCGAGCCCGAGGCCGTCCTTCTGATCCGCCTTGACGCGTTCCAGCGTCGCCGGGGCCTTCACGACGGCGTCGTACTTCGTCATGTCCAGTCCCAGCCCTTCCGCGAAGGTGCGGAAGAGCCCGGCCTTGGAGTCCTGCGCCTCGCCCCACTCCTTCTGGGTGCCGAACAGCTTGCTGTACATGGGTTCGAACTTGCCCTGCTGAGCGGCCGCTTCGACCGCGAGCGCGGCGGTCGTGCTGTTGCGGTGGCCCGGCATGGGGAAGTAGCGGGCGACGAACGTCACCCGGTCCTTGTACTCGGCGCGAAGCTTCTCCACGATCGGATGGGCCGCGCCGCATCCTTCGCATTCGAAGTCGAGGAACTCGACGACCGTCAGCTCACTGCGCGCCGGCGAGGTCAGCCTGTGGCTGTCGTCCCGTACGGGCTTGGCGTCAGCCGCGGGCTCGGCGCTCACGGACACGGAGCTCGTGTCCTTCGGCGAAAAGAGCATGAAGGAGCCGAAAGCGACGGCGAGGGCGGCCAGGAGCACTCCGGCGGCCAGGAGGTTCTTCTTCAGCTTGGTCATGAGTCCTCATGCGTGGGGTGGTCGGAGGCCGCCGGACCGGGCTGTCCCGGGACCTTGGGCAGCCGCGGCGCGCGGTCGCGTGCGTGGAGGCTCGCAAGGTAGGCGTTGTAGGCGGCCAAGGGGTCGTTGCTGTCTCCCCGGTCGATCTGGCGGTCGACGCGCCGCGCCTCCCGGGCGTCGGAGCGAACCCACTGGATGGCCAGGATGATGGTGGTGACCAGGACGGGGATGTCGCCGGTCGCCCAGGCGATCGCGCCGCCGTTGTACTGGTCGTCCAGCAGGGACGGTCCCCAGCGGCGCCCGACATCACTCCACCACCCCTCGCCGATGACTTCGACTGAGCTCATCAGCGAGATGCTGAACCAGGAGTGGAACGGCATGGTCAGGATCAGCACGAACAGGCGGCCCAGATGGGGCGGCCGGCGCGGTCCCGGGTCGATGCCGATGATCACCCAGAAGAAGAGCAGCCCCACCGCCAGGAAGTGGATCAGCATCGCCATGTGGCCGAGGTGGCTGCGCATCAGCGTCTCGAACAGCGAGGTGTAGTAGACGACGAAGGCGCTGCCGATGAACAGGACGCCTGCGACCACCGGGTGGGAGATGATCCGCACGTAGCGGCTGTGGAGCAGGCTGAGAAGGACCTCGCGCGGTCCGGACGGGCCGTCCTTGGCCGCCGACGGCAATGCCCGCAGCGCGAGAGTGGCCGGCGCCCCGAGGACGAGCAGAATGGGGACGGCCATGGCGAGGACCATGTGCTGCCCCATGTGGACGCTCATCATGACCTTGCCGTACACCGCCAGGCCGCTCATCGTGGTGAACACCGTCAACGCCAGGCCGGCCATCCAGGAGATCGTGCGGCCCACCGGCCACGCGTCGCCCCGCGCACGCAGCTTGCGCACCCCGGCGACGTAGAGAGCTCCCGCCGCGGCGGTGCCGAAGGCGAAGAGCGGGTCGAAGTGCCACTGCGTGAACAGGGGCGTCCAGGGGAAGTCCCCCAAGGGCGGCGGCATGGGGAAGCCGAGCAGCTCCTCCGCCGGCGTCAGCTCGGAGCCGCCGGCCCCCGGCGCCGGAGTGCGCGACAGCGCGACGGCCAGGCCCATCGCGGCCGCCATGATCAGCACCTCGCCGACCGCGATCCGGAGGAACGGTCGGTGTGTCCCGTCCCCGAGCAGGCTCAGCGTGCGGCGCCGGTGCCACCAGCCCAGGCCCCCGAGTACCGCCAGCGCCAGCAGCTTGACGACCACCATCAGCCCGTACGCGCTGGTGAACAGCACGCCGGGAGACGGCAGCCGGACGACGGCGTTCACCAACCCACTCGCCGCGACGGCCAGGAATGCACCGCCGGCCAGCACGCTGAACCGCCGGGCCGCGACGCTCATGCCCTCCTCGCGGCGAAGGCCCGCGACGACGAGGAAGACCAGACCGCCGACCCACACCGCCACGCCGACCACATGGAGGGCGAGGCTCGTGACGGCGGCGTCGTGGTTGGCGGCAGCGGCGGAGTGACCGGTGAACGCGGGCGGGAGGATTCCCGCGAGCGCGAGCACGAGGGCCGCCCTGGCCCAGCGCACCGTGGTGATGCCCAGGCCGACGGTCGCGAGGACGACGCCGACGCCCGTCATCATCGCGTAGGAGCGTCCCTGCGCATCGGTGATGACGAAGTCCGCCACGACGGCCGGATCCAGGACGGCGCCGACCGGCTGGGCGAAGAGGTCGGAGAGCGTGAACACGAGCAACGCCGAGGACGCGAGGGCCCAGATGCCTGCGCCCACGGAGGCGGCGACCACGTATCGCGACTGTGCCTCGTTCAGGCGACGGCCGCTCGGCAGCAGAACGGACGCGAGGAGCAGGGCGCCGATCGTGGCCGCCGACGCGATGTCGCTGGCCACCCGGGCAACCGGCAGGCCCCACGCGGTCAGTTCACCCGCGTCCTCGATCCCAGGCACCCGCTGGGTGCCGCCGCCGGCAAGGCCGAGGCTCAGCACCACCACGGTCACCGCCAGGGCGCTCGCGCCGGCCAGCAGAGCGGCGGGGCGGCGGGCTCGCATGCGGTCACCCGCCATGACGAGTCCTCCGCCGCCACGCGATCACGGCACCGACGGCGACAACGAGCGCCCCGCCCAGTGCCACGAGGACGGGCCCTGCCGTAGACGTGGACTTCGAGGGCTGCCCGACGGCGGCCGGGGCCGACGGCGAGTTGCTCACCCGCGGCGCCGGTGCGCTGGCGGACATCGATGGTGTGGGGCTCGCCGCCTTGACGGTGAAGGAGTACGAGCCGGCGACGGGGTGACCGTCGGCGGACACGACCCGGTAGCCGACCGTGTACCGGCCGGCTCCCAGCCCCGACTTCACCGTCAGTGTCGCGGTCTTCCCCTCCACCTGGGGGTCGCCTTGGCCGGCCGGGGTTCCGTCCGGTGCGGTGAGGGCCACCTTGGCGTAGCGCTCGGTCATCTCGTCGCTGAACGTCAGTCGGATGCTGCTCGGCGGCCCGTCGAGGGAGGCTCCCTGTGCGGGTGCGCTGGAGACGAGATCGGTGTGGGCCGCTGCGGGCGTCGGGGTGGCCCAGACGAGCGCAGCGGCAAGGGGCAGAACCAGGCCGCGCGCCGCTGCGGGAACGGCACGCCTCGCCGGCGTTCGGGGATGCATGGGGGCTCACGGTCTCTCGCTGTGGACCCGCCCGGATCGGAGCAGGTCGGGAACGCCGCGCCGCGCCTGCTCCTGCGTCTACGCCGCGAGGGCGTACGGAGACCACCGGCGGGCCGCGGCCCGGTCGAGGAGGGGGGCATGGCCATGTAGGCCACGCCGGCCACGCGGCGGCGCACGGCCCGTGTTCAGCCCGGCGAACAGGGCTGAGCGAGGTAGAGCATCGCTCTTCGACGATCGGAGCGTCGGCTTCGGGCCGACCCCGGATCCGATCAGGAGCGGCCAAATGAAATGGAAGAGTGCTTCGACGGCCGCGAGCACTGGCTGGGTGTGCCAATGCAGCCGATCAGCCACTCCGAGCAGCCGCGCCGCCAGGAAGACCATGATCAGATGACCGGCGAGGAACGCCTCCGGCGGAGCCCCTGAGACCGTGGCGTGCCCCGCTGCGGAAGGCGATCCACCGGAGGCTCCGACAGCCGCGCACACTCCTGGGAGAGCGTAGGCCGCCTGGTAAGCCAGCTGAGCACCGGCGAGCGCGACGAGGATTTGTTCGTCCGTAAGCCTTCGACGCGAGAGGAAAGCCGCGCAGGCGCCTGCGACACCCGCAAGGCCCGCAAGAATCAGCCACCTCGGGATGTGCCCCTGCGCCAGAAGGTGCACGGTCATCGGCAGCAGAACGCACAGGGCGCCCAGGCTCGCCGTCCGCAGCCCGCGCGTCACCCGGGAAGCCGGGGATGCAGAGCCGGTCGAGCGGGTGCCTGCCATGCCGTGCGGACTTTCTGGTTCGGTGGAGTGTGGGCGCGCTGCGGCGCGAGGTACTCAGGAAGGGTATCCCGCCACTTGAGCGTGTCCGCAGCCAGGCATCCGAGCCCGCGAGCCCTTCCATGTCGCGCTGCTGGGCCCGGTCAGCGGGAGCAGTGACGATCACGCCGGCCGCCCCGGGCTGGACCTGCCTCGGACGGGAGTCCTGCCGCCCGCGGCAAGGGCGCGCGGCCGAAGCGCGAGCACGTCGGCTCGCTTGCAGAATCAGCGTGGGGTCACGGCATGCTTCATGGAGAACTGGAAGTCCGGAACCACCTTCTGAAAGGCGTCTGCGCTTTGGGGCACCGGTTCTGCATGGATTCCGTACCCCCAAGCACCCCGGGCGGCATGATGAGTGGCCATGCCTGTGAAGGAGCGTTCGTCCGCCCCATCCTGGCCGCCCTCGCCGGGGAGCCGGGGCTGGCCGGGCGCTGCGCTGTTCACGGTGGGCAATGCCGTGCTGGCAACCGTCGGACATCATCTGGCCTCCGAGGATGCGGTGCCGTGGATGCGGCTGGCCGCCGTGACCGGCGTCGTCTTCGTTGCCTCGATCCCAGGGGCCCGCCGCCCGCGCGGCTTGGCGCGGACGATCACGGCGACCCTGTTGGCTCAGAGCGTGCTCCACCGAGGGCTCGCTGTGTCCGGCCCTCATCTCGGCCGCGAGCAGATGGACACCGGGGCACAACACTGCGCGACGTGGCTGATGCTCGCCGCCCACATCACGGCCGCGCTCGCGGTGGCTGCGCTGTTGAATCGCGCCGACCACCGGCTGCGGATTGTGTCCACAGCTCTGATCCGGTGGGCCCAGTCCACGGGCGAGACGTTCCGTACAGCGGCCGGGCGCAGGTTCCGTCACCTCGCATCGCCCCTGCGGTTGCCCGCAGGCACACCCCTCATCACTCGTCGGCGGATGCCGATGTGGCAGCACTTGGTGCATGTCGTCGTACGGCGTGGGCCACCGGCGGCTGTCGCTTCGTAGCCCTGACCATTCACCCTGCACGGCCGCGGCCGCAGGGCATCGCGTCCCGTCGAGAAGAGACACGCACTCATGACCCGCTCACGCACGTCCTCACGCACCGCTCGCGTCACCGCGGCACTCGCCGCCTCGGCAGCATTCGTGGTGGCAGGCTCCGCCACGGCCTTCGCCCACACCGAGGTAGACGCCTCCGACGACAGGGCCCTCGCCGAGAACGTCACCCTCACGTTCTCGTCCGAGGCCGAGTCCGACTCCGCCGGTATCAAGCAGCTGCGCATCGTCCTGCCCGAGGGCCTAGCTCCGGAGGCCGTGGTCCTCAAGGCCGCTCCCAAGGGCTGGACGCTCGCGGCAACCCCCGACGGCTATACCGTCGGGGGAACCCCGCTCAAGGCGGGCGTCGACGCGGAGCACAGCGTCGTCGTGCGGCAGCTGCCCGAGGCCGCGTCCTTGGCCTTCAAGACGGTGGAGACATACGAGGACGGCAAGATCTCCCGCTGGATCGAGGTGCCGGCCAACGGACAGAAGGTGGAGAACCCGGCTCCGGTACTGAAGCTGAAGCCCGCCGCGCCCGGCGCCAAGCCGCTCGCCCCCAGCCCCAGCCCGACCCCCACCCCGACCCCCGAACAGACCTCGCAAGCGCCGGCAACGTCGGCCGCACCCAGCACCTCCACCGCGCCAAGCGCCCAGAACAAGGACGACGAGGGCGGCAACCTTGGCGTGATCATCGGCGTCGCCGCCGTCGTTCTCGTCGGCGCGGGGGCCGCTCTGTGGTTCAAGCGTCGCGGCGGCAGCGCAGGCTAGGTCGCTACGGGCAGGAGTCGAACACGCGGTCGGGCGTGTTCGGCCCTTTCCAGCGGGCGCTCCAGATCCGTCCTCGACACGGCCGCCTCGCCCTGTTCGTCGACAGGGCAGGAGTGTCGGTCGGCAAGGCGAGCTGTCGCGGTGTGCCGCCTCAACCGCCCAGACGACCGCTGCGCTGATCCGACAGAGCAGCCCCGCCACCCCCATGGGGTGGCGGGGCTCTTGAATCGGTCCGGCCTTGATGCGGTCAGCCGGCCACCGGCGTGGTCCGCGATGCCACAGTCTCGGTACGGATCGCCTGCGGTGCGAGCAGGCGCTGGGCCAACACTCCGAAGACGACGCCGAACGCCGACCACAACACGGCCTGGATGGCGAGCGAGGCCACCCTGAACTCCCACAACAGAGCTGCCGGGAAACCAGCCTTGATCGCGTCGTCGTTCGCCGGAAGGAAGACGAACGCAAGCGCCATCGCGGCGATGAAGCCTGCCCCGGCGGCCAACGAGGCGTTCCAGTTGCCCAGACGCGGCGCCATACGGCGTCCGGCGATGATGGCAGCGATGCCCACCAGCACGCTGAGGAGAATCATCAGGAAGAACAGCGTCGTGCGCTTGCCGATGGTGTCCGGGTTTCCGACCGCCGGCGGGGTGGCCGGATACTTGAGGAACGGGACCAGGTACACGAGCGTGAAGGCGCCCGCCGCGGTGAGCGCCGCGGTCGCCCGGGGGCTGAACCGGCCGACGCGGCCCAGTGCGAAGGAGAACGCCAGGGCGGCGATGCCGCCCAGGGCGACTCCGTACACCAGGACACCGGTGGCGAGACCGGCCGTCGACTGCATCGAGCGGCTGACGGCCTCCTCTTCCTCCTCCGCGGCTTCCCCCGCGGCGGCGCCGTGTCCGGCGTGCGCCTCCTGAGCGGCCTGAGCCTCCTCGACGGCGATCGAGCCGTTGACGGGCGGCTCACCGATCGCATACGCCACGGCGAAGGCGAAGAGTCCGGCGATGAGGCCCGCGATCATGCCACGAACCAGGAGACCTCTGACAGTTGAGGCGTGCATGTGCGTTGCCTCTCAGTGGCAGGGGAAGCCGAGCAGGTGGCGTCCGTCGTGCACCCATTCGTGCACGTCGGAGCCGGCGAACACGGAGATGGCACCCTGTTCGGCGCCGACGAAGTACAGGGCGACGACCGCCAGAAGGCCGACGAACACCGCCCAGGGCAGTACCGCACGCACGGGCAGAGCGGCCGGCGTAGGAATGACAGGGCTGGATACGGCAGGGGATACGACAGCCTCGGCCATGATGGAACCTCCTCGGGGAACACGCGTCCCATACGGTGGTGCAGGACGACGGCCCACGGGTCTGACTAGCCACCGCTGCGCCCACTTTCGGGCGTCGAGGCAGCACACAGTGGCGCGACCGTGCCGGATTCTCACCGGACTTCCGTCTCGCCGTCGTCACGATGTTCATATGTCGCCGAGACCGTACCGCGCGAACTGCATCCCGCCAAGGGCGTGAGTCCCACATCACCCCACGCCCCCTTGGTAGGGTGCCACCCTGCTAGCCACTAATGAGCGGGGGCAGGAGAAGCACATGACCGTACGGGTCACGTTGATCGCCCCCTCGACGAACGAAGCCCTTCGAGAAGTCCGCTTCGACGATCAAAGCCCCCTCGACCCCGCGGGGTTCACACGTGCGGAGGCGGTCGCTGACACACTCGCGCCTGGGGTGCACGTGTACTCGTCACCTTCTCCGCGCTGCCACGAGACCGCGCAGGCCCTCGGATTGGACGCCGAGACCCTGACCGATCTCGCCGGGTGCGACATGGGGCGATGGCGAGGTCGGACGCTGGACGCCGTTGCGGCCCTCGAAGGGGAAGCGGTTGCCCTGTGGCTGAGCGACCCGACCGCCGCGCCACACGGCGGTGAATCGGTACGGGAACTGCGGGTTCGGGTCGGTGCATGGCTCGACGGTCTCTGGAGTCAAGCCGGACGCATCCTCGCAGTCGTCGAACCCGACGTGATCCGCGCCGCTGTGCTCCACGCCCTCGGCGCACCGGACGAAGCCTTCTGGCGCCTCGACGTCCGCCCGCTCACGGCCACCGAACTGAGCGGCCGAGCCCAACGATGGAACGCCCTCTGCGGCCGCCCACTCGGGCCGCAGACAACCGAGACACCATCAGTTCCGCGTTGACCTCGATCGCACCGTTTGCCGTGATCACTCAACCCCGTCACCATCCAGGTGAAGCCGGCAAGATCAACCTCTCTCGTCTCGGCCACTTGAGCTGGACGAGCACCCTGGCCTTGCGCGCCCCGGCCGCTGTCTGGCAGCGGCATTCACGACCGGGCCACCCACAACCGACAGATCATTCAGGTCACCCTTCAGCGTCTGAAGGAGACGCTCGCCACAGGACAGCAGAGGGGGCGTGCGGCCAACCGGCCGCACGCCCCTTTGCTGCGCCTCTTGTTGGCGCGTCATGCCGCACTGCCTGTCCGGACGGGGGTAGACCAGACCGGCAACTGTTGGGCGCGGCACGGTACGGGGGATGAAACCGAACCGCGCCCGTCCTAGTCGCCTCCGAGACGGGCCGGGGCGGCCAGGAGCTTTACGGTGTCGTGCTCCCAGCCTTCGCCTGCGGCCGGGCCGATTCGGTCAGCAGGGGTGTCTTGTCGCGGGCCGGCAGCAGGGCGACCACGACGATCGCGGTGACCGCGGCGAGGCCGGCACAGATCAGCGAGACCATCGACATGCCGGCCACGAACGCGTCCCGTGCCGAGTCGGCGATCGTCCCCTCCTGTGCTTCGGGGAGTTTCTCGGCGACCCTGAGGGCGCCTGCCACGTTGTCCCGGATCGCTTCCTGGGCCAGTTCCGGCAAGGCTGCGGGGATGTCGTCGTCAATGTTGTTGCGGTACGCGGAGTTCAGCGAGGAGCCGAGGACGGCCACGCCGACGGACGCGCCGATCTGACGCATGCTGTTGGCGAGCGCGGATCCGGCACCGACCTGGTCGGCAGGCAGGGAGCCGAGGATCGCGACCGACGGCGACGATCACCTTCGTGCCAATCTTGCCCACCAGGCGGCCGCCGACGCCCGCCGCGCCGATCATCGGCAGCAGGTGCAGGCCGGTGTCCATGGCATCCTTACCCTGCACCTGCTGCAGGAACTGCGGCACCACGAACAGCACACCGAACAGAATGAACATCACCGCGGAAATCGCAACGCTGGACCACGTGTAGCGCGCGTTGCGGAAGAAGCCCAGGTCCACGAGCGGGCTGGAGGCTTTACGCAGCCACGCCAGCAGCAGCGCCAGCAGGACCAGGCCGCCGATCATGGTGAGCATGACGACGGGGTCGTCCCAGCCGGCGTTCGGGACCTCGATGACGCCGTAGACGAACGCGGTGACGCCCAGCAGCGACAGCGCTGCGCCGATGAGGTCGAGTCGCTTGGCATGCGGGTCGCGGGGCTCCGGCACGAACAGCAGCATTCCGATGACAGCGACAATGACGACGGGGACGTTGATCAGGAAGATCGAGCCCCACCAGAAGTTGCTCAGCAGCCAGCCGCCGGCCAGTGGGCCGAGCGGGAGCCCGAGGGCGAACCCGGCGGTGGCGATGGCCATGGCCTTGGAACGCTCCTCCGGCGGGAACATCAGCGGCACCATCGACAACGCCAAGGGCGTGATCGCGGCAGCGCCGGCGCCCATGACGATGCGGGCGACGATCAGGCCGTCAGGGCTGTCGACTCCCATGACCATCAAGGAGCCGATACCGAACAGCAGCAGCCCGCCGATCAGGACGAGTCGGCGCCCGATCCGGTCGCCGAGCACGCCGAGCGGGAGCAACAGCCCGGCGAAGGGAAGGGTGTAGCCGTCGGTGAACCACTGCAACTCAGCAGTGGTCGCTTCGAGTTCGGTGGCCAAGGTCGGCAGGGCGACCGTGAGTATGGTCGCGTCGAGACCGACGATCATCAGACCGAAGACCGGTGCGGCCAGAGCGAGCCAGCGCTTGCGTGCAAGCCCACTCTTGCCGGGCGATGGCTGATCAGTTGCGGTGGTGCCGGGCATTGCCATGGATGTTCCTCAGCAGGGCGCACACTGAGAGTCGATGAAGTCCCGAGGTGTTGGCCCCGGCCGGATTCGGCCACCGATCCGCGCGATCCGTCGTGGCCGGAGTGCGTTCGCGCGCACTCGAAAGCCCCCTGAGCTGTTCGTGTCGCTCAGGGGGCTGATACACGGTCCAGTTCTTGCAGTGTTCCGGGCGCCAGAGCCCCGCTGCCGCAAGAGGCAGTGCTTTCAGGTCAGTTGCAGCAGGCGCACCCCGGTGCGCAGCCGCAGGCGTCATCCGTGCCGGCCGGCTTCGCGTCGGCCTTCAGCGTGGTCAGACCGGCCGGTGCGCAGCAGCCGTCGCCCCGCCATGCCTCCCGGCCTTCCTTGACCGCGATCGCCGCTATGACAAGCGCTGCTATCGGATCCGCCCACGACCATCCGAGCGTGGCATTGGCAACCAGGCCCACCAGCAGCACGGCCGAAAGGTAGGTGCACAGCAGTGTCTGCTTGGAGTCCGCGACCGCCGATGCCGAACCCAGCTCTCGACCAGCCTTCCGCTGGGCGGCAGACAGGAACGGCATGACCGCGAGCGACAGGGCTGCCAGAACAATGCCTGCGATCGACGATTCCGCCTCCCCGCTGCCCGTCAGTGCGCGGATCGCGTCCACTGTCACGAAGGCAGCGAGTGCGAAGAACGAGACCGCGATGATCCGCAGCGCCTTCTTCTCGCGCGCTTCCCGAACTGCGTGCTCCCGAGCGGAGAACTGCCAGGCCACTGCCGCGGCCGAGGAGACCTCGATGATCGAGTCCAGACCGAAGCCCACCAGCGCGGAGGACGATGCGATCGTTCCGGCGGTCAGGGCGACGATCGCTTCGACCACGTTGTAGGCGATGGTCGCCGCGACAAGCAGCCGTATGCGGCGGGCCAGGACCTCCTGTCGCGCGGGTGCCGGTCCGAGGGATATCTCCGCGGCCATCAACAGCAGCCCTTCTCTTCGGTGTCGGGGCAGCTGCTGTCCGCGGCGACAGCCAGCACGGCCTGACGCAGATCGTCCAGCGCGTGTCCCAGCCGGGGGTCGGCGAGCTCGTACCGAGTGCGGCGGCCCTCGGGTAGGGCCACGACCAGCCCACAGTCCCGGAGACACGCCAGATGGTTCGACAGACGCGTGCGGGAGATCCCGAGTTCGTCGGCGAGGTCGGAGGGATAAGCGGGAGCTGCACGCAGGGCGAGCAGCAGTCGGCAGCGGATCGGGTCGGCGAGGGCACGGCCGAACCGCGCCAGCACCTCGAAGTCGGTCGCGAGATTCAGCACAAACTAAACGATACACAGGAACCTGAATCCACGGAAGTATGGATAGTCGACTCCGGCTACGGCACGCCTGCAGGCCGGAGCCGCTCAGTGGTCGTGCGGCGCATCTCGATGGATCGGGCCGTGCGGGCCTTCGCAGTGCGGTGCCGACCCTGCGCCGCCGCCGTGGGCGGCGAGTTGGAGGACGCGCTCCGGCTGGTGGTCGACCTGGAGGGTGGTGTGCGTGATGCCGTAGTCGCGGCGAACGAGGTCCTCAAGGCCGCGGCGCACCGACCGTAGGACTTCATGCCGACCAGGTAGACACCCTCCTCCGGATGCGAGAGCTCCTTCACGCCGTGCGGGTAGACGGTGCCGCAGGAGTGCTGGTTCGGGTCGATGAGCGGGGCCAGCTCGACGGGGGCCTGGAGGCGCTCGTCGAGGCCGAGTCGCAGCTCGTCGAGGAAGGACAGGTCGGGACGGAAGCCGGTGAGGACGATGACCTCGTCGACCGGGTCCAGGCGGCGGCCGTCCTCGGCGACCAGGACCAGTCGCTCGCCTTCGCGCTCGATCGCGTCCGCGCGGAAGCCGGTGACGGCATCCGCGTGGCCTTCGTCGACCGCGGCCTTGGCGGCGAGGCCGAGTGCGCCGCGGGCGGGGAGCTGGTCTGCGGTCCCACCGCCGAAGGTCGAGCCGGAGATGCCCCGGCGCAGGATCCACATGGCCTTCGTCCCCGCTCCGCCCTCGGCAAGGTCGGCGAGCGAGGCGAGGGCGGTGAAGGCGGAGGCGCCGGAGCCGATGACTGCGGTACGCCTGCCCGCGTAACGGGCGCGGACGGCCGGGTCCTTGAGGTCGGGTACGCGGTAGGTGACGCGGTCGGCGGCGGCCTTCTCCCCCAGGGCATGAAGACCGGACGCGCCTGCCGGACTCGGGGCGGCCCACGTGCCGGAGGCGTCGATCACTGCGCGTGCGAACAGCCGCTCCTCGCGGCCTCGACGAGACCGGGCGCGTGCTCGGCTGGGTCGCCGCCAGGTGGGGGCGGTCGTCCAGTCCGGCATCTTCCCGGAGAACACGGCCAGTCTCGCCGTGCACCAGCGAGCGGGCTTCCGGATCGTCGGGACCCGCGAGCGCATCGGCCGACACCACGGCATGTGGCGGGACGTGGTCTTGTTGGAGCGCCGGAGTCCGCAGGTCAGTTGACGTTCCCGCTGCCGAGGGTGAGTTGGCGGTGGTGGAAGTCGAAGTGCTGGGTCGGGTAGCGGTAGACGTCCGCGAGGGTCATGTAGTCCCGGAAGAAGGGGTCCCAGCGGACGGGGTAGTGCATGCCGCGCGCGAGGTCGGCTTCGGACTCCTCAGCCAGGTGGCGCTCCAGGGAGCCGGTGACGCGATCGAAGGCGGCTGCCATGCGGCGCGGCCCGTAGACCTTCACCGCGCCGCACGGACCCAGGTAATTGACCAGGTCGAACGGCACGGTGGCAGCGTCAAGGACTCGGGCGAACACCTTGCTCGCCCGGCGCGGGAGCCGGCCGACGACGCGCATCAGGACCAACAGAGCCCGGACGACCACGTAGCCGAAGAGCATGTGCCACAGCAGCTGCTCGTTGGACCACTTGGTATCGCGGGTGGGCCGGGCCAGGTCGTCCTTCGAGGCCGAGTCGAGGAGCCGGTGAAAGGTCCGGCGGGCGCGCTCGTAGTCGTCGTACACGGCCTGCCGGTCTACCGGTTCGGCGTTCGTCATGTCTTGCCCGCTCTCGTCACCCGGGCTTCGATGATTCCCGCTGCGGGGCGGTCTCTCACCGGCCGCTGCCGTTTCAGTCGTTCTGAAGGAGCGGGCCGAAGGTCTGCTGCCCGATCTGCACCGCGTGGTCCTGGTCGACGATCTGGCCGATGACCTCGGGGTGCGCTCGTCGCCATTGCTCGGCCGAGTCGCGGTCGGTGAAGAAGTTCAGCGCGTCGCAGCACACCTCGGCGGCGGGCCCGTTTCCTTCGCGGCGGCCGATGAAGACGACCGCGTCCGCAGGCTCCCACAGTGGGTTGCCGTCGATGAAGGTGACGGTCACCGGTTCGCCGCTGACAGGGTCGGAGGAGGAGATTCGTACGTCCTGGCCGTCGAGCATGGCGCTGATGCCCAGGGCGTCGACGGCGCACATCGACCACGCCTCCACTCCGCTCGCCATCCGGACCCGGTGCGGGGTCTCGACCGCCGAGAACGGGTAGGCGGCCCGGATCCGCCCCTCTTCGTCGAGGGCCAGGAAGTCCTCGCGGTCCAGCTCGGCCAGTACGTCCGCGGCTGCGCGGCCGGCTGGGGCGGCTACGTGTTCGAGTGCAGCCGGCTGTGGTGCCCTGCCGTGGGTGGCGAAGTGCCGCAGCACCGCCTGGTGGACGGCGCGCAGTCCGCGTTCCGCCGGGGCGCGCCGGCCCCGGCCGGCCCGGCCGATCGGATCCAACAGGTCCGCCTCGCAGCACTCCAGTTGTTCCTCGGTGGCTGGCGCGGGAGTCGTGCCGGCCAGTGCCTGGCGCAGGGAGTGGACGCTGGGGGCCCCGCCCGCTTGGCCGTCCGCATCGCGGTAGAGGCGGCAGGACACGCTCGTCGGGGCGCCGGGTACGGCGAACGGGTCGGCGCCGTCGAGGAGCACTGTCGGCGATCCTGTCATCCCCCAGCGGGCGGCTTCGGCGTCCTCGCGTACCTCGATGAGCTCCACCTCGGCGCTCCGGCCGTCGAGCGCGGCCGTGATCCGCTCGCGTACGACCGGTGCGTTCGGGCAGTCCGGCACCGTCAGAATCGTGATCCGCATGTCCGCCGTCCTCCCGGTCACTGGCCTGTCGCTTCGACCGTAGACCTTCCAGTGCACTGGAAGGTCAAGGCGTTAGCGTGGAGGTATGCGTATCGGCGAGCTGGCGGTGGCGAGCGGGCTGACCACGAAGACGATCAGGTTCTACGAGCAGGCCGGACTGCTTCCCGCGCCGCCGCGTACCTCCGGCGGCTACCGCGACCATCCACAGCACACGCTCGCCCGGCTCGGCTTCATCCGCGATGCTCAGGCCGCCGGGCTGACCCTCGCCGAGATCCGCTCCGTACTCACCCTGCGGGACAGCGGGCAGGCGCCGTGCGCCCGGGTCGGTGCGCTCATCGACCAGCATCTGGCGGAGATCGACCGGCGCATGGCCGAGCTGCGCGAGGCCCGGACGGAGCTTCAGGAGCTGGCCCGGCGGTCCGCGGTGACCGATCCCGACTCGTGTTCCGAGGGCGAGATCTGCACCATCCTCAGCCGGCCCTGACCGGCGTCCGGTCCGGGCCCGGGACGAGGCGCGGAACGAGGCGTACGTAGGCGACCATGCCGATGACCTCGACGAGGGTCTGGGTGACCACGACGACGGCGGCCACGGCCAGATCGTCGGGCAGGGCCAGGGCGAGGGGCAGGACGACGAGGGAATTGCGTGTCGCGCCGGTGAAGACGACGGCCCGGGAGGCAGGGACGTCGAGCCGGAAGAGCCGGGCCACCAGACGCCCGGCGAAGGCCATGACGACCAGGAAGACGGCGTACACGGGGACGACGGCCGCCACGTCGCCCAGACGGCCGTCCAGCTTGGGGACCTGCGAGGCGACGACCATGATCAGCGTGGCGGCCATCAGCGGCACCATCGTGGTGGTCGCCGCTTCGGACACCTTCTGGCCTACCACCCTGTGCGCGGCCCACGCCTGCAGGCCCCAGGCCAGGGCGAGCGGGATGACGATCAGGAAGAGGAAGGCTTCGAGGAAGGGGCCCGCCTCGACGATGTCGCCGAGTTCCGGGCCCATGAACAGGTAGAGGAAGCCGGGCAGGAGCAGCATCTGCGCGACGAGCAGAAGCGGGGTTGCGGCCATCAGGCGACGGCTGTCCCCGCCGGCCAGGCCGCTGAAGACGATCACGTAGTCCACGCACGGGCACAGCAGGACCAGCAGCACGCCGATCCGGACCGCCTGGTCGGCGGGCAGGAACGTGAACAGGGCCGCCACGACGAGCGGTACGACGACGAAGTTCACGGCCATCGCGGCCGACAGGAACCGGCCGTCGCGCAGCGAACGGAGCAGGTCGGCAGCCGGGACCTGGAGGAAGGTGACGAACAGCAGCGCGCCCAGGACGGGGTTGATGGCGTGCTCCAAGGCGGGGCCGGCCCCGGCTGCCGCCCAGCCGAGGAGACCGCCGAAGGCCATCGCGGCGAGGTAGATCGCGACCTGGTGGTCTTCCATCCGCTCGACCAGACCGCGCGGTTCCTGCGACACCATTCCGACCCGTTCCCTCTGGCTGTGCTGACCTGCGTGGTTGCGCCCTGGTGGGCGTCGTTCATCGTGGCAAGCGGTCGGAGCCGGTGCCGGGCGGGATGCGCGTGGGCATGCCCACATCGACGGTGGCAGGCCCGGTCTGGCAGACGGACGTCCGCTTCCTGCGCCGGTGCACCCACACAGCCGCCACGACGGCGGCGACCGCGAGGACGGCCAGCGCCGGTGCCCAGATCGCGCCGATGGCGGACGCGACACCGATACCGCCCAGGGCTGCCAGCAGCGGTCCCGCACAGCACACCGCGCAGGCAGCCACGGCAAGCAGGCCGGCACCGAGCACGGACTTGTCACGAGGCGGCTCCGAAGAGGTCGGCCAGCAGGGATCCGGCAGCCTCAGGGGCCCGCACGGTCAGCTCCAGAGTGGCGGGGGTCAGGTGCAGGGTGAAGTCGAAGAAGGCGCAGCATCCCTGTTCGGCCGCGGCCAGCGAAGCGACCTCGGCGGCGAGTTCAGGGGTACCGGGGAAGGTCAGGCGCATCCCGTCCGGGACCTCTTCGCGCGTGGTCGCCCGGGCGACGAGGTCCTGCCACTGCGCGGTGCGCTCCCCCAGCTCATCGCCGTTCAGGGTGCATGCCACCGGTGCCTCACGCCACAGCTCCCCGGCCTCAGCGGGTACGGAGTCCGGGGCCGGTGGACGCGTGGGCGACAGCTCGACCAGGACAGGGCCCGGCGCGCTGCTCTCGCTGGTGCAGCCGCAGTCCGGGCCGCAGGCGCCCGCCGGAGCCGGACCGGCCAGCCGCTCGTGCACCCCGGCCAGGTGGGCGGAGAACGCGGCCAGCTCGGCTGCTCGCCGGTCCGCGTCCGCGATCCGGTCGGCGACCATCGGCACCATCCGGTCCCGCACCGCCGCGCACACCCCCTCGTCCCGCACATCGAGGAGGTCACGGATGTCCTCCAGCGCGAGCCCCAGCAGCTTGGCCGACGAGATGAAGGCCAGGCGCTCCACCGACCCCTCGTCGTAGAGGCGGTAGCCGGCCGCGGTGCGCTCGGCCGGCAAGAGCCCGGCCGACTCGTAGAACCGCAGCGTGGACGGGCGGACGCCGGAGCGTTCGGCCAGCTGGGAGATCCGCAGAATGCTCATACCTCGAACGTAAACCTTCAAGTCGACTTGAAGGTCAAGCCCGCAGCAGCCCCGCGATCTCACGGGCCGCGTCACGCGCGGGGCGGCCGACACCGATGAGGGTGGCTGAGGCGGGGCCGGTCCAGTCGCCGTAACCGAGAAGGTGCAGGCGGGGCTCGGCGAGGGCCTGGGTCCCTGCGGTGGGGATGTGGCCGCGGGTGCCGCGCAGGCCGAGCGGCGCCAAGTGGGAGAGGGCGGGACGGAAGCCGGTGCACCAAATGATCGCGTCCGCCTCCGCCGTCATGCCGTCGGACCACTCGACGCCGCTCGTGGTGAGCCGGGTGAACATCGACTGCGCCTTGAGCAGGCCCGCGTCGCGGGCGGCCCGGACGGGCGGGACGGCGACGATGTCACCGAGGGAGGCAACTCCGCCGGTGTCGGTGCGGCCTTCGTCGAGGGCGCGGCGGCGGGCGGTGGCGTGGTCGAAGAGGGCGCGGCCGTCGATGTCGTCGGCGAGGTAGCGCGGTTCGCGGAGGGTGACCCAGGTGAGGTCGGTGTCGTACGCGAGGTCGGCGGCGATCTGGGCGCCGGAGTTGCCGCCCCCGACGACCACCACTTTCTGCCCGGCGAAGCCGGAGGCGCGGCGGTACTCCACGGTGTGGAGCTGGGCGCCCTTGAACTGCGTACGCCCGGGGACGGCGGGGACGAAGGGCCGCCACCAGGTACCGGTCGCGCTGATGACCGTACGAGCCCGCCAGGTGCCCGTGTCCGCCTCCACGCGCAGGAACTCGCCGTCCCGGTGGACCGCTTCGACTCTGACCGGTCGGACGACAGGAAGCTCGTATCGCCGCTCGTACTCGCTGAGGTACGAGACGACGTGGGCGGCGTCGGGATACGTCTCCCCCTGCTGCGGCGGCATGAGGCGGCCGGGCAGGCAGGAGTACGCGGCCGGAGAGAAGAGGTGGAGGGAGTCCCAGGTGTGCTGCCAGGCTCCGCCCGGGGCGGCCTGGGCGTCGAGGATGACGAAGTCCAGGCCGAGGCGGTGCAGGTGGTAGCCGGCGGCCAGCCCGGCCTGGCCGCCGCCGATCACCACCACGTCCACGACCTGCGTCATTCGCTGGTCGTCTTGCCGCGCATGAAGATGACCGCGACCAGCGCCAAGCCCACGACCGCGCCGATCAGCTGCATGCCGATGAACGCCGGGACGGAGGCCGGGGCGATGCCCGCGAAGGTGTCGGTGAAGCCCCGGCCGATGGTCACCGCCGGATTCGCGAACGAGGTCGACGACGTGAACCAGTAGGCCGCGCCGATGTACGAGGCGACCGCGACGGGCGCGAAGCGGAGGCGGTCGGTGCGGGCCAGGCCGAAGATCAGCAGGATCAGACCGGCCGTCGCCACGACCTCGCCGAGAAGCAGGTTGCCGGCGGAGCGGTCGTGCGTGGACCACTTCACGAGCGGCTCGCCGAACATCGCGTCCGCCAGGACCGCGCCCGCGATCCCGCCGACGACCTGCGACGGCACGTACACGGCGAGTTCGCGCCCATTCACACCAGCGCCGCCGGGGCGGGCGGTCCACCACTCGGCCAGGGTGACGGCCGGGTTGAAGTGCGCCCCCGACACCGGCCCAAGGAGAGCGATCAGGACGCCGAGGCCGAAGACGGTGGCGGTGGAGTTGGCCAGCAGCTGCAGGGCGACGTCGTCGGTGAGGTCGGTGGCCTGGATGCCGGAGCCGACGACGATCGCCACCAGGGCGGCCGTCCCGACCAGTTCGGCGGCGGCTCGGGCGACCAGCGGGGTACGGGGCGGGGTGGCGCCGGGCGCGGGCTGCGGCGACGTGTCGGCGGCTATGGCGTCGCTCGCGGCGGGCTCGATGGCGGTCACGGGCAGGGTCTCCTCGGGCAGGTGAGGCGAGAGGCTTACGGGCAGGCTCTCTTGGTGTCGGCGTTGGCGCGTGCGGCCTCGGCGAGGGCGGCGAACTGACCGGCCAGGGCTTCGATGACGTCCGGCTTGAGCCGGTAGTAGGTGAACCGGCCGCAGGGTTCTGTCTCGACGACCCCTGCCTCGCGCAGCACCTTCAGATGGTTGGAGAGGTTGGTCTGCTTGGCACCGGTCTCCTCCACGAGGTGGGTGGTGCACAGCGTCTCGCGAGCGAGCAGGGTCACGATCTGGAGGCGCAGGGGGTCACCCAGCACCCGGATCAGATCAGTATCGACTGACGTCATCATGAGCTGATACTCTCACATCACCCGGAGCTGATACCAGCCCGGGCTGACCTCTTTGAACCCGCCGAAGGGGGTTCTCGCCATGACCGCGTCCTCGTACCCGGTCCTTCCCGACGCACGTCTCGCGGCCGGCGTCGCCCGCCTCGCCGTCCGTCACCATGGCCGGTACTCCGTGGAGACGGTACAGCGGCTGATCGCCGACTCCTACGAGCAGCTCGCCGCGCACGCGCACGTCCGCACCCACCTCGTCGTGCTCGCGGAGCGATTCGCCGCCGAGCGCCTGGACGCACTGGCGCACGTCGAGAACCCGGCCGGCACCGGTGGCCGGCCGCGGGTGCTCTTCGTGTGCAGCCACAACGCCGGGCGTTCGCAGATGGCAGCCGCCCTGCTGGCCCACCGGGCCGGGGACGACGTCATCGTCTCCTCCGCCGGCACCCACCCGTCCGGCGCCGTCGACCCGCACGTGGTCCAGGCCCTCACCGAGGCCGGCGTCGCACTCGACGAGGTCTACCCCAAGCCGCTGACCGACGAGGTCGTCCGGGCCGCAGACATCGTGATCACCCTGGGCTGTGGCGACGCCTGCCCCGTGGTGCCCGGCCACCGCTACCTGGACTGGCCCGTCCCGGACCCCGACGGTGCCCCGATCGCGGTCATGCGCTCCATCCGCGACGCCATCGACGCCCGTATCACCACCCTGCTGGACACCCTGCCCGGCATCTGAAGCTTCCCGTCCCCGCACCACGCTCCATCCCTGCCTAAGGAAGAACCGATGACCGCTCCGCTCGCCTCCGTGCTCTTCGTCTGCGTCCACAACGCAGGCCGCTCCCAGATGGCCGCCGGATTCCTCAACCACCTCGCCGGCGACCGGATCGAGGTGCGCTCCGCCGGCTCCATCCCCGGCGACCAGGTCAACCCGGCCGCGGTCGAGGCGATGAAGGAGGTCGGCGTCGACATCTCCGCCGCCACGCCGAAGATCCTCACCACCGAGGCCGTCCAGGCGTCCGACTACGTCATCACCATGGGCTGCGGCGACGCGTGCCCGATCTTCCCCGGCAAGAAGTACCTGGACTGGGCCCTGGAGGACCCGGCCGGTCAGGGCGTCGAGGCCGTCCGCCCCATCCGCGACGAGATCAAGGGCCTCATCGAGGGCCTCATCGCCGAGATCGACGCGAAGCAGGAGGCGTGACCTCAGTGACCGACCCGACCGCCGCCACCGATGACGACGTACGCAACGTCATCGTCATAGGCTCCGGCCCCGCCGGATACACCGCCGCCCTCTACACCGCCCGCGCCCAGCTCAAGCCCCTGCTCTTCGGCAGCTCGATCTTCGTCGGCGGCTCCCTCACCACCACGACCGAGGTCGAGAACTTCCCCGGCTTCCCCAACGGCATCGACGGCCCGGACCTCATGGACAACATGCGGGCCCAGGCCGAGAACTTCGGCGCCGAGATGATCGACGACGACATCATCTCCGTCGACCTCACCGGCGACATCAAGGAAGTCACCGACTCCGAGGGCACCGTCCACCGCGCCAAGGCCGTGATCATCGCGACCGGCTCCGGCTACCGCAAGCTCGGCCTCCCCAACGAGGACGAGCTCTCCGGCCGCGGCGTCTCGTGGTGCGCGACCTGCGACGGGTTCTTCTTCCGCGACCGCGACATCGTCGTGGTCGGCGGCGGCGACACCGCCATGGAGGAAGCCACCTTCCTCACCCGCTTCGCCCGCTCCGTCACCGTCGTCCACCGCCGCTCCACCCTGCGCGCCTCCAAGGCCATGCAGAACCGCGCGTTCGCCGACGACAAGATCTCCTTCGCCTTCGACAGCGAGATCGCCGAGATCAAGGCCGAGAACGGCATGCTCGCCGGCGTCGTCCTGCGACACACCATCACCGGCAAGACCCGCGACCTCGACGCCACCGGCCTGTTCATCGCCATCGGCCACGACCCGCGCACCGAACTCTTCACCGGCCAGGTCGACCTCGACGACGAGGGCTACATCAAGGTCGACCCCCCGTCCACCCGCACCAACATCCCCGGCGTCTTCGCCGCCGGTGACGTCGTCGACCACACCTACCGCCAGGCCATCACCGCAGCCGCCAGCGGCTGCCAGGCCGCCCTCGACACAGAGCGGTACCTCGCCGCTCGGGTCTCTCCTGTGCAGCCGGTCGGCGTCTCCGCCTGATCACGTGTGGGCAGAGCCTCTCAGGGTCCTGCCCACCTGCACACGTCGGACACGGTGGTTCAGCACGCGCGGCAACTCCCGGTTGGTGGGGCGTGGGCACTCCGGCTCGGCCCCGCCTCCAGCCAGACGCAAGGACAGGCGCGGGGTGCCGGGCCGTCAGAAGCCCGCGCTCTTAGCTTGTCGGCGTCTCGTCGAACGCCATTTCAATGGCGAGAACGGCCTCGGTGAGGCTTCGGAAGACCTGGGTACGTCGCCCAAGTCGGTTGATCCCACGGGCCAATGGCTCACGCATCTGGCGCTCACACACGACGAAGTCCGCGTAGCCGGCTGCGCAGGACAGATAGACCATGTCGATCACATCATTCGGATTCCACTTGGTGCCACGGTTGAGATGGCGTTCATGCATCATCTCCCGATAGAGGCCCCATGCAGGCAGGACGCTCATGCCCTGAACCGGTCGCGAGACGCTGCCCCACTCCTGCAGCTGCACCGCCGTCAGCCCTGCGGCATAGGACTCTTCGGCCAGCTCCTTGTGAAGGTCGCGAAAGAGCCAGGCATCGATCGCTTTGCGCTTCTTCTGGGCGTCACCGTCCTGGGTGTCCAACCAGTCACTGAATCGCTGGTTGGCCGCGGTCCAGCCGGCCTCGGGACCGCGTTCGCCAGCCTCCGAATCCAGCATGAGGTCGATGAGCGTCGTCGCTGACAAGAGGGCCCCGTACTGGAACGCCTCCCGCGGAGAGAAGTCGGCAGGCGGCTGGGATGGCACATAGCCGCGCACGGCAGAGTGAACCCCGTTCGAAGCTAGCGTCACAACCGGCGGCACTGTCCCGCCGGACTCAATCCGCTCCCGGAACATCAACCGCAGTTCATCTCTCCAGACCTGCAGCGGGTCCCGCAACTGCCAACCTCCACTGAGCTGAAGCATGGACAAGCCCAGGCAGTAGCGTCCCTCAGCGTCAGACCATTTCGTCGTCTCGTAGTAGTGACCCGCAGAAAGAGGCAGGACGATCCGCCTCTCCGCCAGCCATCCCATGAGTCGTCGAGCGGCCGCCCGATCGGCAGCTCCGCCGCCACCCTGCCCCTGCAATACATCGCTAACGAGGCGCCACTTGTTCTGATCCAGGTAGACAGCCAGCCTCCCGTCCAGCTGCTCCGCCTGGCCGAAGCCAGGAAGCTCGAACACGATGCTGTCGCCCTTGCACGTCTCCGCCACCAGTCCTTCGAAGGTGGGCGGGTAGGCAATGCGGGACAGCAAGCTACTGGGTTCAAACATGGGAGCTTTAAGCGGAAAACGCGCTTCCTTGCCGTCGGACCTCGCCAGCACGAACGTCTCGGAATCCCGGTCAACCATGACCATCACCACGGACAAGTCGCCAGCGCTCTCCATCGGACCATCATGCTCGACGCCGGCCACCAGCCCAAGCGCACGATACGGAAGACCTCCACCAAGATTCGGTTCCATACCCGAACCCGACCAGCAACCTGGCACCCCAGCCCCTGTTGCCTCATTCCACGGACACACGGCTGGCGCTGGCAGATACCCGGAGCCCCTGTCACGAGCCGAGTCATGACTCCGCGGGAAGGCCAGCAGGGCCCCCGGGCGCCACCATCCACGACCAGCGGGTCCCCCGCTGCCGGTCGGGCACCGTCCGATCTGCAACACATACCGGAGTTCTACGCAGCGTAGTCAGCACCAAGTCAGCACGGGAGGGGTGGGAACGGGTGATGACGTGGGCTTTTTGTCAGCACCAAACCAGCACGGGAGTCAGCACGACACCTCCAAATCATGCCCGAATAGTGCAACTTGGACAGCCCCCTGCGCGGCCTCGTCGAGGCCGTCGCGGAGACCCCGGCACCGCCCCCATGGTGGTCACGCGCACTCCGGCCGATAGAACTATGGTGTCCCACCACATACGCCGGTGACCTGCGTGTTTCTACGGTGTGGCGACACGAAATCGTCCCCGTCACACGCCAGGAAGTGGTGCCGATGTCCTCCCCCGCGACCGCTCCACCAGCACCGTCCAACCTCCGTCGCATCGTCGCCGCGAGTCTCATCGGCACGACCATCGAGTGGTACGACTTCTTCCTCTATGGTTCCGCCGCCGCGCTGGTGTTCAACAAGCTGTTCTTCCCTGAGTCCGACCCGCTCGTCGGCACGCTCCTCTCCTTCCTCACCTACGCGGTCGGGTTCGCCGCGCGGCCGCTCGGGGCGTTGGTGTTCGGGCATTACGGGGACCGGCTCGGGCGTAAGAAGTTGCTGGTGCTCAGTCTGTTGCTGATGGGTGGCGCCACCTTCGCGATCGGGCTGCTGCCGACGCACGCGACCGTCGGGGCCGCCGCTCCCCTGCTGCTCACCGCGCTGCGGCTGGTGCAGGGGTTCGCGCTCGGGGGTGAGTGGGGCGGGGCCGTGCTGCTCGTCTCGGAGCACGGGGACGCCAAGCGGCGCGGGTTCTGGGCCTCGTGGCCGCAGACCGGGGCGCCCGCCGGGCAGTTGCTCGCGACCGGCGTGCTCTCCGCGCTGACCGCGCTGCTCTCCGACTCCGCGTTCCTGGCATGGGGCTGGCGCATACCGTTCCTGCTCTCCGGTGTGCTGGTGATCGTCGGTCTCTGGATCCGGCTCTCCGTCGACGAGTCACCCGTCTTCAAGGCCGCGCTCGCCGCCGCCGAGGAGCGCAAGTCCGCCGCCGCCCAGGTCGAGAAGATGCCGCTGGTCGCCGTGCTCAAGCACCACTGGCGGGACGTGCTCATCGCGATGGGCGCCCGCATGGCCGAGAACATCTCCTACTACGTCATCACCGCGTTCATCCTCGTCTACGCGACGACCCAGGTGGGCCTCTCCAAGCAGACCGCGCTCAACGCCGTCCTCATCGCCTCCGCCGTGCACTTCGCCGTCATCCCCGCCTGGGGCGCGCTGTCGGACCGGATCGGCCGCCGGCCGGTCTATCTGATCGGTGCGGTCGGTGTCGGCGCCTGGATGTTCCCGTTCTTCATGCTCATCGACGCGGGTTCGTTCGGTGCACTGCTGCTCGCCGTCACCGTCGGTCTGGTCCTGCACGGGGCGATGTACGCGCCGCAGGCCGCGTTCTTCTCCGAGATGTTCGCGACCCGGATGCGCTACTCCGGCGCCTCCATCGGCGCCCAGTTCTCCTCCGTCGCCGCCGGTGCCCCCGCCCCGCTGATCGCGACCGCGCTGCTCAGCGACTACGGTTCCTCGACACCGATCTCCCTCTACGTGATCGCCGCCGCCCTCCTCACGGTCGTCGCCATCGCCTGCGCCCGCGAGACCCGCCATCGCGATCTCTCCGAGGTCGCCGAGGACGCCGCTGCCGTCCCCACCACCGCCGTTCGCGCCGACGCCTGAGCGCCGTCGCCTCACCCAGGAAGGCGCCGGTCCCCCGTTTCAGGGGGCCGGCGTCTTCCCGTGCGCTCAGCGGGCCACCGCCGCCGACATCGCGTGCAGACGCAGGGCCAGTTGGATCTCCAGCGCGCGGGCCGGGGACTGCCAGTCCGGACCGAGGAGGCGACCGATGCGGTCGACCCGCTGGGCCACGGTGTTCACATGGACGTGAAGGTCGTCCTTCGTACGGGCCGGGCTCATCCCGCTCGCGAAGTACGCGTCCATCGTGCGCACCAGGTCCGTGCCTCTTCGCCGGTCGTACGCGATGACCTGGCCGATCGTACGGTCGACGAAGCCCTCGATGTCCCGGGTGTCGGCGAGCAGGAGGCCGAGGAAGCCCAGGTCCTCGGCGGCCGCGCCCTCGCCGGAGCGGCGCAGCAGGCGGAGGGCGTCCAGGCAGCGGCGGGCCTCCTCATAGGCGGAGGCGACCTGGCCTGGGACGGCGAGCGGTGCGGAGACGGGCGACGAGGCTCCCACCGTGACCGGTTCGCGCAGGGCTCCGCCGAGGTGTTTGGCGGTCTGCCGGGCCAGTTCGGCGGCGTCCTCGCCTGGGCCGAGCGGCAGCAGCAGGACCGTACCGCCGTCGCGTGCGGAGGCCAGGCCCTGCCGGGTGGCGGCCAGATGGGAGGCGGCCGACCAGAGGCGCTGCCGGTCCGCGCTCTCCCGTACTCCCGTGTCGGTCTCTCCCCCGGCACCCGCCCGGTCGATCCGGGCGGCGAGCACCACATGGGGCGCGTCGACGTCGGTACGGAGCCGGGCGGCGCGCTCGCGCAGCAGGCGGCGGTCGCGGTCGGGGGCGTCGAGGAGGTCGTCGAGCAGTTCGCCCCGTACCCGCTGTTCGGCCTCTCCTGCCGAGCGGCGGGCGAGCAGCAGCAGCGAGGTCACCAGGGCGGCTCGCTCCAGGGTGCGCTGGTCCACGGGGTCCAGGTCGGGCTGGCCGTGGAGGGCGAGGGCGCCGAAGGACTCGCCGCCCGCCGATACGGCGGCCAGCCAGCGGTCGCCGTCGCGCAGGGCATGCCCGTCGGCGAGGCGTGCGGAGGTGTGGCCGTCCTCGATGAACTCGACACGCCCGCCCAGGACTTCGGAGACGGCGTCGGCCACGTCATGGACCCCGCCGCCGTGCAGCACCAGTTCGCTGAGCCGGTCATGGACCTCGGAGGCACGTTCGATGACGCCGCTGTGCTCGCGGATGATGTCGTTGGCCCGCTCCAGCTCGGCCAGGGCCGAGCGGGTCTCGCCGAGCAGGTTGGCGGTGTCGATGGCCACGGCGGCGTGCGCGGCGAAGGAGCCGAGCAGCGCGACCTGTTCCCTTCCGAAGACCCGGGCCCGCCGGTCCGCGGCGAAGAGGACACCGATGACCTGGCTGCCCAGGGTCAGCGGGACACCGAGGATGGCGACGAGCCCTTCGTCACCGACGGCCGAGTCGATGGTGCGGGTGTGCTGGAAGCGGGCGTCGTCGAAGTAGTTCTCCGTGACGTACGGGCGGGCGGTCTGGGCGACGAGTCCGCCGAGGCCCTCCCCCATGCCGAGCCGGAGCTGCTGGAAGTGCGCCGAGACCGAGCCCTCGGTGACGCGCATGTACGTGTCGCCCGCGGACGGGTCGTTGAGGCTGAGGTAGGCGACCTCGGTGCCGAGCAGCGAGCGGGCGCGCTGGACGATGGCGCGGAGCACCGCGTCCAGGTCGCGCAGCCCCGCGAGGTCGTGGGCGGTCTCGAAGAGGGCGGAGAGCTCCGCCTCGCGGCGCCTTCTGCCCTCCAGCTCGGCCCGGACGCGCAGGGCGAGCTGCTTGGCCCGCTCCAGCTCGGCCAACGCCTCGGAGCCCGCGCCGCTCGCACGGGCGAGCAGCACGGGCCGGTCGTACGCCTCCACCGCGGCGCCTCGTGCGAGGAGCTCCAGGTAGGAGACCGGTTCTTGCGACATGGACACAGGGATACCTGCCGTACGGGTCGGAGCACCACCCCTGTGGATAACCGTCAGTGCGCGGTCCAGCCGCCGTCGAGGGTCAGGGAGGCGCCGGTGATGAAGGAGGCCTGGGGCGCGCAGAGGTAGAGCACCGCTTCCGCGACGTCCTCCGGTTCGATGAGCCGCTTGAGCGCCGAGTCCTTGAGCAGGACCTCGGTGAGGACCCGCTCCGCGGGGATGCCGTGGGCCGCCGCCTGGTCGGCGATCTGCCGCTCGACCAGGGGCGTGCGCACATAGCCGGGGTTGACGCAGTTCGAGGTGACGCCGTGCGGGGCGCCTTCGAGGGCGGCGGTCTTGGAGAGCCCTTCGAGACCGTGTTTGGCGGCCACATAGGCGGACTTGAAGGCGGAGGCCCGTAGCCCATGGACGGAGGAGACGTTGACGATCCGGCCCCAGCCCTGGCCGTACATGTGTGGCAGAGCGCCCCTGATCAGCCGGAACGGTGCCTCCAGCATCACGGTCAGAACTGTGTGGAAGACGTCCGGCGGGAACTCCTCGATGGGGCGGACCAGCTGCAGTCCGGCGTTGTTGACGAGGATGTCGGCGCCGGCCGCCGCCTGCTCGGCGGCGTCGAGGTCGGTCAGGTCCAGGGTCTGCGGCTCGACGGTGCCCGGCAGTCCGTCCGCGGCCTCGGCGAGCGCCGCCAGTCCGTCGGCGGCCCGGTCGACGGCTCTGACCCGGGCCCCCGCCGCGGCCAGCCGCAGCGCGCAGGCACGGCCGATGCCGCCGGCCGCGCCGGTGACGAGCGCCGTGCGGCCGGCGAGGTCGAGCTGGACGGAGCCGGGCGCCGGAACGGCTCCGGGGACCGCCGCGAGGGCCTGGGCGGCCGCTTGGGCCTGGACAGGTGGTGCCGGTACCTGCGCCGGTACGGGACCTGATGTGGTGGGGGCGCTCATGCTCCGCACTGTATGAAGGGCCCCACCCTCAACCGATGTGTGCTGAAGCCATACTTCAGCTGCTGGGCATGGGGTCGAACCATGTGGGTTCGTCGGCGAGCGCCTGTTCGATCCGGAAGTGCGAGAACCGCTTCATCTCCGGCAGGTCGTCCACCGCGAACCAGCCGACCTCCGTCGACTCCTCGTCGTTGACGCGGGCCTCGCCGCCGACCGCGCGGCAGCGGAAGGTGACGTCCATGAACTGGCACGTATCGCCGTTGGGGTAGACGACGGGCTTGCGCAGGGTCTGGACGATCACGACGCGCTCGGGCTCACAGCGCACGGCGGTCTCCTCGTACACCTCGCGGACGGCGCAGGCGGCCGGCTGCTCCCCCGGTTCGACGATGCCTCCGATGATGGACCAGAGACCGTTGTCCGCCCGCCGGCCGAGCAGCACCCTGCCCCGGTCGTCGAAGACGACCGCGCTCACGCCCGGCAGGAAGAGCAACTGGTGGCCGGCGCTGGCCCGGATCTCGCGGATGAAGTCAGGGGTACCCATGCCTCGACCCTATGCCCCGGTGGATCAAGCACCGTCGAGAGACGAAGCCCTCCCCGCGCTCTCAGGCCGACCGGCTCCGACGTGCCCGTACGGACCGCAGCACCGACCAGCCGAGCCCTGCCGCCGCGACCGCCACCAGGAGCGCCTCGGGCAGTGTGCCCATGCGCGTGGCCGGGGTCAGCGAGGAGCGCAGCGGCACCTTCTCGACCAGGACGTCCGGCGTGAACATCTTCGTCTGTTCCACGATCCGGCCGTCCGGCGCGATGATCGCGCTGACGCCGCTGGTGACCGGGACGACGACGGAGCGGCTGTGTTCGACCGCCCGCACGCGGGACATCGCGAGCTGCTGGTAGGTCATCTCGCTGCGGCCGAAGGTGGCGTTGTTGCTCGGGACCGTGATCAGTTGCGCGCCGTGGGTGACGGTGTCGCGCACGGCCCAGTCGAAGGCCGCCTCGTAGCAGGTGGCGAGGCCGACCTTGGTGCCGGCGAGGTCGAACACGCCGACCTTGTCGCCCGGCCCGAAGTCCCGGCTGACCCGGTCCACGTTGCTGTTGAAGATCCGTACGAAGGACCGCATCGGGATGTACTCGCCGAAGGGCTGGACGTGCCGCTTGTCGTAGGTGGCGACGGGGCCCTTCTCCGGGTCCCACTCGATGAGGGTGTTGCGCAGCTTGCCGGTCGGCGGGGAGACGACGGCGCCGATCACGGTCGGCGCGCCGATCTTCTGCACGGCCCGGTCGATGGCGTCCGCCGCGTCGGGATTGGCGTACGGGTCGATGTCCGAGGAGTTCTCCGGCCACAGGACGAAGTCGGGCTGCGGCTCCTTCTTCGCCGCGACGGCCTCGGCGAGCTCCTCGGTGCGCGCGACGTGGTTGTCGAGGACCGCCCGCCGCTGGGAGTTGAAGTCGAGTCCGAGGCGCGGAACGTTTCCCTGTACGGCGGCGACGGTCGCCGTGCCGTCCTCGGCGCGGTCGTCGACCAGCGGCAGGGCGGCCACGGCGCCGGTGACCGGTACGAGGACGGTGAGCGCGGCCGCCGCGAGCGGGCCACGGGGGACGGACCCGGTCGCGCGGTAGGCGCGGGCCTGGCGGATCACCTCGTACAGCCCGAAGCCGCAGAGGGCGACGGCGAAGCCGAGCAGCGGCGTTCCGCCGACGGCCGCCAGCGGCAGGAAGACGCTGTCGGCCTGCCCGAAGGCGATCTTGCCCCAGGGGAAGCCGCCGAACGGGACACGCGCGCGTGCCGCCTCGGCGAGGATCCACACCGCCGCGGCGAACACCGGCCAGCCGGGGAGCCGCGAGACGACCGCGATACCCGCGCCGGCGGCCGCGATGAACAGCGCCTCGACGGCGGAGAGGGCGATCCACGGGAACTGTCCGACCTCGGACCCGGTCCAGATCAGCAGCGGCAGCAGGAAACCGAGCCCGGCGAGGTAGCCGAGGCCGAACCCGGCGCGCGCCCGTCGGCCGTACAGCGTCCAGCCGAGCAGCGCGAAGCCCGGCAGCACGAGCCACCACAGCGGGCGGGGCGGGAAGCTCAGGAAGAGCATGGCCCCGGACAGCAAGGCCGCGCCGGGCCGTACCAGGCGTCGCAGCCCGGCCGGACCGGGCTCGGGGGCGGCGGCGGGGCCGGAGGCGTCGACGGGGGTGATGGTGGTGCTCACCTTGCGGAGTCTACGGTGTGGATCTGTGGCCCCGAGCAGGGCGGTGGCAGCGGCTGCGGTCCGCGATCTCCGACGACCTGCGCACCGCCTGCTGATCACTCACGGACGACGATCCCGGCCGTCCGGGCGCGGCGGTCTCGGCCACCCGCGTTCAGCGGTCCCAGCCACCCGAGCAGGGTGTACCCGGACCACCCGCGCACACCCTTCCGGGACCACCGCGCACGCCCCCAGGACCACCCGCGCACGGCCCCCGGCCACTCGCGCACAGCCTTCCCGGACCACCGCGCACGCCCCCGGACCACCCGCGCCCGACTACCCCGGACCACCCGCGCCCGACTACCCCGGACCACCCGCGCCCGGCTGCCCCGGATCGCCTGCGCGCCGCCCCGCCCCAGCACGCGCTCGCCGGCCCCCGTCACCCTTCCTTCACCTCTGCCACAACGTTTCTGCTCATCCGCTCCCCAAATCCCTGCAGCCCCGTTACGGTGTCGGCCAGACGGAGCGGGGGTCGACGGGGATGGCTGCACATGCGGCGCGGGGAGCCGTCGTGCGCGAGCGCGGCAGCCGGGCCGCGGACGTGGCCGGCGTACTGATCCTCGGCGGCTGTGTGCTGTGGTCGCTCGTCACCGCCGCCGGCCGCGAGGCGCGCCCCGAGGGGGTCCTGCTGGCCGTGCTCGCGCTCACCGCCGGGTACGCCTGCGGCCGGATCTCCGGTTCGCTGCTGCCGGTGGCCGCCGCCGTGCTGACCGCGCTCGCCGCCCTCGGCCTCGCGCTGCCCTCCGGGCCCGGGATCCCGGGCGCCACCCCCGTCGGATCCGTACCCACCGGTCCTACGGGAGCGGCGGCCGCGCTGCTCGTGCTCGCCGCCGGGGCGGCCTGCTGCGGGGCGTCGGCGGCCGGTTCGCGGCCCGGACGGCTCGTGCTGCGGGCGCTCGCCCTGGCCGTGGCGGGCGCGGCCCTTGCGCTGGGTTCGGTGGGGGGTTTCGTCGCGGCGACGGGCGTGCTGCTCTGCTCGCTGGCGGCGGTGCGGATGCGGCGCCGGCTCCTCGGTCTCGCGGGGCTCGCCCTGGCGACGGGGCTGGTGGTGGGCGCGTCGTGGGCCGTGGCGGAGGAGCGGCTGCCCGAGGGGCTTGCGGTCTCCCTGGAGGGCCAGCTGACCCGGCACCGCGTGCTGCTCTGGCAGGACGCGGTCGCACTCGCGAAGGAGAACCCCGTGCTCGGGGTCGGTCCCGACCGGTTCGGCGCGCTGAGCCCCACGGCCCGGGAGACGTTCGCGGCGGACGGCAAGTCGCACTCGGCGGCGCTCCAGCAGGCGGCGGAGCAGGGGGTGCCGGGGGTCGTCCTGCTGGGTGCGGCGTACGGCTGGCTGCTCTGGGGCCTGTGGTCCTCGCCGCGCTCTACGGCCGTCGTGCTCACTTCGGGGGCCGCCCTGACGGCGCTGGCCGCCCTGGCGACGGTCGGCAACGCGCTGAGCTTCACCCCGGTGACCGCGTGCGCCGGCCTGCTCGCCGGACTGGCGACGGCACGCACGGGCACGGCCCGGACCGTTGGAGCGGATGGAGCGGATGGAGCGGATCGAGCGGTGATGGACAGCCATCGCCCGTCGGAGACCGACCGAACGGGCCACCTGTCGGGCTCGTGACGCTCAGGCGCCCGTCGACTCCGTCGGGGTGGCCGGGCGGAGGCGGTCGCGGATGACCCGTACGCCGTACTCCGCGTCGTCGACCGTGACCGTGAAAGTACGCCCGTCGTCCAGTCGCAGGAGCAGCGCCTCGCCCCGCCGGACGATGACGGCCTTGCCCTTCTCCGGGCGCCAGCGGTAGCCCCAGCCGCCCCACTCGTGCGGGGTGACCCTCGGGACGTAGTCGGCGCCGACCACGTTCGCGAGGAGGATCCGGCAGCGGGGTACGCCGATGTGGCCGCAGCGGACCTCCATCGCCCGGTCGTCCACCTTCACCTCGACGTGGACGAACGCGAGCGTGCCGAACAGCACCAGCAGCCCCGCCGCCACACAGCCGATCACGGCCATCAGCAGCGGCGCGATGCCGGACGTCCACGGCGACTCGACCGCCAGGGTGATACCGAGGGCCATGCAACCCGCGCCGGCGACCGCGGCGACCCACTGCAGACGGTTGGTGGCGCGGCCCGTCCACACCTTGGGCACCGGGGCGTCCGTGCCCAGGGGGCGGGGATGGCGGGGGTGACGGGAATGGTCCCTCATGCGTGGCAGCCTACTCACGTTCCGCTCGTGCGGCGCCTTGTCGAAGGCGTCCGCGAACCGTCAGTGCGCGGCGGCAGCGGCCCGGAGCAGCCGGCCTTCGGCGTACCCCAGGGCGGCGGCCGGCAGCTCCCCGGTCCGACCGCTGAGGAGGACGGTCAGGCCGCCGGACGGGGTCGCGGCGGGCGCGGGCTCCGCGCCGATGCGGCGCAGTGCCTGAGCTGCGACTGCCCCGGCGGAGCCGTGGAAAACCACCGGCGGAAGGTCGGCGGACTGGACGGCGGCGCGGATCCGGTCGGCGACGAGTTCGTAGTGCGTGCAGCCGAGGACCAGGGCCCGTACATCACGCGGGGTGAGCTCCGCGGCGGCGGCCACGGCTCGCTGCACGGCGTCGGCGTCCGCGTGCTCCACCGCGTCGGCGAGTCCGGGGCAGGGCACCTCGGTGACCTCGGCGCCGTCGGCGAAGTCGCGGATCAGTCCGCGCTGGTACGGGCTGCCGGTGGTGGCCGGGGTCGCCCAGATGGCGACCTTGCCGCCACCCGAGGCGGCGGGCTTGATCGCCGGGACGGTACCGATGACCGGGATACGGGGCTCCAGCGCGGCCCGCAGGGCGGGCAGGGCGTGCACGGTGGCCGTGTTGCAGCCGACGATCAGCGCGTCCGGCTCCAGGGCCGCGGCGGCCCGGGCGACGGCCAGGGCGCGCTCGGTGAGGTCCTCGGGGGTACGCGGACCCCAGGGCATGCCGTCGGGGTCGCTGGACAGGACCAGATCCGCGTCCGGCCGCAGTCGGCGAACCGCGGCTGCTGCCGGGAGCAGGCCGATTCCGGAGTCCATGAGCGCGATCTTCACCCGGTCACCCTAGCCGACCACCCTTGCGTCGCCGCCGATCTGGGGCAGACTGCGGCGAATGAGCGCCATTGCCTGGATCGCACTGGGTTCGCTGGCCGCCTGGGGGTGGCTACTGCTGGGTCAGGGGCTCTTCTGGCGTACCGATCAACGCCTGCCGACCGGCCACGCGCGCGTGGAGCCGGAGACCTGGCCGCGGGTCACCGTCGTCGTACCGGCGCGGGACGAGGCCGAGGTACTGCCGCTGAGCCTGCCGTCGCTGCTCGTGCAGGACTATCCGGGCGAGGCGGAGATCGTGCTCGTCGACGACGGCAGCTCCGACGGCACCGGGAAGCTGGCCGGTGACCTCGCCGCGCGGTACGGGGGGCTGCCGCTGACGGTCACGTCCCCGGGCGAGCCCGAGCCGGGCTGGACGGGCAAGCTGTGGGCGCTCCGCCACGGCATCGCCCTGGCACGCGCGCGTGGCGGCGAACCCGGTCGCCCCGGGGCCGCGCACCACCCGGCATCCCCCGACCGCCCCCTGGGCCCCGACCACCCGGCATCCCCCGACCGCCCCTCGCGCCCCGACCACCCCGCGTCCCCCGACCGCCCCTCGCGCCCCGACCACCCCGCGTCCCCCGACCGCCCCCCGGGCCCCGACCACCCCTCGCCCCCCGACCGCCCCCACACCCCCTCCCCCTCGCTCTCCCCCGAGTTCCTGCTCCTCACGGACGCCGACATCGCGCACGAGCCCGACAGTCTGCGGCTGCTGGTGGCCGCCGCGGTCGGGAACGAGCTCGACCTCGTGTCGCAGATGGCCCGGCTGCGGGTGGCGAGCGGCTGGGAGCGGCTGATCGTGCCCGCCTTCGTCTACTTCTTCGCCCAGCTCTATCCCTTCCGCTGGATCAACCGGCGCCGTCACCCGCGAACGACCGCCGCGGCCGGCGGCTGTGTGCTGCTGCGGACCGAGACGGCCGAACGGGCGGGGGTGCCGGAATCGATCCGGCAGGCGGTGATCGACGACGTGTCGCTCGCCCGGGCGGTACGACGGGCGGGGGGACGGATCTGGCTGGGCCTCGCCGACCGGGTGGACTCCGTCCGCCCGTACCCGCACCTCGGCGACCTGTGGCGGATGGTCTCCCGCAGCGCGTACGCCCAGCTGCGCCACAACCCCCTCGTCCTGGCCGGGACGGTCGCCGGCCTCGCCGTCGTCTATCTCGCTCCGCCGGTGGCCCTCGCGGCCGGCCTGTTCGGCGGGGACGCGGTGGCCGGCTGGGCGGGCGGGCTCGCGTGGGCGGTGATGGCGGGAACGTATCTGCCGATGCTCCGCTACTACCGGCAGTCCCTCCTGCTCGCGCCGACACTCCCCTTCACCGCGCTGCTCTACCTGCTCATGACGGTGGACTCGGCGGTGCAGCACTACCGGGGCCGGGGCGCCGCCTGGAAGGGCCGGACGTACGCCCGTCCGGAGGCGGCGCCGGACCGATGACCCGGAGCGCGTCGACATCCGGCGCGTCGGCGCTTGAACTCCTGCCCAATTCCACCCGCACACGGCGTGCCGGCGCCGGAACATTGACCCCTATAAGCATGAACATGCTCACGCCCGACGTGGCTCCGCATGACGGCTCCAGGTATCAAGATTTCTTTACGTCAACCCGATATCGGACGCGCCACCCAGGCGAGGGAGACCCGCGGGTAACCCCCTCCCCAGCTCGCCTTTTCAAGATCAGCGCCCCTTCGACGCCTCTGAGCACGACCGTTTTTGTCACGTTCGATCGCATTGTGGATCGACGGTCACTCAGAACCCGTCAAACAACCCTCTTATCGGGCTCCCCAACCAGCACATCGTGGGCTTAACTTATGGCCATGACCTCCCCCCGCTCCACCTACGGCGGCGGTTACTACACCGCGCCGTCGTTCCCCGACACCCCGATCTACGACTCCCTGGTCGCGGAGCGGGGCACGCCTCAGATCGCCCCGATCCGAGTGCCTTCCGCGTACGACACCGGCAACAGCTATCTGCCGGCGCTGCCCGCGGCCCTGCCCGCCCTCCCGGCGGGACCCAGTCACACCCCCTCCTACGGCGGCGGCGCCTCGTACGGCTACCCGCAGCCCGCGCAGCAGATGGCCCCCGTGCCGCTGCAGCACGCCCCGGCCCCGTACATCCCGCAGCAGCCCGCCGGACCGCGCGGCTACCCAGGGGTCCAGCACCCGCAGCCGCAGCGTCCGGCGGCCACGGGTTACGAGGCGATGCGCCCGGCCGCGGCCCGGCCCGCCCCGGCGCCCGCGTCGTACCAGGACCCGTACAACCGCCCCTACCAGGGTCAGGGGTACTGACCGACACGAGGCGCGGAGTAATTGGCAGGATGGCGGCATGCAGATTCCTCGCCTGTACTCCGTCCATGTCCACCCGGTCAAGGCGCTGCGCGGACACGCGCCCGCCGAGGCGGAGGTCGAGTCCTGGGGACTGGCCGGCGACCGCCGTTGGACCGTCGTGGACGCGTCGGGCAAGGTCGTGACCCAACGCCGTCATCCGCGGATGGCGTTGGCCTCGGCCGAACCGCTGCCCGGCGGTGGCATCAGACTGTCCGCCGCCGGCCGGCCCGCGCTGTCGGTCGAGGTGCCGCGGCCGTCGTCCACGATGCGGGTGGAGGTCTTCGACACCCCGGTGGAGGCGGTCCCGGCCGGACCGGCGGCCGACGCGTGGTTCAGCGCGTTCCTGGAGACGGAGGCCCGGCTCGTCCACATGGACGACCCGGCGCGCAGGCGTCCGATCGATCCGGCGTACGCGCTGCCGGGCGAGACGGTGAGCTTCGCGGACGGCTATCCGCTCCTGGCCACCTGTACGTCCTCCCTCGACGCCCTCAACGCGCTCATCGCCCAGGGGGATCACGCCGACGAGGGCCCACTGCCGATGAACCGCTTCCGGCCGAACGTGGTCATCGAGGGGACCCTGCCGTGGGCGGAGGACGGCTGGTCCCGGCTGGCCATCGGGGAGGTCATGTTCCGGGTGGCCAGGGCCTGCGGCCGCTGCGTCGTGACCACCACCGACCAACTCACGGCCGCGCGCGGCAAGGAGCCGCTGCGCACCCTCGGCGCGCACCGGCGGCAGGGCAACAAGGTGATCTTCGGCCAGAACCTGGTCCCGGAGCACCGCGGCACCATCCGGGTCGGCGACGAGGTCAAGATCCTCGACTGACGGATGGAGTGACGGACAGCCGGACGGCCCGGCTCCGGGCCGTCCCTCCGGCCACGCACGCGATCGCGTCACACTTCGCGTCCCGACAGGCGGGGAACCCGCCCCCGGGGCAGACTCGTTGGGAGAACCACGGACGACGAGGGGGTGTGGGCCCGTGCGCGCAGCCACCGGAGTCTGGCGCTGGCGGCACAATCCGCTGCGCCGGACCACGGACCTGATCGAGGCGTGGGTCGCCCTCACCGCGGTCGTGCTGCTCGCGCTGGCCGTCCCCGCGGCCGGCTGGATCGCCGGCACCGGGACGGACGCCTCCCTCCAGCACGCGGTCCGCGCCCAGAGCCTCCAGCGGCTGCCCACGACGGCCCGGGTGATCCGGCTCGCCGACGCCCCGGCCCCCGGCCTGCAGAGCCCCGAGTCCGCGGCCGAGCAGCCGTCCCGGCGGGCGGTCGTGGCCCGTTGGCAGGCCCCGGACGGCACGTCCCGTACGGGCACGGTGGCCACCCGCCCCGAGCTCTCCGATCCGGGCGACACCTTCGCGATGTGGACCGACCGCAATGGGCGTCCGGTCCCCCCACCGATGCGGCCCGATACGGCCCACGCGCACGCCGTCGCCGTCGGGCTGCTCGCGGCGACCCTCGCGGCGGTCTTCGTGGAGGCGGCCAGGAGACTCGTCGTACGCCGACTGGTACACGGGCGGTACCGGCGACTCGACCGCGCGTGGGCCAAGGCCGGTCCCGACTGGGGCCGTACGGGCGCGGGCAGCTGACCCGTCAACCCGGTGCCGTCGCGCGCGCTACGGTGGGGCATCGGATCAGCAGCGACGCATGAGGCGGGGGCAGAGCACACCCATGGCACAGGGCACGGTCCAGGTGACGCACACCGGCACATCGCGGTGGCGGCGCCGCACGGGTGAGTACGCCTCCCTCGCCGCGGCTCTGGAGGCCGCCGGGGACGGCGACGTCCTCACCGTCGCCCCCGGCACGTACCGGGAGAACCTCGTCATCCAACGCGCCGTCACCCTGCGCGGCCCCGAAGGCGGGATCGGCTCGGTCCGGATCGCCCCCGTGGACGGCGTACCGCTGACCGTGCGCGCCTCGGCGACCGTCCAGGACCTGCACGTGGAGGGACAGGACTCCGCCGCGCCCGCGCTGCTCGTCGAGGACGGCACCCCCGAGCTGCTCGATCTGCGGATCGTGACGCGGTCGGCGGCCGGCCTGGAGGTGCGTGGCGCGGCCCGTCCCACGGTCCGTCGGATCACCGTCGACAATCCGGCGGGCGTCGGCATCGCCGTACTCGACGGCGCGGGCGGGGTGTTCGAGGAGTGCGAGATCGTCGCGGCCGGTCAGTCCGGGGTTTCGGTGCGCGGGGGCGCGCACCCGCGGCTTGAGCGCTGCCGGGTGCATCATGCCTCCGGCGCGGGGATCTCCGTCACCGGCGAGGGCAGTGGCCTGGAGGGCGTCGGCTGCGAGGTGTACGAGATCAAGGGCGCCGGTCTGCAGATCGCGGCCCGCGCCACCGTCCATCTGACCGACTCCTCCGTCCATCGCACCTCGGCCGACGGGATCACCCTCGACACGGACGCGGTCCTCACCCTCTCCGACTGCGACATCCACGACATCCCCGAGAACGCGGTGGACCTGCGGTCCCGTTCGGTGCTGACGCTCACCCGTTCGACCGTGCGCCGCTTCGGCCGCAACGGTCTGTCGGTGTGGGACCCGGGCACGCGCGTGGACGCCAACCAGTGCGAGATCCACGACAGTACGGGCGACTATCCGGCGGTCTGGATCAGCGACGGGGCGACCGCCGTTCTCGACGCGTGCCGGGTGCACGACGTGCCGGACGCGCTGTTCGTGCTCGACCGGGGCTCGCGCGTGGACGTCGTCGACAGCGATCTGTCGCAGGTGCGGAACACGGCGGTGTCGGTGAGCGACGGGGCGACCGCGCAGCTGGACGACTGCCGGATCCGGGAGGCCTCCACCGGTGCCTGGTTCCGGGACCACGGCAGCGGCGGCACGCTCGGCGGGTGCACGATCGACGCCGTGCAGACCGGGGTGATCGTCACCAAGGGCGCCGACCCGACGATCGAGCGGTGCACGGTCACCTCGCCCGCCGAGGCCGGGTTCTACGTGTCGGCGGAGGGGCGCGGCTCGTTCCACGGCTGCCGGGTGACCGGGAGCGGGGGGTACGGCTTCCATGTGATGGACGGCTGCCGTACCAGCCTGCGCAAGTGCCGTACGGAGCGGTGTGCGCGCGGTGGGTACGAGTTCCCGGAGGACGGTCCGGTCGCGGAGGACTGCACCAGCGACGAGAGCGCGGTCCGGGGCGCCCCGGGCGCCGATCCGGGGACGGTCCTGACGGCGACGGCCGACCGGGGGCAGTCGGCGGGTCTCCTTGGCACGGTTCCCACACCGCGCTCCCCCGTCGCCACCGCGCCCGTGCCGGCGCCTGAGCCCGTGCCGGAGCCCGCCGCACGCCCCTCGGGGGACGTGCTCGGTGAACTGGACGGCCTTGTCGGCCTGGAGAGCGTGAAGCACGAGGTGCGGACGCTCACCAACATGATCGAGGTCGGCCGCAAGCGGCAGGAGGCGGGCCTCAAGGCGGCCTCCGTCCGCCGCCACCTGGTCTTCACCGGCAACCCGGGCACGGGCAAGACGACGGTGGCCCGGCTGTACGGCGAGATCCTCGCCTCGCTCGGCGTCCTGGAGCGCGGCCACTTGGTCGAGGTCTCCCGGGTCGACCTGGTGGGCGAGCACATCGGCTCGACCGCGATCCGTACGCAGGAGGCCTTCGACCGGGCCCGTGGCGGGGTGTTGTTCGTCGACGAGGCGTACGCGCTGTCCCCGGAGGACTCGGGCCGCGACTTCGGGCGTGAGGCGATCGACACGCTGGTGAAGCTGATGGAGGACCACCGGGACGCCGTGGTGGTGATCGTCGCCGGGTACACCCACGAGATGGAACGCTTCCTGACGGTCAACCCCGGTGTGGCGTCGCGTTTCTCACGGACCATCAGCTTCAGCGACTACGTGCCGGACGAGCTGGTGCGGATCGTGGAACAGCAGGCGGACGAGCACGAGTACCGGCTCGCGGACGGCACGGTCGAGGCGCTGGGGAAGTTCTTCACGGAGCTGCCGAAGGGACCGGCGTTCGGCAACGGCCGTACGGCGCGGCAGACGTTCGAGTCGATGGTGGAGCGGCACGCGGGCCGGGTCGCCGTGCTCGCCGACGCGAGCACGGACGACCTGACGCTGCTCTATCCGGAGGACCTGCCCGAACTCCCCTGACCCGTGGGCCTGTCGGCCCCGCCGTCCCTGGGGCGCGGCAGGGCGGGCGGCAACCGGTCGAGGAGTACGGACCGTTCGGCCGCGAACGCCGGGTCGGCCTGGTAGTCGGAATGGCCGAGGATCGGTTCGGGCAGCGGGTGTTCGGGGGTGCGGCCGTAGACGACCGGGTCGAGCAGTGCGGTCCGGTCCACGGCCGGTTTGTCGCCGACGGCGGGCACCCGTACGGGCCCGCCTATCGGGTCGGTGGGCCGGTGGAGGTTGCTCCAGCAGTGCACCGTGCCGTAGAGGGCGCGCAGGGGGCCGGGCCCGAAGTAGGCGGGGAACCAGCGCCCGTAGAGCCGCTCCAGGGGGGATCCGTACGTCAGCAGCGCGACGCGGCCCCGGGTCGCGGGCGGCAGCTGCCAGACGGCGGCCGCGGCGAGCACGCTGCCCTGCGAGTGGCCGGAGATGACGAGCCGGCCGCCGGTGTGCCGGGTCCAGGAGCTCATCCGCCAGGTGAGGTCGGGTACGGCCCGTTCGGCGTAGCAGGGCGGGGCGAAGGGGTGCGCGGCGCGCGGCCAGAACGTGCCGACGTCCCAGAGGATACCGATCGTACGGCGGGCGGACGCGTCCTTGTAGGCGCGGCGGCCCCAGGTGACGAAGAGCAGGAAGCCGAAGCCGATCATCCAGGAGCCGAGCGACTGGGCGGTGGCGGCGACGGACGCGATCGCCGGGTGGGCGCCGTCGAAGGCCCGGCCGGGGACGTTGCCGCTGGCCCAGGCGCCGGCCACGGAGGCGGCGCCGAGCAGCAGGGTGGATCCGGAGATCGTGCCGACGAGCGCGGGGGCGGCGTCGGTGAGGGAGGCCGTGGCGCGGGCGGCGGAGATCCGTCCGGTACGGACCGGATCCGGGTCCTCCGTACGGTAGTCGGCCTCGACGGCGGGTCCGAGGCGGCGGGCGGCGCGGGCGGTCCGTACGACGAGGACGACGGCCGGTCCGAGCAGCATCAGGAGCAGGATCGGGATGACGGACGCCTGCCAGCTGAGCAGCACGGGCGGGGCGATGGCCGAGCCCGCGCCCATGCCGGGCGTCCCGGGCCCGTCCAGCCAGTCGGCGACCCGCTGGGCCACGCCGCCGGACATCACGCCGCCGAGCGCGCAGGCGAGCATCGCGACGGAGGGACCGCCGAGGCCGTGGAGTGCGGTGCGTGGAGCGCGGGCCGGGCGGTGAAGGAGGAGGGCGACGACTCCGAGGGCCACGACGATGCCGCCCTGGGCGAGTGTGAGGACGCCGAAGGTGGCGTCGCCGGGGAGCGTACCGGCGGACGTCCAGCCGGGGCGGGACCAGCCGGCGTGCAGGACGGCGAGGGCGAGGAGGATCAGGGAGGTGCCGGGGAGCCAGGAGACCAGAGCCCGTTCGAGGCGCAGGTCGAGGCGCCTCTCGCTGCGGCCCCGGCGGCACACGACCCAGAGGACGACGACGGCGAGAACGACGTAGGCCGCCTGGAGGGACCGGCCGAGGGCGTCGAGGAGGACGCCCTGGGCATCCCGGTCGTGGCGGGCCGCGGCTCCTGTGACGGCCGCGGCGACGGTCAGGAACCCGGCGGCGGTGTGCGCTGCCCGCAGTCGGGCGACGAGCCGCCGTCCGAACCAGAACCCGGGCCGCCCCAGGGCGGGGCGGACTTCGGTGGCGGTCGGGGAGCCGGGGCTCTCGGGGCTCCCGGGGCGCTCGGCGTCGGCGTCGACCTCGGTGGCGGCCTCCGCGCCGACATCGGGCTTTGTCACGGTGGCGGGGCGGGCGGGCTCGTCGGGCGCGTCCTCGTCGTACCCCGTGGGCGGGCGCTGGGCCTCGTACGCGCTCCACGTCCGGTTGGAGAGGTACCAGAGCAGCCCGACGAGCGCAGCCGGGACAACGGCGGCGAGCGCGAGCCGCCGGCCCGGCTGGGACCACCAGCCGCCGCGCTCCGCCGAGAGGAAGCCGAGCCACGCGCGGTCCTCCGCGCAGACGGCCGAGCCCGCGCACTGCCAGGCCGTCAGGTCGAGCGCGACCTCGCAGGCGGCGGCGGTGAGCAGCACCGTGAGGGTGAGGGCCACGAGCCGCACCAGCGTCCCGTACAGCCGGACGAGCCGCGGGTGTCCCTTGCCCGGCGGGCGCATCCAGTGGGCGAGGTTGGCGACCATGAAGGGCAGGAGCAGCAGCCACAGGGCGCGGGCGCCGTTGCCCGAGGTGAGGTTGGACCAGACGTACGCCTCCGGGACCGGCCGCTCGGCGTAGCGCTCGGGGTGGCCCTCCGCGTCGGCGTCGGCGGCGCGCCGGTGCACGGCGGCGGTCGTGTCGCCGGTGATCCGTACCGTACGGGGGTCGCCCAGCATGTCCTGGGGGGTGGCTCCGCCGACGCCGTGGACGAGGAGTTCGAGCGCCGCGCCGCCGCTCTTGGGGGCGCGAGAGGCAGGGGGCACGTCGGTGCCTCACTCTCTGGGTGGGAGGATTCGACAGCAGGCGATCAGGATCAGGACCAGGCAAGCAGGATCAGGCAATTCAGGATCGGGCAATCAGGATCGCGGAAACCCGGGGGCCGGTGCAGGGGCTCTCACGGAATCCGCCCTCCATCCCCCAGTTCCCTTCGGAAGGATCGGCCCCGGTGGTGAGCGACCATCAGAATCTCCTCGCGGAGCAGCGGCGCGCCCTCATTCTGGACGAGGTACGACGGCGTGGCGGTGTACGGGTCAACGAGCTGACGCGGCGGCTCAACGTCTCGGACATGACGATCCGCCGGGACCTGGACGCGCTGGCGCGCCAGGGTGCCGTCGAGAAGGTGCACGGCGGCGCGGTGCCGGTGGGCGGGACGAGTGCGCACGAGCCGGGCTTCGAGGCCAAGTCCGCGCTGGAACTGGGTGCGAAGGACGAGATCGCCCGGACGGCGGCGCGGATGGTGGCGCCGGGGTCGGCGATCGCGCTGTCGGGCGGTACGACCACGTTCGCGCTGGCCGGGTATCTTCTGGACGTACCGGATCTGACGGTGGTGACGAACTCGGTCCGGGTGGCCGATGTCTTCCACACCGCCCAGGGGGCCGGTACGGCGGCAGGCACGTCGGGTCGGGCGCCCGCGGCCGGCACGGCGGGCCGGCCGACGGGCGAGGCGCGGCCGGGCGCGGCCACGGTGGTGCTGACGGGCGGGGTGCGGACGCCGTCGGACGCGCTGGTGGGGCCGGTGGCCGATCAGGCGATCGGTTCGCTCCACTTCGACGTGCTGTTCCTGGGGGTGCACGGGATCTCTGTGGAGGCCGGGCTCTCGACGCCGAACCTGGCGGAGGCGGAGACGAACCGGCGGCTGATGCGCTCGGCCCGCCGGGTGGTGGTGGTCGCCGACCACACCAAGTGGGGGACGGTGGGGCTGAGTTCGTTCGCGCGGCTCGAAGAGGTGGACACCTTGGTGACGGACGCGGGCCTGTCCCCGGAGACCCGGGCGGAGCTGGCGGACCACCTGCCGGGCCTGGTGGTGGCGGGCGAGGAGGAGTGAGCCTCTTCCGCGTCGAGCGCCGCTCCGGGCTGCCGGCCGAGGAAGTGTGGCGGCGGCTCACCGACTTCCGCGCGCACGGCCGCCTGGTCCCGCTCACCCGGACCCGGCTGCTCACGCCCGGGCCCACGCGGACGGGGACCCGGTTCGTGGCCCGGACCGGGATCGGGCGGTTCGCCTTCGACGACCTCATGGAGGTGGTGGTCTGGGAGCCGCCCGCGCCCGGGCGGCCGGGGCGCTGCCGGCTGGAGAAGCGCGGGCGGGTGGTGCTCGGCCACGCGGTGATCGAGGTGTACGAGCTTCGGGACGGCGGCGCCCGCGCGGTGTGGGTGGAGGAGCTGCGGCTACGCGGCGTGCCCGGTGTCTTCGATCCCGTACTGGCCCTGGCGGGACGGAGGTTGTTCGGCCGGGCGATGGAAGGACTGCTGGGCATCTGACTGTACGTCAGCTAGGGTGGGCGGTCCTCAGCTCCACACCTCGGGAGGACCGTTCCATGGCTCGCCGACTCAGGCTCGTGGAGCTCGACTTCGCCGCGTCCGCGCCCGTACGGCTGGTGTTCACGGCCGAGTTGGCTGCGCCGCCGTCCGCCGTGTTCCGGTCCATCGCGGTGGAACTGGGCTCCATGCCCTCCTGGTTCACCGCGGTCACCTCCGCGGCGCCGACCGGTGACGGCGCGGGGCGCACGGTCCGGCTGCGTGGTGGGGTCGTGTTCCAGGAGACGATCCTCGCCCACGACCCCGACACCCGCTACGCGTACCGCATCGACGAGACCAACGCGCCGGGGATCGGCGCCATGGTCGAGGACTGGACCCTCTCCCCCGCCGGGTCGGGGACGCGGGTCCGCTGGACGATGGCGGTCGACGGCGCCGCGCCATGCCTGCTCGCGATGCGGCTGGCCCGGCCGGGGGTGGGCAAGTCCTTCCGTGACGCGATGCGCCGGCTGGACCGGCGGCTCACTCCGGCCAGACACCCGTCGCCAGGAACCGGTCGATAGCGGCCGCGTACGGCGTGATGTCGAGGCCCTGTTCGGCCAGCCAGGCGTCGGAGTAGTACTTGTCGAGGTAGCGGTCGCCAGGGTCGCAGAGCAGGGTCACGACGCTGCCGGTGCGGCCCTGTTCGACCATCTCGGCGACGATCTTCAGGGCGCTCCACAGCCCCGTCCCGGTGGAGCCGCCCGCCTTGCGGCCGATCGCCCCTTCCAGGGCGCGGACGGCGGCCACGCTCGCAGCGTCCGGGACCTTCATCATCCGGTCGATGGCGCCGGGCACGAAGCTGGGCTCCATCCGGGGGCGGCCGATGCCCTCGATGCGCGAGCCGCAGTCTGCGGTCGCGTTCGGGTCGTTGTGCGTCCAGCCGTCGAAGAAGCAGGAGTTCTCGGGGTCGGCGACGCAGATCCGGGTGTCGTGCTGCATGTAGTGGACGTAGCGGGCGATCGTCGCGGACGTGCCGCCGGTACCGGCGGTGGCGACGATCCACGTGGGCTCGGGGTACCGCTCCAACTTGAGCTGCTGGTACATCGATTCGGCGATGTTGTTGTTGCCCCGCCAGTCGGTGGCCCGCTCGGCGTAGGTGAACTGGTCCATGTAGTGCCCGCCGGTGCGCTCGGCGAGCGCCGCCGACTCCTCGTACAGCGTGCGGGAGTCGTCCACGAAGTGGCACTGACCGCCGTGGAACTCGATCAGCCGGCACTTCTCGGCGCTCGTGGTCCGCGGCATCACCGCGATGAACGGCACGCCGATCAGCTTGGCGAAGTACGCCTCGGAGACGGCGGTCGAACCGCTGGAGGCCTCGATCACCGGTTTGCCCGGCCGGATCCAGCCGTTGCACAGGCCGTAGAGGAAGAGGGAGCGGGCGAGGCGGTGCTTCAGGCTGCCGGTGGGGTGGGTCGACTCGTCCTTGAGGTAGAGGTCGATCCCCCAGGACTCGGGGAGCGGGAAGCGCAGCAGATGGGTGTCGGCCGAGCGGTTGGCGTCGGCCTGCACCTTGCGGACGGCCTCCTTCAGCCAGCTGCGGTACGCCGGGTCGCTGTGGTCGACGTCGACGGTCGCGACCGCGGCTCGCGCCGTGTTCTCGGTGGTGCTCATACGTCCTTCTCCTCGTCCGGCCCAGCAGGTCCCCCACTGGTCCCTCAATGCCGACGATAACTCGCTCACCTGCACAAACGTTCGCTTTGGGGGTCCATAGGAGTCCCTTGGGACTCCTTCGTGCGGGCCTGCGCGGCCGATGGCGGCGGGGGCCTCTGGTGCGGTCGCGGCCCGCCCGGCACACTGGACGGAGCAACCGGTGCGAAGGGGGCGGAGCGAGATGGCGGAGTCCGAGGCAGTACGGCCCGGGGCGGCGGAGCCCGGGGAGGAGCCGCAGTTCACGGCCACGGGTGTACGGATCGAACGCTGGCCGCGGTCGTTGACGCGGGCGGGCGAGGTCCGGATCGAGGACGGCCGGCTGTCGCTGCTCACCAGTTACGGCCGGGAGATCGACAGCGCCCCCGTGGGCGCGGTCCGGGCCGGACGGCCCTGGTTCGCGAAGCCGGACGAGACGGTCGCGACGGTGAACGGGACGCGGTACCGGCTGACCATGGACGGGCCCGCGCGCGGCCCGAAGGACCGGGCCTCGGGGCCGGGAGGCTTCCTCGAAGCCCTGAAGCGGGCCACGAAGGGCCGAAACCAGGGCACGTCGCACCGATGAGACACGCGGAACGCGTGCGACGCATGTGATGTATGTGTGACACATGTGACGCCGGTGACCTGCGACGGGTCGCCGCGAGTTGCGGGTCCGTCACCATTGGTTCAGGCTGGAACCACCTCACCGAGGGTTTACCGGCGGTGACGCTGTGATCCAGCCCGCCGCCCTGCTGTACCGCATGACAGATCCGAATCTTCGTCTTCTTCCGGACCTCAACTTCGGGGAGTCGCAGCCGTGATCAGCGAGCCAAGCAGGCACTGCACGGTGGAGCTCCAGGCCCTGCCGTCGCGGATCGGTCAGGTCCGCAGAATCGTATCGGCGCATCTGCGCTACTGGCATCTCGATGCCTTGATCGACCATGCGGCGCTCGGTGTCACCGAGCTGCTGACCAATGTTCACCGGCACGCACAGCCGGACAAGATGTGCACCGTCGAGATCGAGCTGCTGCTCGATCGCCTCACCGTCTCGGTCCACGACCATGACCCGCGGATACCGGACATCGACGGGTGGGCCGGGTCGAGGAACCTCGACGCCATCGACGAGTTCGCCACCTCGGGCCGCGGTCTGGCCATCATCGAGGCCGTCAGCGAGAGCTGGGGCATCCGCCCGCACGACGCCGGGAAGGTCATCTGGTTCACCCTGCCGGCGCCCACGCCCGCGGTGGCCGTCCCGTCGCGCGCGCACGCCGTGTACGGCGCGACCACGGACGGCCCCTTCGCCGGCAACACCCGCTTCAACGGCGCGCACGGCACGAGCCTTGAGGGCGTCCCCTTCGGCACCCCCAAGGAGCCGACCCACGCCCCGGCGGTCGCCCGCTCGGTCCTGGCGGGCTGAGCGGACGCCGGCGGGGTCGGCGCCTCTACGCGCCCGTTCGCGCGCATCGGATACCGGATCCATCAGATTGGATCCAATAGATCGGATCCAATATCCGGGATCCGATCTATGGACGTCATCCTGCACCGCGCGTCACTCCGTGGCGATCGCCCGTAGGACGTCCAGGCGGGCCGCCCTCCTTGCCGGGCGCCAGGCCGCCACCGCGCCCGCCGCGAGGCCGACCAGGGCGACGACCGTGAGCTGGAGCGGCGGGACGGTGAAGGCGAACGCGCTGTCGCTCGCGCCGTCGGACGCCTTGACCAGGACCCAGCCGAGGAAGCCGCCGAGCGCGAGACCGCCGACCGTGCCGAAGGCCGCGACCAGGACGGACTCCCATCGGACCATGGCCTTCGACTGCGCCCGGGTCTGTCCGACCGCGCGCAGCAGGCCGAGTTCGCGGGTGCGCTCGTGGACCGCCAGGGTCAGCGTGTTGGCGATCCCGAGCAGCGCGATCAGGACGGCCAGCGCCAGCAGCGCGTAGACGAGCGTGAGCATCGTGTCGATGCCGCCCGCCGAGGACTCGGCGTACTCGTCGCGCGTCTGCACGTCCGGGTTGCCGTATGCCGCCGTGACGTCCTCCACCGCCGCCTTGCCCGCGTCCGCGGGGACGCCGTCCGCGAAGCTCACGGCGACGAGCCGGTCGGAGTCCTGGGCTTGGTGCGGGGCCCAGGCCTCGCGGGTGACGACGTAGTCCCCGGCCAGTTCGGACTGTTCGTAGACGGCCTTGACGGTGAAGGTGTGCCGGCTGCCGTCGGTGAAAGCGAGTTCGGTCGTGCTGCCGGGCTTGAGGCCCGACTTGTCCGCCTCCGTGTCGGCGACGGCGATGCCGTCGGTGCCGAGACCCGCCAGCCAGCCCTGGACGGCGCCGAGGTCGAAGGACCTGGCGAGTGCCGCCGGGTCGGTGACGGTCAGGGCCCGTCCCTCGCCGTCGATCTCCGCCACACCCTGGCCGAGGCCGACGGCCGTCTCCACCTCGGGCAGTTCGGCGAGCGCCGGGGCGAGCCGCGGGCTGAGCCCGCTGCCTCCGGCGCCGAACGCCGGCGTACTGACGGCCACGTCACCGGCGAACGACCGCGCGACCGTCTGGTCCATGGTCGCCTTCAGCGAGGCGCCGAAGACCGTGAAGAGCGAGACGACGGCGACGCCGATCATCAGCGCGGTGGCGGTCGCCGCGGTCCGCTTCGGGCTGCGCAGGGCGTTGCGCCGGGCGAGCCCCCGGTTGGCGCCGCGCAGCGGTCCGCCGAGGACCCGTACGGCGTACGAGGAGGCCACCGGGCCGAGTACGACGAAGGCGGCGAGAGCGAGCACCGCCCCTGCGGAGGCGAGCCACAGCGACGGCGTCGCGAGGACTCCGGTGAGCACCACGGCCACGGCGGCGAGCAGCAGCCCGATGCCGATGAAGGCCCGGCTGCGCGAGGCACCCGAGTCGTCCACGGCGGTCTCGCGCAGCGCGGCGAGCGGCGCGGTCCGGCCCGCCTTCACGGCGGGCAGCAGGGCCGAGCCGACGCAGACCAGCAGGCCGACGGCGAAGGGCAGCGCCATCGACAGGCCGCTGATCACCAGTTCCCCTTCGGGGAAGGGGAAGCCGATCGCCGGGAAGAGCGCCTGCAGCCCGGCCGCCACGCCGATGCCGCCGAGCAGCCCGGCCGCCGAGGCGACCAGACCGACGGCCACCGACTCGACGAGCGTCGAGCCGACGATCTGGCGCCGGGAGGCGCCCAGCGCGCGCAGGAGGGCGTTCTCGCGGGTCCGCTGGGCGACCACGATGGCGAAGGTGTTGTGGATGGAGAAGACGGAGACGAGCAGCGCGACCCCGCTGAACACCAGCAGGAAGGTGGTGAAGAGGGTCAGGAACTGCCCGGAGATCATGTCGGTGTTCTCCTGCGCCGACTGCTCGCCGGTGATCGCCTCGACACCTTCGGGGAGTACGGGGGTGAGTGCGGCGACGACTTCCTGCTGCGAGGTGCCCGGGCCGGCCCTGACGAGGATGCCCGCCGCGTCGCCCGGCTTCGGGGTCAGGTACTTCTCGGCGTCGGCGCGGGTCATCCCGGTGTAGGTGACCTGGGCCATGCCGCCCTCGCCGCCGAAGGTGGCGAGGCCCACGACGGTGACCTTCACCGGGTCGGGGGTGCGCAGCACGGTGGTGTCGCCGAGCGCCAGGTCGCCCGTTTCCGCGGCGCCCCGGTTGACGACGACCTCACCGGACCGCTCGGGCGCGCGGCCTTCCGCGAGGGCGTACGGATTGAGTGCGGTGTCCTGGATCCAATATCCAGCGAGGGTGGGCGGGCCCTGGCCGCCGATGGGCTCACCGTCGGCGCCGATGAGCTGGCCCGCGCCCTCGATCCGGGGCACAGCCGCGGCGACGCCGGGCACCTGGGCGATGTCGTCGGCGAGGGAGGCCGCGACGCTGCTGCGAGTGCCCTGGCTCTCCCCCTCGACGGTGACCACGCTCGTACTGCGGACGACGGCGTCCGTGCCGCTGGTGGCGTTGCCGAAGAGCGAGTCGAAGCTCGCGCGCAGGGTGTCACCCATGACGAGGGTGCCGGTCAGGAAGGCGACCCCGAGCAGGATCGCGGTGAGCGTGCCGACGAAGCGCCGCTTGTGGGCGCGCAGGCCGGAGAGGCTGAGCTTCAGGGAGGCGTTCATGACGGCACCCCTGGGCCAGAAGCGGGCGTCCTGCCGTCGAAGGCCTTCATACGGTCGAGGACGCGTTCGGCGGTCGGCCCCGCCATGCGGTCGACGAGCCGCCCGTCGGCGAGAAAGACCACCTCGTCGGCGTGGGCGGCGGCGACCGGGTCGTGGGTGACCATCACGACCGTACGGCCGGTCTGCCGGACGGTACGGCCGAGCAGCCGCAGCACCTCCTCGCCCGAGCGCGAGTCGAGGTTGCCGGTCGGTTCGTCGGCGAAGACGACGTCGGGGGTGCCGGCGAAGGCCCGGGCCACGGCGACGCGCTGCTGCTGGCCCCCGGAGAGCTGGCTCGGCCGGTGGTGGAGCCGGTCGCGGAGGCCGACGGTGTCGACGAGGGCGTCCAGCCAGGCCCGGTCGGGGGTGGTTCCGGCGAGGTCGAGGGGGAGGGTGATGTTCTCGGCGACGGTGAGAGTGGGCAGCAGGTTGTACGCCTGGAAGACGAACCCGATCCGCTCGCGCCGCAGCAGCGTGAGCCGCCGGTCGTCGAGCGTGGAGAGGTCGGTGTCGCCGATGATCGCGGACCCGGACGTGAGGGTGTCGAGGCCGGCGGCGCAGTGCATGAGGGTGGACTTGCCGGAGCCCGAGGGGCCCATGATCGCGGTGAAGCGGCCGACCGGGAAGTCGACGCTCACCCCGTCGAGGGCCCTGACCTGGGTGTCTCCGCCGCCGTAGACCTTGACCGCGTCCACGACCCGGGCGGCGGTACGGGCCGTACGTGGGACGGTGTCGGGGGCGGTGCGCGTCATGCCGCACGCCCCTTGGGTCCGGCGGTCCGGCCGAACTGCTCCTCCAGGACCGTCAGCCGACGCCAGTACTCGTCCTCGTCGATCTCGCCGGCCGCGAACCGGTGGCCGAGGAGCGCGATCGGGGACTGCTCGTCGTAGGCGGGGCGGGGACCGGGGCCGCGCCTGCCGCCCGGGCCGCGCCATCCGGTACGGCGCAGCACGGTGATCACGGTGACGATCACGGCCGCCCAGATGAGCGGGAAGAACAGGACCCAGGCGCCGGGCCCGGAGTGGGCGAGTGTGTTCATGGCTCTCAGCTCCTCGTACGCGGTTCGTGTGTGTCGCGTGTGTCGATGCTTCGAGACTCGCTCGTGGAGGGGGTCCGGGTCGTCGTACGGCCAGCGGCTTCGCGTGTACGCCGTGGGGAGTACGGCGGCCCGCGAGGGCTACATCGGATATCAGATATTGGATATCGGGTATCGGATATTGGATCCACCAGCCTCTGTACCTACTAGTATGTACACTTCCCCCATGACGACCTCCGAGCGACTGATCGAGGCGACCCGGGAGCTGCTCTGGGAGCGCGGCTACGTGGGGACGAGCCCCAAGGCGATCCAGCAGGCCGCCGGGGCCGGGCAGGGCAGCATGTATCACCACTTCGCCGGGAAGCCGGATCTGGCGCTGGCCGCGATCCGGCGGACTGCCGAGGAGATGCGGGCAACGGCCGAGGCGGTCCTCAGTGGTGAGGGATCCGCGCACGCGCGCGTGGAGGCGTATCTGCTGCGCGAGCGCGAGGTGTTGCGCGGCTGTCCGGTCGGACGGCTGACGATGGACCCGGACGTCATGGCGAGCGAGGAGCTGCGCGCGCCGGTCGACGAGACCCTCGAATGGCTGCGTGGCCGACTCGCCGGGGTCCTCCAGGAGGGTCTGGACAGCGGCGAGTTGGCGGGTCCGACGGATCCGGCCGAACTGGCGGCCACGATCGTGGCGACCGTACAGGGTGGCTACGTCCTGGCCCGCGCCTCCGGCTCCCCTGCCGCTTTCGACACCGCCGTCCGCGGCCTGCTCGGCCTGCTGGCCCACCTGTCGACCCGTACCGCCTGAGCATCCGGACCAGAAGCGGAGACCGCCCGATGTACGCCATGCAGTACGAGATCACTCTCCCCGCCGATTACCACATGGGAATCATCCGCGAGCGGGTCGCGACCAGGGGACATCTGCTCGACGACTTCCCCGGGCTCGGCCTCAAGGCGTACCTGATGCGGGAGCGCGCGGACGGATCGCCGGTGAACCAGTACGCGCCGTTCTACCTCTGGAACACCCCGGAAGGCATGAACTCCTTCCTCTGGGGCCCCGGCTTCCAGGGGATCGTGAACGACTTCGGCCGGCCGGTGGTGCAGCACTGGACGGGTCTGGCGTACGAGGAGGGTCCGGCGGCCGCCGCCCCGCCCCCGGACCGCGACCCGACGGACGTCCCCGGTATCGGGGGACATCGCGCCGGGTCACGTGGTGGCGGAGGCGGTCACGGCGCACGGGCACGACTCCCGGCGCGCCGGCGTGGTCGCGAGCGCGCTCGCGATCGATCCCCGGCACTGGGAGCTGCTGTCCTTCACCCTCTGGGCGGAGGGCGCCGTGATCCCCGAGGAAGCGGGCGACCGCTACCAGGTCCTTCATCTGTCCGTGCCGGAGCGGGACTTGCTGGTCAGCCGACGGGGACGAGGGTGAGATAGGCAATGCCGAGGACGTTGCGGTAGCCGTTCAGCCAGGTCGAGCGCTGGCGGTCGACGCGCTCGCGGGTCTCGCCGGCGAGCGGGTGGTCGGGGTGGGCGGCGAGCCAGAGTTCGGTGTCGTGACGGTAACCGGACTCGAACTCCTCCCACTCCTCCCGGCTTCCCGTCTCGATCAGCGCGGGCCGGAAGCCCGCCTCGATCGCCAGGTCCACGAGCGCGCCGAGGCGCAGGTGGTCCCCGATGTTCGCGCCGGGCCACATCCCGGCGAGTTCCTCGTCCGTCGGGGTGCGCTCCCAGAAGCCCTCGCCGAGGACGACCCGGCCGCCGGGCCGGACCAGGCGCCGCAACTCCCGCAGGGCGGCGGCCGGATCGTGGGGCTGCTCGGGGTCGCAGAGGGCCTGGCTGGAGCCGAGGCAGAGGATGGCGTCGACCGGGCCACGGGTGGTGCCGAGCGCCGACTCCTCCACGAACTCGACCCGTTCGGCCAGCCCGCGTTCCTTGGCGAGGACCCGGCCCCTGGCCAGGTCCTCGGCGTTGATGTCGAGGCCGACACCGGTCGCCCCGGGTGCGGCGTCGAGCACGCGGAGCAGCAACTCGCCCCAGCCGCAGCCGATGTCGAGCACGGTGGCGGGCGAGGTCTCGGCGATCCGCCGGATCATGCGGGTGGCACGAGCCTCGGAGAGCGGCCCGTGGAAGGTCAGGCTGCCGAGGCGTGGGGGAAGATCGAAATCGGTCATGAGGAGGAACGTTAGTTCGCCTACGGCCGCCGCGCCGATCCATTTCTGGATCCAATGCGGATTGGATCCAGATGGGACTGCAGATTGGATACCGGAGTTCGGAGACTGAATATTGGATTTTGGATTTTGGATGTTGGATGTTGGATGTTGGATCCAATGACCGATCCAGGTGGCTGGTCAGGCCGCCGGGCGCCCCAGCGCGGCCAGCGGGTCGTCCAGTACCGGCTGCCAGGCCAACTCCGCCGCGCCCACCAGGCTGTTGTGGTCGAGCGTGCAGGCGAGGATCGGTACTCCGCCGCTGCGTCCCCACAGGCTGCGGTCGGCGACGACGGCGCGGAGGCGTTCGGGGTCGGCGTCGAGGAGTTCGCGGTGGAGGCCGCCGAGGATGATCCGGTCCGGGTTGAGGATGTTCACCAGGCCCGCGAGGCCGAGGCCCAGACGGTCGATCAGTTCCTCGGTCGCGGCCCGCACCCCCGGGTCGCGGCGGCTGTTGCGGAGCAGGTCGCGGGCCTGCTGGAGCAGCGACACCTCCGGGCCCGGGTCGCGGCCCGCCACGGTGAGGAAGGCGAGCGGGTCGGTCTCGACGTCGAGGCAGCCGCGGCTGCCGCAGTGGCAGGGGCGCCCCTCGGGGTTGACCGTGAGGTGCCCGACCTCCAGGGCGAGGCCCGAACTGCCGGTGTGCAGACGCCCGTCGAGGACGAGGGCGCCGCCGACGCCCCGGTGACCGGTGGCCACGCACAGCAGGTCCTTGGCGCCGCGTCCGGCGCCGTGGCGGTGTTCGGCGAGGGCGGCGAGGTTGACGTCGTTGCCGGTGAAGGCGGGGCCCTCGATACCGGCCGCGCGGATGCGTTCGGCGAAAATCTCCCGTACCGGCGCGCCGGCCGGCCAGGCCAGGTGGAGCGGGTTGAGGGCGGTGCCCTCGGGTTCGGCGACCGCCGACGGGGCGGCGAGACCGGCCCCGACGCAGCGGCGCCCGCTCTCGTGGAGCAGGGCGGCGCCGGCGTCCACGACGGCACCGAGGACCTGGGCGGGGTCGGCGGAGACGGTGACGCAGCCGGGCGCGGTGGCGACGATCGTGCCGCCGAGGCCGACGAGCGCGGCGCGGAAGCCGTCGGAGTGGACCTGGGCGGCCAGGGCGACCGGACCCTTCTCGTCGACGGCGAGGCGGTGCGAGGGGCGGCCCTGGGATCCGGCGGCGGCGCCGGGGTTGGAGTCGACTCGGATCAGGCCGAGCGCCTCCAGTTCGGCGGCGACGGCGCCGGCGGTGGCGCGGGTGACGCCCAGTTCGGCGGTGAGTACGGCACGGGTCGGCGCGCGGCCCGTGTGCACCAGTTCCAGCGCGGGCCCGAGCGCGCCGCGCCCTCTGTCCAGCCGAGTCTTGGTCGTGGTCGCCTTGCCGTTCATGGCTGCGAGTCTCCCATGATCGGGCGGCGACCCGGATTTCGCGGTCCGAGTACGGGTAGTGGCGCGGCGAAAACGGGGGCGCTACGGAAGGCACTACGGGGGCGGACGCAGGCGTAACGGGAGGTGCCGTGACGCGCTCCGGCGCGTCGGCCGGTTACGGGAGCGGCGTGACGCGCTCCGGGACGTAGGCCCCGTTACGGGCTCCCCTGGCGCAGGACGGTTCCTGGACGTACGCCCGGGAGGCGGGCATCCGCCTGAAAGACCCCGCAGCCATTACGCCTCTCCTGTCCCGCCCGTCCGCTGAGCGCCAGGATCCGCGCGGCCACGGCCGTCGCCATGTTGGTGATCTGCGCCGCATACGGGAGGCGGCGCACGCCGACGCGACGGCGCTGCACGCGGCCCTCCAGGAGATGCCAGGCATCGGTCCGGTGGGCGCGGACGTCTTCCTCCGCGCGGCCCACGGAATCTGGCCGGAACAGGCCCCCACCTCGACGAACGCGCCCTGGAGCGCGCCCCGCCGCGCAGGTCCACCCACCGATCCCGGCGCCCTCGCCCGGCCGGTGCCCCGCCCCGAGCTCCCGGCCCCGGCGGCGTCCCTGGTCCAGGCCCCGACGGGCAGCGGACCGCCCCCGGGGCCACCAGGGCAGGTTGAAATCAGGACGGCCTCGCCCCTATCCTGAGTTTGTGCCGCTACTAAACAAAGTACGGACGGCCGTTCCGGGGGGCCCTGGCGGAGACACCGCTCCCTCCCTGTCCCGCCTCCGCACCGCCCTGACCCTCTTCTTCGCCCTCGACGGCTTCCTGTTCGCCGGCTGGGTGGTCCGGATCCCCGCCATCAAGCAGCAGACCGGCGCCTCCGCCAGCGACCTCGGGCTCGCGCTGCTCGGAGTGTCGGCCAGCGCCGTGGTCACCATGACGCTGACCGGACGGCTCTGCCGACGCCACGGCAGCCACGCCGTCACCGTCGTCACCGCCGTGCTGCTCTCGCTCTCCATCGCGCTGCCCGCCCTCACCCGCTCCCCGCTCGCCCTGGGCCTCGTCCTGCTCGTCTTCGGCGCGGCGTACGGCGGGATCAACGTGGCGATGAACAGCGCCGCCGTCGACCTCGTCGCCGCTCTGCGCCGACCCGTGATGCCGTCCTTCCACGCCGCGTTCAGCCTCGGCGGGATGCTCGGCGCGGGGCTCGGCGGGCTCGTCGCAGGAAGCGTGTCGCCCACGACGCACCTCCTCGGCCTGACGGTCGCCGGCCTTCTCCTGACGGCTGCCGCCGGTCCCGTACTGCTCCGGCAGCCCTCCCCCGCCCCGCCGGAAGCGACCCCGGCAGGCACCACGGCCGCGGACGGGAACGGGGACCGGCCCCGAGGCAGGGCCCGTACGCGCGGACCCGTCGTCGTCTTCGGGGTGATCGCGCTCTGCACCGCGTACGGCGAAGGCGCCCTGGCCGACTGGGGCGCCCTCCACCTGGAACAGGATCTCCACGCCCACCCCGGGGTCGCCGCCGCCGGCTACTCGCTCTTCGCGCTCACGATGACCGTCGGCCGGCTGTCGGGAACGGCCCTGCTCGAACGGCTCGGCCAGACCCGTACCCTCGTCGCGGGCGGCACCACGGCCGCCGCCGGCATGCTGCTCGGCGCCCTCGCCCCGAACGTATGGGCGGCCCTGCTGGGCTTCGCCGTGACCGGTCTCGGACTCGCCAACATCTTCCCCGTCGCCGTGGCCCGGGCCGGCGCGCTGGCCGGTCCGAGCGGAGTGGCCACCGCCTCCACCCTCGGCTACGGCGGCATGCTGCTCGGCCCGCCGTCCATCGGCTTCCTCGCCGACTGGTTCTCCCTGCCCGTGGCCCTGACCACCGTCGCCGTCCTCGCGGCGGGCGCCGCCGCGATCGGCTACGCGGCCCGGAACGCGCACGTCCCCAGGACGGGTTGAGCAGCCGTACTCAGGTGGCGCGCCTCGCCCCGCCGCACGATGGAACGCGACATCGACGCGGCGGGGCCGACCCGTCGCGCCAACATCGACGCGGGGGGGGACCCGTCGCCGCAGGAAGAGGGGCCATGCGCCACCATCGCCTTCACACGTTCATCCGGCGCACCTTCGCCAACCCCGCCCAGCTGGCCTACCTGGGCCTGACGGCGGCAACGGGGCTCTTCATCCTCTTCGCCTGGGCGACGGAGGACGTCGGCTGACCGTCTCCCAGGCATCCCGTCGCCCCCGGAGTCCGCACTCATCTCCGAACTACTCATTTCCGCGAGACCCGGATACCGTCGTGTCACTTCCTCACCCGTCATCGCGCTTCTCGGGGGGCTTGGTATGCGCGGTCGGTCCGGATTCGTTCGCGTAGCCGTCGCCACGGCCGGTCTCGGCGGCGTCACCCTGTTGCTGCTCGCGGTACCCGACAGGACTCTGGCCTGGACCGGGGCGGTCCTGACGGCCGCCGCCGCCGCGCTGGGGCAACGGGTGTGGGACTTCGCCGACGAAGCGATCAAGGGGCGCCGCGCGGCACATGAGTTGGAGTCCGCCGACCCGTTCACCACGGACGTGCGGGTCAGGAACATCGACTACGTCGCGCTCACCGAGGGCGACCGCGTCGAGGACGTCCCGGCCAGCGGCCACACCGTTCAACTGACTGTCACCGGTGCGCTGGCGGCGCCCGTTCTGCTCACGGACCTCCGGGCGGAGGTGATCTCGCGATCCGATCGATCCGGGGACCTGTCCCGGCACGCGGCCGAGGTTCCCAGGCGCCGTTTCGAAGTGCTCCTCGACGCTCACCCGCCACGCGTTCGAGCGCTCGGCGACAGCGACTTCCCCTACGAGATCACGCCACACGAGTCCGAGGCCTTCGACCTCAAGATCAGCACCGACTCCGGGGACGTCCGATGGGTGCTCTGGCTGGACTGGAGGTCCGGCAGCCGATCGGGCAGCGTGCAGGTCGACCTCGGCGGACAGCCCTTCCGGACAGCCGGGCGAGACGCCCGTCGATCAAGGACGTGACCCGTGCGCCCCGTGTTCGGCTCGACCACGAAGGTCTACATGATGGTGCATCCGGTCAGGACCGTCCCGCGGTCCGGACCGGTCGAGGGGGTGCCGTACACGGTCCGAGTGTCCGCCCGCAGCCATGTGAACGTCGTCCTCGCCCCCAGCTCCGCCACCGGACCGACGGCGGTGCAGGTCCCGCTCACCGGGCACAACCTGCTGTTCGAGATATCCGCCGACGCGGGTGAAGCCGTCGTCGTGGAGCGCTTCACCCTGGGGCCGACGAGCCACTCCGCACTCGACGCCGACGGCATCAGTGTGATCCAGAGCCAGTACATGCCACCGTTCAGCGCGGACTTCGTGGACGCGGTCCAACGGTCGCTGGCCGCCTATGAGCCGATGAAGGCACCGGACCGGGAGATCGATCTGGACGCCGGGACCTTACGCCGGCTAGCTGACGACGTCCCGTCGCTGCCGCTGCGCGTCCCGGCGAACGGAACCGGGACGATCGTGTTCGCGCCGGTCACCGAAGCGCGCGACCTGGTGCGCTGGACGTTGCTCGCCGAGGTCTCCTGCGCAGGTCGGACGCAAGAACACAGCTGGGAGATGACCCTCACGGCGGAGACGTGCATGCGGGAGATGGCGGGCCCCGCCCCAGGGCGACGGCTACCGGTCCATGAGTGGTATCCGGACCATTGGCACCCGGGCGCGTCCAGAGGGGACATCGCTTCGGGTGTGCTTCCCGGAAGCCTCCCGATTCCCCTCGCACACACCAGTTCCGACGGTTCGGGGACGCTGCGCCTCCCCCCGCTGGACACCGAGCCGGAATCCAAGAAGGCCACGAGACTGCGGACGCGCGGCAACCGGCACGCCGCCCGGGGCCGGATGGACCGGGCACGGGCCGCCTACGCGGCCGCCGCCGAGGAGGGAAGCGCCGAAGCCGCGTACTGGCTGGGCTACTTGGCCGACGCCGGCGGCGACCTGGACGCGGCGCTGCGCTGGTACACGCAGGCGGCGGAACGGCGATTCTTCCCGGCGTTCAACGACCTGGCGGTGCTGCACCACCGGCGCGGCGAGCTCGACCGGGCGGAGCTCTGGTTCCGCCGGGGCATGGACGCCGGCGACTGGACCGCCGCCGCGGGGCTGGGCGCGCTGCTGTGGCGTCGCGGTGACGCCGAGGCCGAAGCGGTGCTCCGCATGGTCAAGGACACCCCGGCGGGCGACGGTGCGGTGGCCGTCATCGGTGACAGTCTGGCGCTGTCGGACCGGAGTGCGGCCGCGTCGGCCGCCGATATGTTGGCCGAACTCCTCCACGAACAGGGCAGAACCGACGAGGCTGTCGAGGTGTGGGAGCAAGCCGCCGCCAACGGTCGTCCACACGCCGCCTTCTCACTCGGCAGACTCTGCCACGACCGCGGCGACCGGGCGGGGGCCGAACGATGGTGGCGCGAGTCGGCGGAAGCCGGCTTCCCCCTCGGCGCCTACCGCCTCGGCGCGCTGTGCCACGAGGACGGTCGCACCGACGAGGCCGAACGGTGGTGGCGAAAGGCGGCCGAGGTGCTGGAACAGACCCTGGCCCAAGGCGCATCCACGAGGGAGACCGGAACCGGCCGCACCATCATGATCGGTCGCCTCGAGGAATCGGGTGAGGTGCGGGCCGCGTACGAACTCGGGATGAGCCTCCTCGACCGGGGCCGGAGCGCCGAGGCGGAAGCCGAGGCCGAGCATTGGCTGACGCTGGCGGCACGGGGCGGACACCGTGCGGCCCTGTACGAGATCGCGGAAGACTCCGACGGCTCCCTCGGTCCCAGGGACTCGATCCCCGCCACGGGCACCCCTGGGGACTGGGAGGAGCCGATGGCGAGGGCGATCCGGCAGGACGGCTGGCTCGTCCTGCCCAAGCCGGGCTGGAACCCCGGCGTGCCGTCGGACACCCTGCCCGTCGATGCGATGGTCGGCGGCTGGCAGCTCGACGACGAGGGGCGGCCAGGACCGTTTCAACCCAACCCCCACCACGTACCTGACGACAGGTCGTCGCCGACCGACCCCGTGCACGAGCTGCTGCGCCTGGTCGGGTCCGGTCAGGAGGACGGCGTCGCCGAACGTCTCCTGTCGACGCTTCGGAACGCCGTTGTGGAGATCGCGTGCGACGGGCCGGATCGCCTCTTGGTGGGGCCGTCGCCGGACGGCGTGCCGTGCGTGGCGGTCGCCACCGCCGCGATACACAAGCGGCGGCTACGGGAGGCGAACTGGGTGCCTGTCCTGGGAAGCACGCTGCCCGACATCCTCCCCGCCGATGTGGACATCCTGATCAACCCGGGTGACGTCGCGCAGTTCCGGCTCCTGACCGAGGCCTTGCGGGCCTGAACCCGCGCTCGGTCTGAACCCGCGCTCGGTCTGAACCCGCGCTCGGCCTGACTCCGCCCTCGGCCTGAATCCGTCCCCGGCCGGAGGCCGCCCCTGGCAGAATCCGCCGTATGGCGATCATGACATTGGACAATCACATCGATGCCCTGGACGTGGCGGGCAAGGCGTTGGCGGACGTCGCCGTCGTGGTCGGGGCGGACGCCGAAGTGCCGACCTGTCCCGGCTGGCGGGTACGGGACCTGCTGCGCCACACGACGATGGTGCACCGCTGGGCGACGGGGTTCGTCGCCGAGGGGTACGCCTCCTTCCACCCCGCCGACCCCGAGCCCGATCTCGACGGCGAGGAACTGCTCGCCTACTTCCGCGAGGGCCACACCCGCCTGGTGAGCGCCCTCCGTGCGGCGCCCGCGTCTCTGGAGTGCTGGACGTTCATGCCCGGCGCCTCCCCCCTGGCCTTCTGGGCGCGCCGGCAGGCGCACGAGACGACGGTCCATCGTGCGGACGTCGAGTCCGCGCTCCCCTCGCACGATCCCGGCCCCGTGGACCCGGTGCTCGCCACCGACGGGATCGACGAGCTGCTGCGCTCCTTCCACGCCCGTGAGCGCAGCCGGGTGCGGACGCCGGAGCCCCGGATCCTGCGGGTCCGTGCCACGGACACCGGTGACGTGTGGACCGTACGACTGTCACCGGAGCCGCCCCGCACGGACCACGGCACGGTCGGCGAGCAGGTCCCGGCGGACTGCGAGCTGAGCGGCCCCGCCGACCGGCTCTACCTGACGCTCTGGAACCGGCTGCCCGAGGACGCGGTGTCCGTGGCGGGCGACGCTTCCCTCGCCCGGCTCTGGCGGGAGAACTCGGGGGTCTGATGGTCGTAGGTCCGGCCGGTCGCGCTCGCCGCCGTCAGCCCAGCCATCCCGGGCGAACCAGGCCCGACTCGTAGGCCAGGACGACCAGTTGGGCGCGGTCGCGGGCGCCGAGCTTCACCATGGTGCGGCTCACATGCGTCTTGGCCGTCAGCGGGCTGACGACCAGGCGCCGGGCGATCTCCTCGTTGGACAGGCCGATGCCGACGAGGGCCATCACCTCCCGTTCCCGCTCGGTCAGTTCGTCCAGACCGGACACGGCGGCCGGGGGCTTCGAGCGGGCCGCGAACTCCTCGATGAGCCGTCGTGTCACGCCAGGCGAGAGCAGGGCGTCGCCGTGGACGACGGCACGCACGGCCCGTACGAGCTCCTCCGGTTCGGTGTCCTTCACGAGGAAGCCCGAGGCCCCGGAACGGATCGCTTCAAACACGTACTCGTCGAGCTCGAACGTGGTCAGCATGACCACCTTCACCGCGCCGAGCGCGGGGTCCTCGGTGATCCTGCGCGTCGCGGCGAGGCCGTCGAGCAGCGGCATCCGGATGTCCATGAGGACGACGTCCGGGCCCAGTTCGCGGGCCTTCGCCGCCGCCTCTTCCCCGTCGGCGGCCTCGCCCGCGACCTCGATGTCGGGCTGGGCGTCCAGGAGCGCGCGGAAGCCGGCCCGTACGAGCGACTGGTCGTCGGCGAGCAGCACACGGATCACGGGGTCTCCTTCGGGCGGAGGGGAAGCACGGCGCGCACCCGGAAGCCGCCGTCCGGGCGGGTGCGCGCCTCGATCGTGCCACCGAGCGCGGTGGCCCGCTCCCGCATTCCGGCGAGCCCGTTGCCACTGCCGCCGGCGTCGTCGCCGGTGGCGGGGCCGTCGTCGTCCACGCGGAGCTCCACCCGGCCCCGGCCGGGCGGGTAGCCGATGACGACCCTGGCGGTACGGGACCCGGAGTGGCGTACCACGTTGGTCAGCGCCTCCTGGACGATCCGGAAGGCGGCGAGGTCCGTGCCCGGCGGAAGGGGTACGGGCTCCCCCTCCGTAGAGGTCCGTACGGTGAGTCCGGCGGCCGCCGCCTGTTCGACCAGTTCGGGGAGCCGGTCGAGGCCGGGCGCCGGGGTGCGCGGGGCCTCGCCGGGCGCGCGCAGGGTTTGGAGCACCTGCCGGACCTCGCCGAGCGCCTCCTTGCTCGCGGCCTTGATGGTGGTCAGGGCGGTGCGGGCCTGCTCGGGGTCGGTGTCGAGGAGGGCGAGGCCTACGCCCGCCTGGACGTTGATGACGGAGATCGAGTGGGCGAGTACGTCGTGCAGCTCGCGGGCGATCCGCAGGCGTTCCTCGTCGGCGCGGCGCCGCTCGGCCGCCGCACGTTCGGCGCGCTGCGCGGCCCACTGTTCGCGGCGGACCCGGACCAGTTCGGAGGCGGCGAGGATCGCGACGACGAAGCCGAAGACGGGGATCTCCTGGCCCCAGGGCGCGACTGAGTCGCCGTCCGGTGGCAGGTGGGGGTAGAGCCAGTGGGCGATCAGCAGGTGGCCCGCCCAGAGCAGACCGAGCGCCCACCAGGCCGCGCGCCGGTGGCCCTGGACGACGGCCGCGAAGCAGGCGACGGCGACGAGGAGGAAGACCGGGCCGTACGCGTAACCGGCGCCGAAGTAGACGAGGGTGACGGCGGCGGTGGCGAAGACCACGGGTACCGGATGCCGGTGGCGCAGCAGGAGGAGCGCGGAGCCGAGGAGCAGCAGCGCGCGGCCCAGGGCGTCCAGCGACTCGCGGTCCGGTTGGTTCCTGGCCGCGAAGCCCGAGCCCACCATGACGAAGACGGCGAGCAGGAGGGTGGATCGCCAGGGCAGTCGGTCGCCGGGCTCGCGGTCGGCCCAGCGCAGCGGCCACGGCGGCCCGCCGGGCGCACCGCGCGCCCAGGGCGGCCCGCCGTACCCGTGTCCGCGCTGTTCGTCCATGGTCGCCACGCTAGACGCGGCAGGGTCGTGAGGGCGTCAGCCCGGCGTGGCGATCCCGCGTACTCCCAGCGGAGTACGCGGCCCTCGGAGTTACGGGCGGGGCAGGAGGCCGATCTCGCGGCCGAGGCGGGTGGCGGCCGTGGTGAAGAACGTCTCCCGGTCCTCGACGACCCGGTTGAACTGGCCGAACACCTCGAAGGAGACAAGGCCGAAGAGCTGCGACCAGGCGGCGACCATGGCGACGGCGAGGGCGGGCGGCAGATCGGGGGCGAAGTCGGCGGACATCCGCTCCGCCTCGGGGCGCATGGCGACGGGGACGGGAGGCGGGGCGATGCCGTCGGTGGTGAAGGCGTCGCGGGCGATGCCGATCAGGACCAGGGCGACGCGGGAGGCGGGGCCGACGGTGTCCTGCGGGGCGGAGTAGCCGGGGACCGGGGAACCGTAGATGAGGGCGTACTCGTGCGGGTGCGCGACGGCCCAGGCGCGGACGGCGCGGCAGACCGCCGTCCAGCGGGCCAGGTGGTCGTTGGCGGCCGTGGCGGGGCGGGACGCGGCGAGGGCCTGTTCGGCGGCGGCGCCGACCGCGTCGTACGCGTCGACGATGAGGGCGGTGAGGAGGTCGTCGCGGCTGGGGAAGTACCGGTAGAGCGCGGACGACACCATGCCGACCTCGCGGGCGACGGCGCGCAGGGAGAGCTTGGCGGCGCCTTCGGCGGCGAGCTGGGCGCGGGCCTCGTCCTTGATGGCGGCGGTGATCTCGATCCGGGCGCGGGCGCGGGCTCCTTGGACGCTGGTCATGGAGAGCAGTGTGCCACCTTTCAGAGCACCGCACTGAATCGAGAGCAGCGCTCTTGCTTTGGGGTACCGATCCGTGCACACTGATCTCAAGAGAGAGCAGTGCTCACACTTCGCCTCGGAGGCTCCCATGTCCGGTCAGCCCAGCGCCCACGTCATGAAGCCCGGCTGGTTCACCGTGAACATCCTGAACAAGACCGTCGCATGGTTCACCCGGCGGGGCCTGAGCGTCTGGGGCTCCCGCGTTCTCGCGGTGCGCGGCCGCAAGACCGGCGAGTGGCGCCGTACCCCCGTCAACCTGCTGACCTTGGACGGCGCCCAGTACCTGGTGGCACCGCGCGGCCACGTCCAGTGGACGTACAACATGCGCGTGGCCGGCGGCGGTGAGCTGCACCTGGGCAAGCACGTGCAGCCGTTCACCGCCGTCGAGCTGGCCGACGACGAGAAGCCCGCCCTGCTCCGCGCCTACCTCAAGCGCTGGAAGGCCGAGGTCGGCGTCTTCTTCGGCGGGGTCGGCCCGGACTCCACGGACGCGGAGCTGCGCGCGATCGCCCCCAAGCACCCGGTCTTCCGGATCACTCCGACCGCGTGAGCCCGGCTCCGGACCCCGGACCCCGGACCCCGGACCCGGCCCCGAGACCCCGGACCCGACCAACCGACCGTTCTACGAACCCGACGTGCCCGACGAGCCCGAAGTGCCCGACGCATCCGCAGGCCCGGCCGTGTCCGGAGCGGTCGCGGCGGTCGCAGCCGACTCGTCCGCCCCTGCCGACTCCCCTGTCGACTCCCCCGACGCCGACGCCGACGCCGACACCTCCGCCGACTCCGCAACCTCCTCCGCCTGCGCGGCCACACCCCTGAGCGTCGTCCCGCCCGTCGGTTCCATCCGGCGGTCCAGGACGTCCAGCGCCCGCCGCGCGATCCCGTTCGAGCGGACGAGCCCGGCCAGCGTCGTCGAGCCCCGGGTGATGTCCGTGAACGCCGTCCAGGCCGGACGCAGACCGGTGATCGTCGCGTGCAGCAGCCCCGGCCGGCGCTCGAACAGGGCGAGCATCCGCCGCCCGACCGCCATCTCCACACCGAGCCCCGCCTTGATGGCGAAGGCGTAGTTCAGGGCCTGGCGGCGCGCGTCCACCGCGTCGTTCGCCTCGGCGATCCGTACCGCCCACTCCCCCGCGAGGCGGCCCGAGCGCAGCGCGAAGGAGATGCCCTCCCGCGTCCACGGCTCCAGGAGGCCCGCCGCGTCACCGCAGACCAGCACCCGGCCGCGCGACAGCGGCGAGTCGTCGCTCCGACAGCGGGTCAGATGCCCCGAAGAGACGGCCGGCTCGAAGCCCGCGAGCCCGAGGCGGGCGATGAAGTCCTCCAGATAGCGCTTGGTCGCCGCGCCCTCGCCTCGCGCCGAGATGACGCCGACGGTGAGCGTGTCGCCCTTGGGGAAGACCCAGCCGTAGCTGCCCGGCATCGGGCCCCAGTCGATGAGGACCCTTCCCTTCCAGTCCTCGGCCACCGACGCCGGAACCGGGATCTCCGCCTCCAGGCCGAGGTCCACCTGGTCGAGCTTCACCCCGACATGGGCCCCTATCCGGCCCGCGCTGCCGTCGGCGCCGACGACCGCACGCGCAAGCACCGTCTCGCCGTCCGCGAGGACGACGGCGACCGTGCGCCGGTCGGGCACGGCCGGGCCGTGCTGCTCCACCCGGGAGACGGTGACGCCCGTACGGAGCTCCGCGCCCGCCTTCTGTGCCTGCTCGACGAGCCCGGCGTCGAACTCGGGCCGGTTGATGAGCCCGAACAGCATCCGGCGCGAGCGGCGTGTCCGCGCGAAGCGCCCGTTCAGGGAGAAGGTGACGGCGTGCACCCGGTCCTGCAGGGGCAGTTCGAAGCCCGGCGGGAGCGCGTCCCGCGAGGGGCCGATGATGCCGCCGCCGCACGTCTTGTACCGGGGCAGCTCGGCCTTCTCCAGGAGCAGCACCCGGCGACCGGCGACCGCGGCCGCGTAGGCCGCCGAGGCGCCCGCGGGACCGGCCCCGACGACGACCACGTCCCAGACCGTCGCGGCGGCCTGCGGCTCTTCCGCGCGTACCTCTTCGGCGTCTGCGTTCTCGCTGCTCACGATGTGCTTCTGCTCCTGATCCGACGATGATCCAAGCTCTCCGGGCATCCTACGGGGCGGCCCTCAGGAGCCCGCGCCGTAGGATCGGCAATACGTTCGCCGTACAGCGGTACAACCGGCATACGGCGACATCCTGACAACGTCGCACCCACCAGGAGCGTGCCCATGACCGCGAATCCGATCGCCGAGACCGTCGCCGGCCTGTTGCCCCGTGCCAAGACGGAGCTCACGGAGCTCGTGGCCTTCGAATCGGTGGCGGACGAGGCGGTGGCCCCCCGGAGCGAGTGCGAGGGCGCGGCGAACTGGGTGGCGGACGCGCTGCGCGCCGAGTCCTTCCAGGACGTGGCGCTGCTCGACACCCCCGACGGTTCGCAGTCGGTCTACGGCGTGCTGCCCGGCCCGGCCGGTGCCCCGACCGTCCTCCTCTACGCGCACTACGACGTGCAGCCGAAGCTGGACGAGTCGGCGTGGGTCACGCCGCCGTTCGAGCTGACCGAGCGCGACGGACGCTGGTACGGGCGTGGCGCCGCCGACTGCAAGGGCGGGTTCATCATGCACCTGCTCGCGCTGCGCGCCCTGCAGGCGAACGGCGGAGTGCCCGTCACGGTCAAGATGATCGTGGAGGGTTCGGAGGAGCAGGGCACCGGCGGTCTTGAGCGGTACGCGGAGGCGCACCCCGAACTGCTGGCATCCGACGCCATCGTGATCGGCGACACCGGCAACTTCCGGCTCGGGCTGCCGACCGTCACCGCGACCCTGCGCGGCATGACGATGATCCGGGTGCAGATCGACACGCTCGAAGGCAACCTGCACTCCGGCATGTTCGGCGGCGCCGCGCCCGACGCGCTGGCCGCGCTGATCCGGGTCCTGGACACGCTGCGCGCCGAGGACGGGTCGACGGTCATCGACGGTCTGCCGGCGGACGCGGTGTGGGAGGGCCTGCAGTACCCGGAGGACGACTTCCGCACCGACGCGAAGGTGCTGGCGGGCGTCGGCCTCCCGGGCAACGGCACGGTGGCCGACCGCCTCTGGGCCCGTCCGGCCGTCACCGTCATCGGCATCGACTGCCACCCGGTGGCGGGCGCCACGCCGTCGATCCCGTCGACCGCGCGGGCGCAGATCAGCCTGCGGGTACCGCCGGGCCAGGACGCGACCGAGGCGACGAAGCTGCTGTACGCGCACATCGAGAAGCGCGTGCCGTGGAACGCGCGGGTGTCGTTCGAGCAGGTCGGCCAGGGCCAGGCCTTCCGGGCCGACGTGACCAGCCCGGCGTACGTCTCGATGGCCGAGGCCATGCGGATCGCCTACCCCGGGCAGGAGATGCAGACCTCCGGCATGGGCGGCTCGATCCCGCTCTGCAACACGCTGGCCTCGCTCTACCCCGAGGCGGAGATCCTGCTCATCGGTCTGAGCGAGCCGGAGGCGCAGATCCACGCGGTGAACGAGTCGGTGTCGCCGGAGGAGTTGGAGCGGCTCGCGGTGGCGGAGGCGCACTTCCTGCTGAACTACGCCCGTTCGAAGCAGGGCTGACGGAGAGTTACGCGTTCGGCGAAGCTCGCCGAGAGCGTAGAAACGTACGGCGGACCTGCGCGGATGCGTAGGTTCGCCGTATGGAACTCACTCGGATCACAGCGCGACTGCACATGCTGCACTTCTCCATCGGCCAGGCCTATCTGTGGCAGGACGACGAGGAGTTGACCCTTATCGACGCCGGCTGGGTGGGCTCGGCGGACGAGATCGAGACGGCGCTACGGGGAGTGGGCCTTGACCCGGCCCGTATCCGCCGGATCGTGCTCACCCACTGCCACCGCGACCACGTGGGCTCCGCACAGGAGTTGGCGGACCGGTTCGACGCGCGGATCCTGGCCCACCGCCTCGACGCGCCGGTGATCCGGGGCGAGGCCCCGGTCCCCGAACCCGACCTGCTCGACTGGGAGATCCCGCTCTACGAGCACGGTATGACCGTCCCCGAAGCGCCGCCCACCCGGGTCGACCGGGAGGTGGAGGACGGCGAGGAGCTGGGCTTCGGCGACGGGGCGGTGGCGGTGCACACCCCGGGGCACACGCCCGGTTCGATGGCGGTCCATCTGCCGGAGCACGGCGTCCTGTTCACCGGCGACACGGTGGCCGCGGTGCAGGGGGTGACGTTCGGGGTGTTCCATGTGGACCGCGAGCGCGCCATGGAGTCGATGCGGCGCCTGGCCGACCTGAAGCCCTCGGTCCTGTGCTGCGGCCACGGGGACCCGGTGACGAGCGACACGGCCCGTCAGCTGGCGGACGCGGCCCGCTAGCCGACGGGTACGCCGGCCTCCAGGTTGAGGACGGTGCCTCGTTCGCGGGCCCGCAGGGCCCAGCGGAGGCGGCAGTAGCGGACCGGGGGGAGCATTTCGGCTGCCTCGTCCTCCGTGACGAAGCGCCAGCCACGCAGTTCGGAGCCGGGCAGCAGGACCCGGTCCGCCTCCGCCGCGGAGAGCCGGCCGCCGTCGAAGAGGAGGCGCAGGCCTCCGTAGCCGGGGGGCTGCGGGCGTTCCCAGTCGACCAGCAACAGCCGGGGTACGGCGTCGAGTTCGATCCCTATCTCCTCGGCCACCTCGCGCATGCCCGCGCGGGCCGGCGGCTCACCGGGTTCGACCACTCCGCCGGGGAACTCCCAGCCCGGCTTGTAGGTGGGATCGACGAGCAGGAAACGATCCTGCTCGTCGAAGAGCAGGACCCCGGCGGCCAGCGTCTCACCGGTGGGTTCGGGCGTCTGGACGATGCCGCAGGGAGCGGCGAGGCCGTCCTGCATGGCCTCCAGGACGGCGGTGGCCGTCTCGGCCGGCGTGAGCGCCGAGTTGTCGATGGCGTACGCGTCGGCGGCGATCCAGCCGAGCGCGGTACGGAAGGGCTCGACGCGGTCCTGGCACCACTGACGGGCCTGTTCGGCGCGCTCCGTGTCGTCCTCGCCCGCGGCCCGGCCGTCGATCCGGGCCCGCAGGATCGTTTCCTCGGGGGCGAGCACCACGTGCCGCACCTCGATCCGGCGCGCCGCGAGGCCGCCGAAAATCTCGTCGCGGTACTCCTGGCGCATCAGCGTCATGGGGACGACGAGGACTCCGCCGACCTCGGCGACGAGCGCGGCGGCGGTGTCGACCACCATGCGGCGCCACATCGGCAGGTCCTGGAAGTCGTCCACCTCGTCGAGCCGCTTCTTCGGGAGCAGCAGGTCCAGGACGCCGCCGATGACCTCGGGGTCGTACAGCGTGCTGTTCGGGATCAGATCGACCAGCTCACGCGCGGTGCTGGACTTCCCCGCGCCGAACGTACCGTTGATCCAGACGATCACGATTCCCCCTCATTCGGTAGCCCCCAGTGGCTTGCCCGCAACACCCTGCCATGGAAACCACGTTGACGCCCCGGGCGTTGCCGCCCGCCCAGACCGCACGAACGCCCGCCGGGACGAGGGGCTCCCGGCGGAGGTCGTGATGGACCTGGAGTCCGACGCGTTCCTGGTCGTGGACGGGCGGCACGATCGCGTTCCCGCGCGGACGTGACGGCGGCGATCCGACCGCGCGTCGAGCCGCGCCTGCGTCACGAGCACCCGCGCTCCGACGTCACGCACCCTCGCGCGCCGCCGCCGTGCCGAAGCCGGAGCCGGAACCGTTCCGCGTCACGCGCCCTCGCGCGCCACCGCCGTGCCGGAGCCGGAACCGTTCCGCGTCACGCACCCTCGCGCGCCACCGCCGTGCCGAAGCCGGAGCCGGAACCGTTCCGCATCACGCACCCTCGCGCGCCGCCGCGGCCGCGCCGAGGAGGCCCGCGTCCGTGCCGGTGAGCGCCGGGACGACGGTGAGGCCCCGGACGAACGACAGCGTCGCGTACTCCCGCAGGCTGCGCCGCAGCGGCTCGAAGAGCACGTCCCCCGCGCCCGCCACGCCCCCGCCCACGACGGCTATGTCGACCTCGACCAGCGTCGCGGTGGCGGCGATCCCGGCGGCGAGGGCCCGCGCCGCACGCTCGTAGGAGGCCACGGCGACCGGATCGCCCGCCCGGGCCGCCGCCGCTACCGCCGCCGCCGAGGTGTCGCCGTCGGGGCCCGGCCGCCAGCCGCCGTCGAGGGCGCGGCGGGCGATCTGCGGGCCGCTGGCGATGCGCTCTACGCAGCCGCGCCCGCCGCAGGCGCACAGGTCGCCGTCCAGGTCCACGCTGATGTGACCGATGTGACCGGCGTTGCCGGTGGGGCCCGGGTGGAGCCGCCCGTCGAGGACGAGACCGCCGCCGACGCCCGTCGACACGACGAGGCACAGGGCGTTGTCATGACCCCTGGCGGCGCCCTGCCAGTGCTCGGCGGCCGTCATGGCCACGCCGTCGCCGACGAGCGTGACGGGCCGTCCGCCGGTCGCCTTCCGGACCCGCTCGACCAGCGGGAAGCCGCGCCAGCCGGGGACGTTGACCGGGCTGACCGTACCGGCCGAGGCGTCCACCGGGCCCGCGCTGCCGACACCGACGGCGCGCGCCGACTCCCACAGGGGCGAGGCCGCCAGGTCCGCGAGGACCGCCTCGACCGCCCGCATCACCGTCTCGCCGTCCTCCCGCGCGGGAGTGGGCCGCTGGGCCCGTACGAGAATGCCGCCGGCGCCGTCCACCAGCGCACCGGCGATCTTGGTGCCGCCGAAATCCAGGGCGGCAACGAGGTCAGTCTGCATGTGCGCGGTGTCTCCAGAGAGGGCGGCAGGGGTAGATCACTGTGACGTACAGTCTCTCCTGCCCTGACAACGTTGTCCAGGGCCTATGCTCGGACGAGACAGAGACGAGACCGAGGAGATTCGCGCACTGTGGCCGACACCGCCCGCCGCCCCGAGCACCGTTACGGCAACCGGCCGACGATGAAGGACGTCGCCGCCCTGGCCGGGGTCGGGCTCAAGACGGTCTCCCGCGTCGTCAACGGCGAGCCGGGCGTCACCCCCGACACCGAACGCCGCGTCCAGGAGGCCATCGACACGCTCGGCTTCCGGCGCAACGACAGCGCGCGGGTGCTGCGCAAGGGGCGTACCGCGTCGGTGGGCCTGGTCCTGGAGGACCTCGCCGACCCGTTCTACGGCCCGCTGAGCCGCGCCGTGGAGGAGGTCGCCCGGGCACACGGGGCGCTGCTCATCAACGGGTCCAGCGCGGAGGACCCCGAGCGCGAGCAGGAGTTGGCGCTCGCGCTGTGCGCCCGGCGGGTCGACGGACTGATCGTCATCCCGGCCGGTTCCGACCACCGTTACCTCGAACCGGAGATCAAGGCCGGTGTCGCCACGGTCTTCGTGGACCGCCCGGCGGGCCGGATCGACGCGGACGTCGTCCTGTCGGACAGCTTCGGCGGCGCACGCGCCGGCGTGGCCCATCTGATCGCGCACGGCCACCGCCGGATCGGGTTCGTCGGTGACCAGCCCCGGATCCACACGGCGACGGAGCGCCTGCGCGGCTACCGGGCGGCGATGGAGGAGGCGGGGCTCGTGGTGGACCCGGCGTGGGAGTCGCTCGGCCCGACGGCCCCCGACCGCGTACGGGAGGCGCTGAGCGGCATGCTGTCCGGCCCTGAGCCGGTCACGGCGCTCCTCGCGGGCAACAACCGGGTCACCGTCACGGCGGTCCGCGCGCTCGCCGGCCGCGCGCACCCGGTGGCCCTCGTCGGCTTCGACGACATCGAACTGGCCGACCTGCTCGGCATCACCGTCATCGCCCAGGACGCTGCGGCCCTGGGCCGCACGGCGGCCGAGCGGCTCTTCCGCCGCCTGGACGGCTTCGACGATGCGCCGGCCCGGGTGGTCCTGGAGACCCGGCTGATCCCCCGAGGGTCGGGCGAGATCCCGCCGCCTTCGGCGTAGCCGGACCGGCCGACGGCACAGCGGGACGGACGCGGCCCCCTCTCAGCAGGTCGGCAGGCCGGGCAGCGGCGCGTCGTTGTCGCCGCCCTTGATGTACACGACGCTGAAGTACACGTCCCTGTTGCCGCTGTCGTCGTCGGTCTTCGCCCACCAGACGTTCGTCCAGCTGCCGGACGTCTCGCGGCGGCCCAGGTCGGCCTGGCAGTAGAAGTAGTTGGTGCCGGCGTTGAGGACGCCCGCCGAGGCGCCGTCGTGTCGGTACGTCTTCTCCGTACGCCACACCTCGCAGTCGTACTTCCCGCCGCCGCGCGAATGGCAGACGGGCGCGGGCTGCGGGGCCGATCCGCCGCCGCCGGTCGTGGTCGAACCCGCGCTCGTGCCACGGCTCGCGCCGCCGGTTCCGCTCGTGCCGCCGTTCGTTCCGCCGCCACCGGTCGTCGTACCGCCGCCCGAGGCGTTTCCGCCGGTCGTGGCCCCGCCGTCCGCACCGCCGCCGCCGGGCAGCGGAGCTTTCGACGCTCCCGACGGAGACGGCGTGGCGGACTTCTTCCCAGCCGCCTTCGACGGGCCGGCGGACGGGGTCCCCGAGCCCACGCCGCCCGGTTCGATGACCCGGCCGGGGCTGGCCCCCGGGCTGCTCGGCGAGGCCTGGTCCCCGGCAAGTCGCTGCCGTTCCGTGCCGTCGCCTCCCCGGCCGACCAGGGAGTACGTCACGCCTCCGCCCACCAGCACGACGGCGGCGACCGCGGCGGCGACCGGCACCATGGACCGCTTCCGCCCGACCGCCCGCGAGGGGGAGGCCGGAGCCGGCGGCACCACGGGACCGAAGCCGTCGGCGGGGTGCGGCAGCGCGGGGCCGAAGCCCTCCGGGCGGTGCGGCACCACGTTGGGCTCGGTCGGTACGGGTCCGGCCACCGGGACTCCCCCGGAGGTCGGCACGGGTCCGGCCACCGGGACGCCCCCGGAGGTCGGTACCGGTCCGGCCACCGGGACAGGCCCGGACGCGGCGGTCCCGTCCGCGCCCTCGCCCTGAGCCACGGCCGTGAGGAGCCGGGCCGCCGTCCTGGCGTCCGGGCGGCGCGCCGGGTCCTTGTCCATCAGCTGCCGCAGTACGGGAGCCAGGGCGCCGGCCCTGCGCGGCTCCGGAAGCGGCTCCACGACGATGGCGTTCAGCGTCGACCAGGTCGACGTGCGGCGGAACGGAGAGGCGCCCTCCACGGCCGCGTACAGCGTCGCGCCGAGCGCCCACACGTCGGAGGCGGGTCCCGGCTGCTGCCCCTGGGCGCGCTCGGGCGCCAGGTAGTCCAGCGAGCCGACGATCTCGCCGCTGCGGGTCAGACGGGTCGTGGAACCGTCGCCGGGGTCGTCCATCGCGGCGATCCCGAAGTCGGTCAGGACGACGCGCCCGCTCCGGTCGAGAAGCACGTTGCCGGGCTTCACGTCGCGGTGCAGCACGCCGACGTCGTGCGCGGCGGCCAGCGCCTCCAGGACGGCGGCGCCGATCCCCGCCGCCTCGCGCGGGTCGAGGACGCCGCGCTCGCTCAGGACGCCGTCGAGCGAGGGACCGTCGACCAGCTCCATGACGATGACGGGACGGCCCTGATGCTCGGTCACGTCGTGGACGGCGATGACCCCGGGATGCCGTACGCGGGCCGCCGCGCGTGCCTCGCGCTGCATCCGCAGGCGCAGGTCCGCCAGTTCCGGCCCGGACGAGTCGTTGTACGTGCGCAGTTCCTTGACGGCCACTTCACGGCCGAGGACCTCGTCGACGGCGCACCAGACCACGCCCATGCCACCGCGCCCCAGTTGGCGCACGACGCGGTAGCGGCCGGCCAGCCGCTCGTTCTCCCCCGAAGACACCGATGCCCCGTTCTCTGTCGGCTGCTCGAACGCGTACAGAGTACGGGGCCCGGTGGTGACCTCCGTGCGGGTGGCTCCGGCCCGTTACTGGGCCGTGGCCGTCAGGTCGCCACGGCGCGGGGACGCGAAGCGGTCCAGGTCGGCGCGAGTGAGGCCGGTGAGGGCGTCGACCTCGGCGGTGTCGAGGGCGCCGCAGTCGATGCCGCGCAGCAGGTACGAGCTGAGGGCCTTGGCGGTGGCCGGCTCGTCCATGACGTCGCCGCCCGCGTGGTTGGCGTAGGCCGACAGGCGCTTGGCGGCGGTCTCGAAGCCCTCGCGGTAGAAGGCGAAGACGGCGGCGTAGCGGGTCGGGATGTGGCCCGGGTGCATGTCCCAGCCCTGGTAGTAGGCGCGGGCGAGGGCGCGGCGGGTGAGGCCGTAGTGCAGCCGCCAGGCCTCGTGGACGTGCTCGGTGGAGCCGACGGGCAGGACGTTCGTGGAGCCGTCGGAGACCCGTACGCCCGTGCCCGCCGCCGCGACCTGCATGATCGCCTTGGCGTGGTCGGCGGCCGGGTGGTCGCTGGCCTGGTAGGCGGCGGAGACGCCCAGGCAGGCGCTGTAGTCGAAGGTGCCGTAGTGCAGTCCGGTCGCGCGGCCCTCGGCGGCGCCGATCATGCGGGCGACGGCGGCGGTGCCGTCGGTGGCGAGGATGGACTGGCTGGTCTCGATCTGGATCTCGAAGCCGAGGCGGCCGGCGTCCAGGCCGTGGGCCTTCTCGAAGGCCTCCAGGAGGCGTACGAAGGCGGAGACCTGCTCGGGGTAGGTGACCTTGGGGAGGGTGAGGACGAGCCCGTCGGGCAGGCCGCCGTTCTCCAGCAGGCCGGTGAGGAAGACGTCGGTGGTGCGGATGCCGCGGTCGCGTACGGCGGCCTCCATGCACTTCATCCGGATGCCCATGTACGGGGCGGCGGTGCGGTTCTCGTACGCCGCCGAGATCAGCCGGGCGGCGCGGGCGGCGTCCTGGTCCTCGTCCTGGCCCGCGTAGCCGTCCTCGAAGTCGACCCGGAGGTCCTCGATCGGCTCGCGCTCCAGCTTGGCCCGTACGCGGCCGTAGACGTCCTCGGCGAGGTCGTCGGAGAGGCCGAGGACGGCGGCGAAGGAGGCGGCGTCCGGGGCGTGCTCGTCGAGGGCGGCGAGGGCCTGGTCGCCCCAGGAGCGGATGGTTCCGGCGTCGAAGACGTTGCCGGGGACGTAGACGGTGTGGACGGGCTGGCGGGTGCCCGGGTCACCCGGGTAGCGGCGGTCGAGCTCGGCGTCCACCGTGGCGAGGGAGGCGCTGATGCCCTCGCTGACCGCGCCGGCGAGGCTCGTCGACACCTTCTCCTGCTGACCCATCCCACATCCTCCTGTTTTCCGCTTCACGGAATCAACAATCCGTATAGCGAAGTTAGTAGCCGGTCAGGACCCGCGTCAATGGGTGTCCGAAACGGCCGGGGGCCGCGCGGTGATCAACACCACGCGGCCCCCGGACCGAAAAGAACCGCAGGTCAGCCCTTACGGGTCTGGATCTCCTCGGTCAGCTGCGGGACGACGTCGAAGAGGTCGCCGACCACGCCGTAGTCGACGAGGTCGAAGATCGGGGCCTCGGCGTCCTTGTTGATGGCCACGATGGTCTTCGAGGTCTGCATACCCGCGCGGTGCTGGATCGCACCGGAGATGCCGGACGCGATGTACAGCTGCGGCGAGACCGACTTACCGGTCTGGCCGACCTGGTTGGAGTGCGGGTACCAGCCGGCGTCGACGGCGGCACGCGAGGCGCCGACGGCCGCGCCGAGCGAGTCGGCGAGCGCCTCGATGATGGCGAAGTTCTCCGCGCCGTTGACGCCACGGCCGCCGGACACGACGATCGCGGCCTCGGTCAGCTCCGGGCGGCCGGTCGACTCGCGCGGGGTGCGGGAGACGACCTTCGTGCCGTGGGCCTTCTCCGAGAAGGAGACGGCGAGCGCCTCGACGGCGCCGGCGGCCGGGGCGGCCTCGACGGGGGCCGAGTTCGGCTTGACCGTGATGACCGGGGTGCCCTTGGAGACACGGGACTTGGTGGTGAAGGAGGCGGCGAACGCGGACTGCGTCGCGACCGGGCCCTCGGCACCGGCCTCCAGGTCCACGGCGTCGGTGATGATGCCGGAGCCGATGCGGACGGCGAGGCGGGCCGCGATCTCCTTGGCCTCGGCGGAGGACGGGAGGAGCACGGCGGCCGGGGAGACGGCCTCGTACGCGGCCTGCAGCGCCTCGACCTTGGGGACGACGAGGTACTCGGCGAACTCGGGGGCGTCGGCGGTGAGGACCTTCACGGCGCCGTGCTCGGCGAGGGCGGCGGCCGTGTCGGCGGCACCGTTGCCCAGCGCGACGGCGACGGGCTCGCCGAGGCGGCGGGCCAGCGTCAGCAGCTCCAGGGTGGGCTTGCGGACGGCTCCGTCGACGTGGTCGACGTAGACGAGAATCTCAGCCATGGGGATTCAATCTCCTGCGAACGAAAAGGGGGCGGACGTCAGCGGCTCACGCGAGCCCTCTAGATGAACTTCTGGCTCGCGAGGTACTCGGCCAGCTGCTTGCCGCCCTCGCCCTCGTCCTTGACGATCGTGCCGGCGGTGCGGGCCGGACGCTCGGCGGCGGAGTCGACCGCGGTCCAGGAACCCTCAAGACCGACCTCGTCGGCCTCGATGTCCAGGTCCTCGAGGTCCAGGGACTCCACCGGCTTCTTCTTGGCGGCCATGATGCCCTTGAAGGACGGGTAGCGGGCCTCGCCCGACTGGTCCGTCACCGACACGACGGCGGGGAGGGACGCCTCCAGCTGCTCGGAGGCGGTGTCGCCGTCACGGCGGCCCTTCACGACGCCGTCCTCGACGGAGACCTCGGAGAGCAGCGTGACCTGCGGGACGCCCAGGCGCTCGGCCAGGATCGCCGGGAGGACACCCATGGTGCCGTCGGTGGAGGCCATACCGGCGATGACGAGGTCGTAGCCGGTCTTCTCGATCGCCTTGGCCAGCACGAGCGAGGTGCCCATGACGTCGGAGCCGTGGAGGTCGTCGTCCTCGACGTGGACGGCCTTGTCGGCACCCATGGAGAGCGCCTTGCGCAGCGCGTCCTTGGCGTCCTCGGGGCCGACCGTGATCACGGTGACCTCGGCGTCGTCGGCCTCTTCCGCGATCTGCAGCGCCTGCTCGACCGCGTACTCGTCGAGCTCCGACAGCAGGCCGTCGACGTCGTCGCGGTCGACGGTCAGGTCATCGGCGAAGTGCCGGTCGCCGGTGGCGTCGGGCACGTACTTCACACAGACAACGATCCTCAAGCTCACGCCGGCTCTCCTACTGCATCGTCATAACTTGGCTGCCTTGTTGCTCGCAGCATAGGCGCCTGAAGGGCGGGTTTCCGGTCGGGGCGGCCGACCGCTCCGACCGGGATATTACTCGTCAGTACACCCGTTCCGTTACCGGTGAGCAAGCGCTCAGGTGTGTGACCTTGCCAACTTCGAGGTTAGGGAACCCTCAGTCACGCAGAGCGTTGAAGCGGCCCTGGTGATAGAGGAGCGGCCGGCCCACTCCGGTGGGGTCTGCCGCGACCACCTCGGCGATCACGATCCGATGGTCCCCGGCGGGGACGCGGGCCACCACCCGGCACACCAGCCAGGCGAGGACGCCGTCCAGGATCGGTACGCCCTCCGGGCCCACGCTCCACCGGGTCGGGGCGCCGAACCGGTCGGCGCCGCTGCGGGCGAACGTTTCCGCGAGCTCCCGTTGGTGGTCGCCGAGGACGTGGACGCCTATGTGCTCGGCCTCGGAGAGGACCGGCCAACTGGAGGAGGAGGTGCCGACGCCGAACGAGATCAGGGGCGGGTCCGCGGAGACGGAGTTGAGCGAGGTCGCGGTGAAACCGACGGGGCGCTCTCCGTGGGCGGTGATGACCGCGACCCCGGCCGCGTGCCGCCGGAAGGCGGAGCGGAGGAGGTCGGGAGACGCCTCACGGGCGGTCGCGGTCGCGGTCGCGGAATTGTCGGGAGAGGCCTGCGGGGCAGGAGCAGCCTGAGGGGCCTGACGAGGGGCGCCGATCGTACGGAGTTCGGGCGAGACCGTCATGGAGTTGTCCTTCTGCGGGGGCGACGTGCGGGGGTTCCTGGGGTTCTCAGACACCCGGACAGCGCGCGCTCGCGTGACGGGCCAGGTCGACGTGGACCCGCCCGTGGAGAAGGAGTTCGTAAGGCACCAGGTCAGCCTGACGATCGATGGCCGATGCAGTCAAGCGCGTACCGGCATGTGGGAGAAGTGTCACCGCGTCAGACCGCCCGGCCCAGGGCGGCGATGACGTCCGCGCGGCGGGGCTGCCCGGAGGCGCGGACGACGACGCGTCCGGCGCGGTCGAGGACGAGCACGGTGGGGGTGCGGACGACGTCGTACTTCCGTACGAGGTCGAGGCGCTCCTCGGCGTCGATCTCGACGTGGCCCACACCCTCGACCATTCCGGCGACTTCGGCCAGCGTGCGGCGCGTGGCGCGGCAGGGCTGGCAGAACGCCGTGGAGAACTGGACGAGGGTGGCCCGCTCCCCCAGCTCGACGCCGGCCTCGGTCCCGAGTCCGGCGTCGAGGCCGTCCCCGGGTCCGTCCCCGGGTCCGTCCCCGCTCGGCCGCGCCCCGAGGCCGTCCCCGCCCGGCCGCTCGGACTGTTCCGCCATGTCTCCGTCTCCTCGTCGCGCCTTGTCGCCCACCTGTCCCCCCCGTGCAGCGCCGCACGTCACCGATCGATTCCCGTCACGGCCACCCGGCGTGACGATTATCTCTCCGTACGGAGCCGTCAGGACTGGTCACCGGGGCGCACATGGGGCACGATCTGCCCAAAGCCGAAAACCTACGGCTGCGTAACTTCCGCCGGGAGAACCCTCCCCAGGCCCAGAAGAAGGGGTTCGTCCCAGATGGCAGAACTCGTGTATCGGCCGGTCATCGGCGCCGCACTGACCCTGTTCAAGGCGCTGGACCTCAAGATCGACACGCAGGGTTCGGAGCACATCCCGCGTACCGGCGGAGCGGTGCTCGTCAGCAACCACATCAGCTATCTGGACTTCATCTTCACGGGCCTGGCCGCGCTGCCGCAGAAGCGCCTGGTGCGCTTCATGGCCAAGGACTCGGTGTTCCGGCACAAGGTGTCGGGCCCGCTGATGCGCGGCATGAAGCACATCCCGGTGGACCGCTCGCAGGGCGAGCACGCCTACCAGCACGCGCTGGAGTCGCTGCGGGCCGGGGAGATCATCGGCGTCTTCCCCGAGGCGACCATCTCGCAGTCCTTCACGCTGAAGAGCTTCAAGTCGGGTGCGGCGCGACTCGCCCAGGAGGCCGGGGTTCCGCTGATCCCGATGGCGCTCTGGGGCACGCAGCGCGTCTGGACCAAGGGTCGGCCGCGGAACTTCAAGCGCAGCCACATCCCGGTCACGATCCGGGTCGGCGAGCCGATGGAGGCCTCCCCGGACCAGTACGCGGGCGCCATCACCCGTCGACTGCGTGAGCGGGTCCAGGAGCTCCTGGAAGCCGCGCAGCGCGCGTATCCGGTACGGCCCAAGGACGCGAGCGACACGTGGTGGGTGCCCGCGCACCTCGGCGGCACGGCGCCGACCCCGGCCGAGGTGAAGGACGCCGGCTGACGGCTGCCCCCTGCGCGCCGGGACGAACCCCGCGCCGAAACGTCACTCCGGGCAGCGGTACGCCCTACTCCGGGTCCCGGAGGGTGATCCGCGCCCCGGGGCTCAGCTTCTCCAGCGACTCGGCGAGCTCCGCGCCCGCCGCGAGCAGTTCCTCGCGCGTCATCGGCGCGAGCGACTCCAGCAGGAAGACCGCGTTGACGGTGTCGTCGTCGATGCGGGTGCGCGGGCCCTGGCGCCAGTTCCAGCGGCGGCAGGTGACGCCCGCCTCGTCGCACCAGACGATCTCGCCCGGCTCCGGGTGCTCCACGGTCTCCTCGCCGCCCGCCATGGTCACGAACGGCTCGTCGCCGGTTGCCCGTACGAGCCTCATGGCGCCCTGGATGCGGTCGAGGTCCTCGCCGCCGGCCGGGATGAGGTGCGCGACGCTGATCGCGTTGTAGGCGTCGACGAGCCGGTTGATCCGGGGCAGCCCGCCGTCGGCGAGCGCGCGCTTTGCCAGCGCCTCGGCGGAGTTGCGGGTACGGGAGGGCTTGGCGCCGAACGCGGAGTACGCGGCGCGCCAGGCCGCGATGTGCGGGTCCTTGTCGGGGGCCAGGCCGTCGAGCCGCTCGGCGAGGCGGCGTGCGGCGGCGTCCAGCAGGGCCGAACTCGCCTCGTCGCTGGGCCCGTTGACCAGGCCGTGGGCCTCGATGGCCAGGTGGGTGAAGCCGGGCACGAGGGCACGCACTTCGTCGGACACCGTCAGGGTGAGGGGCATCGTCGTCCTTGCGTCAGAGGTCGGTCGGCAGGCTGCGCAAGAGCTCCGGACTGTCCGGCGCCGACCGCATGGCGCTCAGCACTCCCGCATGCGGTACAGAATACAACACCGGATAGTCCACTTCATTGAACTCGGGGTCGGGCAGGAAGGCCAGCTGTTCCTGCTCCAGGGAGAACTCCGCCTCCCGACCCGGGACGCCGCCGCGGGGATCCTGCCGGTGCCAGGCGTCCGTACCGGGAAGCCTGATCGCGACCAGCCCGTGCAGCACCTCGAACTTCTGGTAGCAGAGCGCCGTCGGAATCGACTCGGCGCGCAGCAGCGCGGCGAGCGCGTGCGCCTTGGCGTGGCAGATCCCGGTGCGACGCGCGAGGACGTCGGAGGCGCGCCAGGTGACGCGGAGGTCGCCGGTGTCGCTCGAGTGCGGGATCTCGTCCCGTACGTAGGCGTACGCCGCACGGGCGTACGCGCGTACGTCAGGGTGCCGGGCGCGCAGCGCGGCGGCCGTCTCGCGCACGACGGGGTGCTCGTGGTCGACGGCCTCGTCCGCGGCGAGATAGGCGGAGAGCTCGGGGTCCTGCTGGATCAGCTCCATAGCCGGGACCCTAGGAAGACGACCGGCCGGAAGTCAATGACTTTCCGGCCGGTCGCATACTTATGCCATGAGAGGGCGCTAGCGCGCCAGCTCCTCCTTCAGCGCCTGGAGGAAGGCGTCGACGTCGTCCTCCGTGGTGTCGTACGAGCACATCCAGCGCACATCGCCCGCGGCCTCGTCCCAGAAGTAGAAGCGGAACCGCTTCTGCAGCCGGGTGCTGACCTCGTGCGGGAGCCGTGCGAAGACGGCGTTGGCCTGCACCGGGTGGAGGATCTCCACCCCGTCCACCTCCCGCACGCCGGCCGCGAGGCGCTGCGCCATCGCGTTGGCGTGCTGGGCGTTGCGCAGCCACAGGTCCTTGGCGAGCAGCGCCTCCAGCTGCACCGACACGAACCGCATCTTGGACGCGAGCTGCATCGACAGCTTGCGCAGGTGCTTCATATGGCTGACCGCGTCCGGATTGAGGACCACCACGGCCTCGCCGAACATCATCCCGTTCTTGGTGCCGCCGTACGAGATGACGTCCACGCCGACCGCGTTGGTGAACGCCCGCATCGGCACGTTCAGGGAGGCGGCCGCGTTGGCTATCCGGGCGCCGTCGAGGTGCACCTTCATGCCCTTGCCGTGGGCGTGCTCCACGATGGCCCGGATCTCGTCCACGGTGTAGACCGTGCCCAGCTCGGTGTTCTGGGTGATCGAGACGACCTGCGGCATGGCGCGGTGCTCGTCCTCCCAGCCCCAGGCCTGCCGGTCGATCAGCTCGGGGGTGAGCTTGCCGTCCGGGGTCGGCACGGTGAGCAGCTTGAGGCCGCCCATCCGCTCCGGGGCGCCGCCCTCGTCCACGTTGATGTGCGCGGACTCGGCGCAGATCACCGCGCCCCAGCGGTCGGTCAGCGCCTGGAGGGCGGTGACGTTCGCGCCGGTGCCGTTGAAGACCGGGAAGGCCTCGGCGCTCGGACCGAAGTGGCTGTGCATGATCCGCTGGAGGTGCTCGGTGTACTCGTCCTCGCCGTACGCGATCTGGTGACCGCCGTTGGCGAGGGCGATGGCGGCGAGTACCTCCGGGTGGACGCCCGCGTAGTTGTCGCTGGCGAAGCCCCGGACCGACGGGTCGTGGTGACGACGGGCGTCGGTCTTCGCGGGCAGGCCGGACGGGAGGGCCGGGGTCACGGCTTGGGGGTCAGCCACAGACGCTGTCCATTCACTTCCTGTGCGGGCCGGTCCCAGACGGCGGCGATCTCGTCGGCCAGATCGTTGACGTCGGTGAAGCCCGCGAACTTCGCATTCGGGCGCTCGGCGCGCATGGCGTCGTGCACCAGTGCCTTGATCACCAGGATGGCAGCCGCCGCCTTGGGTCCTTCCTCGCCCCCCGCCTTGCGGAAGTCGTCGCCCATGGCGAGCGTCCACGCCTCGGCCGCGGCCTTGGCCGAGGCATAGGCCGCGTTTCCGGCGGTCGGCTTCGAGGCGCCGGCGGCGCTGATCAGCACATAGCGGCCGCGGTCGCTGCGGAGCAGCGGCTCGTGGAAGGCGAGCGAGGTGGACTGGACGGTGCGGATCAGGAGCTTCTCCAGGAAGTTCCAGTCGGCGAGGTCGGTCTCGCCGAAGGAGGCGCTGCCGCGCCAGCCGCCGACGAGGTGGACCAGGCCGTCGATCCGGCCGAACTCCTTCTCGGTCTTGTCGGCCCACTCCCGGGCCGCGCCGAGGTCGAACAGGTCGACCGTGTCGCCGATGACCGTGGCGCCGCCGTGGGCGTACCGGGCGGCGTCGACCGCCTCGGCGAGCCGGGCCGGGTCCGCGTCGGCGCCGACGACGATGGCGCCGGCTTCGGCGAGGCGCATCAGCGTCGCCCGCCCGGCCGGACCGGCCGCTCCCGCGACCGCGATGACGGCACCCTCCAGCGGCCCGCCGTTCCCGTTGCCGTTCATGGTCGTCCCCTCCTCCTCCGTGACTGGGTTCACGCGGCAGCCTGCTCGGCCCGCGAAGCGTTGGCGGCGGTGATGCCCTTGGTGGAGGCGATCACGGCCTTCAGCTTCTTGGAGAGGGCCTCATAGAACATGCTGAGCGGAAACTCGTCCGGAAGCACGTCGTCCACGAGCTTGCGCGGCGGCTGCGTCAGGTCCAGGGCGTCGGGACCCTTGGCCCAGCGCGATCCGGGGTGGGGGGCGAGGTAGCTGGAGACGAGCTCGTACGCCTTGAACCAGTGGACCAGCTTCGGACGGTCGATGCCGTCGCGGTACAGCTGCTCGATCTCGGCGCAGAGCTGGTTGGTGACCTCGGGGGCCCGCTGCCAGTCGATCTTGAGGGTGTTGTCCGTCCAGCGCACCACGTCGTGCTTGTGGAGGTACGCGAAGAGGAGCTGGCCGCCCAGACCGTCGTAGTTGCGGTTGCGGTCGCCGGTGACCGGGAAGCGGAACATCCGGTCGAAGAGCACGGCGTACTGCACGTCACGCCCGTGGGCGTTGCCCTCGGCCTCCAGCTTCACGGCCTCCTTGAAGGCGGTGAGGTCGCAGCGCAGCTCCTCCAGGCCGTACATCCAGAACGGCTGGCGCTGCTTGATCATGAAGGGGTCGAACGGCAGGTCGCCGTGGCTGTGGGTGCGGTCGTGGACCATGTCCCAGAGCACGAAGGCGGCCTCACAGCGCTTCTGGTCCTCGACCATGGCCGCGATGTCCTCGGGCAGCTCGATGCCGAGGATGTCCACGGCGGCCTCGGTGACCTTGCGGAAGCGGGCGGCCTCGCGGTCGCAGAAGATGCCGCCCCAGCTGAAGCGCTCGGGGGCCTCGCGGACGGCGATGGTCTCGGGGAAGAGGACGGCCGAGTTGGTGTCGTAACCGGCGGTGAAGTCCTCGAAGGTGATGCCGCAGAACAGCGGGTTGTCGTAGCGGGTGCGCTCCAGCTCGGAGAGCCACTCCGGCCAGACCATGCGCAGCACGACGGCTTCGAGGTTGCGGTCCGGGTTGCCGTTCTGGGTGTACATCGGGAAGAGCGCCAGGTGCTGGAGCCCGTCCTGGCGGTCGGCGGCCGGCTGGAAGGCGAGCAGCGAGTCCAGGAAGTCCGGGACCTCGAAGCCGCCGTCGGCCCAGCTGCGCAGGTCGGCGACGAGCGCGCGGTGGTACTCCGCGTCGTGCGGGAGCAGCGGGGAGAGCTTCTCGACCGCCGTCACGATCCGCTCGACCGTGGCGCGGGCGTGGTCGGCCGAGGGCGCGCCCTCGGCGTCGAAGTCGATGGAGCCGTCCTTGCTCTGCCAGGGGCGGAGCTCCTCCACGGCATTCCTGAGCTCGGGCCAGGCCGGGTGCTCGATCACCGGAGCAGCGGCGGTTATCCCCCCACCGGTGGCGTCCTGCACAAGAATTTCCGTCATTACTCTTCCTCCACAGGAGAACCTCGCGTCAAGACACCGTATCCGTGTACGGATCCTCGAGACAAGAGGAGCAAGAGAAATTATCCTGCGCGACCCCCATGGTCACCGTGAATTTTCCTGTCCAGCCGGGTCGCCACAGTCGCATCCGCCGCCGCGACACAGGCCCCCGCGCGCGTACCTTCCTTCTTCCGGTGGAGTCATTAGGCTGCGCCCCGAGCCGCACCGGGAGCCCGGAGGGACCTGGGCCCGGACATCGACGGAAGCGAGAATGTCTTGAGTTTCCTCACCATCGGTCACCGCGGAGTCATGGGCGTCGAGCCCGAGAACACGCTGCGCTCCTTCGTCCGCGCCGAGCAGGCCGGGATGGACGTCATCGAGCTGGACCTGCATCTGAGCAAGGACGGCGCCCTCGTCGTCATGCACGACCCGGACGTCGACCGGACCACCGACGGCAGCGGTCCGATCGCCGACAAGACCCTCGCGGAGCTGCGTGAGCTGGACGCGGGGGACGGGGAGCGCGTCCCCGTCTTCGAGGACGTCCTCGACGCGGTGCGGTCCCCGCTCCAGGCCGAGATCAAGGACGCGGCGGCGGCCCGGGTGCTCGCCGGGGTGCTGAACCGGCGCGACCTGGTCGGCCGGGTGGAGGTCCTGTCCTTCCACGACGAGGCCCTCGCCGAGGTCGCGCGGCTGGTCCCCGGCGTCCGTACCGCGCTCGTCGCGGAGGAGTGGGGCGCGGACGTCGTGGACCGGGCGAAGGCGGTCGGCGCCGGCGCGCTCGTACTGAGCATCCGGCAGCTCACCCTGGAGACCGTCGAGCACGCCCACCGGGAGGGTCTGCGGGTGATCGGCTGGGTCGTCAACACCCAGGACCACCTGCGGCTCGCCCGCGCCCTTGAGCTGGACGGCGCGACGACCGACTATCCGGAGATCCGCCGCACCGGCCGGTTCACGGCCTGAGCCCGAGGACGCGGGTCCCGGTCTCAGACCAGCGGCTTCACCAGGAGCTCGAACTGCAGGTCGTCCCGCTGCGGGACGCCGAAGCGCTCGTCGCCGTACGGGAACGGGGTCATCCGGCCCGTACGGCGGTAGCCGCGCCGCTCGTACCAGGAGATGAGCTCCTCGCGGACCGAGATCACGGTCATGTGCATCTCATCCACGCCCCAGGTCTCGCGCACCCGGCGCTCCGCCTCCTCGATGATCCGGCGGCCGAGGCCCGCGCCCTGGAGCTCGGGGCGCACGGCGAACATGCCGAAGTAGGCGGCCTCACCCCGGAGTTCGAGCTGGCAGCAGGCGACGATCTCGTCCCCGCGCTCGACCACCATCAGCCGGCTGCCGGGCGTGGTGATGACGGCGCGCACGCCCTCCTCGTCGGTCCGCTGCCCCTGGAGGATGTCCGCCTCGGTGGTCCAGCCGCCCCGGCTGGAGTCGCCTCGGTACGCCGACTCGACGAGCGGGACGAGGACCGGGACGTCGTCCTCCACCGCGTCGCGGTACGCGATCCGGTCGGTGTCCTGGGGCGTGGCGGTGTCCATGCTGTTCGGGTCTCCCCTCGGGGCGCTGACGATTCCCCCGAGCGTAACGCCCCCGGGCGTGCTCCCCCCTGTACGCCTGTGCGCTCGCGTACGCCGGACCGGGCGTGGGCATCGACCGGGAGGACGAGACCCGGGAGGTGTGCCGTGCACGGACCGACCCTGACGGCCTGGTTGTTGCTGACGCTGTGCGGGGCGAGCACGCTCTACTGCCTGCTGCGGTCACGGCGCTGCGTGGGAGAGGAGCGCAGGACGGCGGCGGGCGAGGCGGTGATGGGGATCGGGATGACGGCGATGGCGCTGCCCGCGGCGGTACTGTCCCCGCCGTCCTGGTCGTGGGGGGTGTACGCGGCGGTGTTCGGGGTGGCGGCGCTGCACGCGCTGGTGTCGCTGCGGCACGGCGGTCACCATCCGCACCACCTGGTGGGCTCGCTGGCGATGGTCTACATGGCGTGGCCGGGCCACGGGGCGGCGCACGGCGGCCATGGGGGCGGCGGGGGCGGCGGGGCTCTGCCGCTGGTGACGGGCGCGCTGCTGGTCTACTACGCGGCGTACGTGCTGCGTTCGGGCGCGCGGCTGGTTCCGGTGGCGGGGCAGATGGCGGGTCAGGTGGCGGTCGCGGGGCCGCGAGCGGCCGTGGGACCGGCGTGGGTGGTGCGCCCCGAGTTCACGCTCGTGTGCCGATTGTCGATGGCACTCGCGATGCTGGCGATGCTCGTCGCACTGTGAGCCGGTGTGAGCCGGGGTGAGCCTCGTGAGTCGAGTGAGCCGCCGTGAACCGACGGGGCCGTGAAACCGTGGCGTACGTCACTTGGCCCGCGAGTGACGTACCCCTCAGTAGCGGGGGCTCATAGGCTGGCTCCATGTTGGTCTCCCTCGCGTTGCTCGCGCTCGGCGTCCTGACCGCCGTCGTGGCCCCACGACTGCTCTCGCGGTCCGACTGGGGAGAACGCGAGCCCGTGGTCGCGCTCTGGATGTGGCAGTGCGTGGTGGCGGCGGTCCTCCTGTGCTTCGCGCTGTCGATGACGTTCAGCGCGGCCGCCGCCTGGCACGTGGTGCGCGGCCAGGTCTTCGCTCCCGCGCCACGTCGGGTGATCGAGGCGTACGAACTGGGCACCCACCAGCCCTGGTCGGCGGCGCTCGCCGTCGTCCTGGCCTGTGGCGGGCTGTGGACCGGCGCGATGCTCACCCGGGAAATCCGCGGCGCACGGGCCCGTCGCCGGCAGCGGCGGTGCGAACTCCTCGTCCGCTCCCCGCTGTTGCCCGGCGAGGAGCCGGGCAGCGAGCGGCTCGTCGTCCTGGAGGGCGAGAAGCCCGACGCCTGGTGGCTCGCCGGGACCGCGCCCCAGTTGGTGATCACGACGGCCGCGCTGCGCCGGCTCAAGGGACGCCAGCTCGACGCCGTCCTCGCCCACGAGCAGGGACACGCCCGGGCGCGCCACGACTGGCTGCTGAACTGCTCGGGCGCGCTGGCGGGCGGCTTCCCCGGGATCCCGGTCTTCGCGGCCTTCCGCGACCAGATGCACCGGCTGGTGGAGCTGGCGGCCGACGATGTCGCCTCGCGGCGGTTCGGGCGGCTGACGATCGCGCTCGCGCTGGTCGAACTGAACGAGGAGCGCGGGGTGTTCGGCCCCGGTACGGCCCCCGGCGCGGACCTTCCCCGGCGGGTGAACCGGCTCCTCACGGCCGCGCCCCGGCTCACCGCGATGCGGCGGTTGCGGCTGACGGCGGCCGCCGCGCTGGTCCCCGTGGTGCCCGTCCTGGTGGCGTTCGTACCGGCGTTGAGGGCGCTGGGATAACCCGGACCGGGCGCACGATTCCGTATCGGCGCACGGGTCGGGGAAGATCGGCCCATGCGCTCCTCCGCCGTGGTCTCCGCCGCTCTGCTCGTGGTACTGCTCGTGCTGGTGGCGGTGGAGTGGTCCCCGCTTCTCTCGCTGGACCGGTCGGTCGCCGACGCGCTGCACCGCAGCGCCGTCGCCGAGCCCGGGTTCACCGCGCTCAACCGGATCCTGAGCGACTGGGTCTGGGATCCGTGGACGATGCGCGCGCTGGTCGTCCTCGCCGCGCTGGTGCTCTGGTGGCGGCGCGAGCGGTGGCTCGCCCTCTGGCTCGTGGGTGCGGTCCTGGTGGCGGCGGGCGTGCAGCAGGCGATGAAGGCCGCGCTCGGCCGCGCCCGGCCCGGCTGGCCGGACCCGGTCGACTCGGCGCAGTTCGCGGCCTTCCCGTCAGGGCACGCGACGACGGCGGTGGTGGGCTGCGGGCTGCTGCTGTGGGTGTTCGCCCTGCACTGGCGGGAGTCCTGGCGGGGCTGGAGCGTGCTCGCGGTGGCGGCCCTGGTGTCCGTGCTCGGTACGGGGTGGACCCGGCTCTACCTGGGCGTGCACTGGCTGTCGGACGTCGTCGCGGGCTCGCTGCTCGGCTGGTGCGTGGTGGCTGTGGCGATCATCACGTACCGCCGTCACGGCCGGGACGGACGAATCGCCGGCGGACGGGATGCCGACCGGCCGGATCCCTCGGGTCCGAACCGGAGCAGAATGGGAGAAACGACATGAAGCCGCCTGTCCTGGACGATCCCCCGCGTCGCCCAGAACAGACGGCATCCCCGCTGACCAGCCATGAAGGCGCGACAGCAGGCTGCGCTGAGTATATTGGCTGCGAGCCAGTCAACGCAGGAGTCCAGCATGTCCCCGCGTAGCCCATCGGTCAATGAAGAGCTTCGGCGACGCTCACGGGAGCGGCTGCTGCAGGCCACCGTGGAGCTCGTGTCGGAGCGCGGATACGAGGCGACGACGCTGGGCGACATCGCCGAGCGGGCCGGTTCGGCGCGTGGGCTGATCTCGTACTACTTCCCCGGGAAGCGCCAGCTCCTGCAGTCGGCGGTGCACCGGCTGATGCACCTCACGCTGGAGGAGGCGCTGGAGCGGGAGCCGCGCGCGGAGGACGGGCGGGAGCGGATGGCGCGGGCCATCGACGCGATCCTGGGCCTGGCCGTGGACCATCCCACGCTGATGCGGACGCACATGGCGGGCATCCTGCAGGCCGAGGGCTTCGTGCAGTGTCCGGAGCAGCAGCGGCTCGCGTTCCTGCTGCGGGACACGGTGACCCGGTACGGCTCGGCCGACGTCGACGCGGACTATCCGCTGCTGCGGGCGCTGCTGATGGGCGCGGTCGTGGCGGTGCTGCTGCCCGGCGCGCCGATGCCGGTCACGCGGCTGCGGGCGGAGCTGTTCCAGCGGTACGGGCTCGACTGGGAGCAGGGCATGCCGCCGGACGGAGGTCCGCCCGACGGCATGCCCTTCACGGCAGGGGTGTTACCGCCCCGGGTGCCGCGTCAGTCGTCGTCCCCGTCGCCCCGGTCGTCGTCGAAGTCCTCGAAGTAGTCCGGCTGGGTCTGGACGTTGAGCTCGTCCATCCGGACCCGCTTCGCCGGGTCCGTACGACGGTCGTCGAGCTTCAGCACGTCGAAGCCCTTGGCGATGTCGTTCGAGTAGATGTAACCGTTGTAGTAGTACGCCGACCACGAACCGCCCGTGCTGATCTGGGTGGCGGAGAGCGGCCCGCGCTCGAAGTAGGCGATCTCCTTGGGCTTGCTGGAGTCGGTGAAGTCCCAGACGGAGACGCCGCCCTGGTACCACGCCTGGACCATGAGGTCCTTGCCCTTGACCGGGATCAGCGAGCCGTTGTGGGCGACGCAGTTCTCGGTGTCCGCCTGGTTGCGGGGGATCTTGAAGTAGCTGCGGAAGACGAGCTCGCTCTTCTTGCCCTTGCCGACGATGTCGTAGATGCCGTCGGCACCGCGGTTCGGGCCCACGGCCGCGTTGCAGGTGGCCGCGCCGCCGCCGCCGAGCTCGTCGGTGAAGACGACCTTGTTCGCCTTCTGGTTGAAGGTCGCCGAGTGCCAGAACGCGAAGTTCACGTTGTCCTGGACCCGGTCGATGACCTTCGGGCGCTCCGGGTCCTTGATGTCGAAGAGGATGCCGTCGCCCATGCAGGCGCCGGCCGCGATGTCCTTGCCCGGCAGCACGGTGATGTCGTGGCAGCCGGTGGTCTTGGAGACGCCCGGGTTGGTCGGGCCGCCGGGGTTGCCGCCGCCGTCCGGGCCCTCACCGGGGAACAGGACGGGGAAGGAGACGATCGCGGCCTTCTCCGGTGCCTGGCGGGGCACCTTGATGACCGAGATGCCGTCGTGCGGCGGCTGGCAGTCCGGGAACGCGGCGTTGGGCGAGTACGAGGAGACGTAGACGTACACGTCCTTCTTCTTGGGGACCAGCGTGTTGGTGTGCGAGCCGCACGCGGTCTCGACGGCGGCGACGTACTTCGGGTTGGTGATGTCGCTGATGTCGAAGACCTTCACGCCCTCCCACGAGGACTTCTCCGAGGCGGGCTGGCTGACGCTGGCACAGGAGTTGTCGCTGCGGGAGGAGTCGGTGGACAGGAACAGGAGGTTGCCGGAGACGGAGATGTCGTTCTGCGATCCGGGGCACAGGACCTGGGCGACCGTCTTCGGGGCACGCGGGTTGCCGATGTCGAAGATGCGGAAGCCGTCGTAGTTGCCCGCGAAGGCGTACTTGCCCTGGAACGCGAGGTCGGAGTTGGTGCCCGCGAGGGCGTCCTTGGGGATGTTCACGAGGTGCTGGATGTTGTCGGTGTGGACGATCTCGTCCACACCGGGTATCTCGCCGCTCTGGATGGCGGACCGCGCGTCGGCCGCCTGCTCGGAGGAGACCGTCCCCCGCGCGGTGGTGTCACCGGGGTCGGGCGTGGCGGCGGCGGGGCCGGCCGCCAGCAGGCTGACCAGCAGTCCGGCCGCGGCGGTCGCCACGCCCAGTCCTCTGATCCGAGTGCGCGGGCTACGCGTGGTGCGCGTGGTTCGCAACGAAGTCACTCCGTCCTCCCTTGTGTCCGTTCGTGGTCGAACGGTCTGATGGACCCCGGCAGTATCGTCCTTAGCGTGCACATCTCAACAGATGGCAACACGCATGTAATCCAGGTTTTTGATCAACAACCCGTGGAGGTCGCCTTGTTGAACCGCCGTCGCATCCGCGGAGCCGTCGCCGTGGGGCTGAGCGCCGTCGCCGTACTCGCCCTGGCCTCCTGCGACTCCGAGTCCGGCAAGGACGCGTCGCCGCAGAGCCAGGGGTCCACGGGGCCCGCGGTGGTGGCACCGGGGAAGCCGGGCGAACCTGCGAAACGGATATCCCCCGCCGAGGCGTCCAAGTTGCTGCCCGACGACAAGCCCAACGCGGCGGACTTCGGCTACGCGCAGATGATGATCGTCCACCACCGGCAGGCGCTGACGATGACCGCGCTCGTTCCGGACCGGGCCGGATCGGCGCAGATCACGAAGTTGGCGGACCGGATCTCGGCGGCGCAGAAGCCGGAGATCGGCGCGTTGGAGGGCTGGCTCAAGAGCAACGGCGGCCCGCGCGAGCAGAGCGGCAGCGACCACCGAACGATGCCCGGGATGGCGACCGAGGCGCAGCTCGCGCAGCTCCGGGCGGCGAAGGGCAAGGCCTTCGACGAGCTGTTCCTGAAGCTGATGATCACCCACCACGGGGGCGCGGTGACGATGGCCGCCGAGGTGCTGGGGAACGGGAACAACGTGCTCGTGGAGGAGATGGCGAACGACGTGATCGCGCAGCAGACGGCGGAGATCAACCGGATGCAGGGGATGTAGGACCCTCGCGACGCCTCCCGTGCGGTCGCGCACCTCCCCTCCGAGGGCTTCCGGTGGGATGCTGGAAGCCTCTCGGCGGGCAGCTGCCCCGCGGCGGGAAGGAGTACGGACGTGCTTCGTGTCGCTGTCGTCGGATCCGGGCCCAGCGGGGTCTACACGGCCCAGTCGCTGGTCCAGCAGTCGGTGGTGCCCGGGGTGCGGGTCGATGTCCTGGACCGGCTGCCCTGCCCGTACGGCCTGGTCCGCTACGGGGTCGCGCCCGACCACGAGAAGATCAAGTCGCTCCAGCAGAACCTGCGGGCCGTCCTGGAGGACGAGCGGATCGCCTTCGTCGGGGACGTCGAGGTCGGCGCGCGGGGGCTGACCCCGGCCCGCCTCCTGGAGCTGTACCACGCCGTCGTGTACTGCGTGGGCGCGGCGCGGGACCGGCGGCTCGGGGTACCGGGCGAGGATCTGGCGGGCTCCTGGTCGGCGACGGACTTCGTCTCCTGGTACAGCGCGCACCCCGACGCGTTGCGGAACGGTTTCGCCGGTTCCGGCGCCGGTCTGGACGCCCGCTCGGCGGTCGTCATCGGGGTGGGCAACGTGGCGGTGGACGTCACCCGGATCCTGGCGCGGGGCGCGGACGAGCTGCGGCCCACGGACGTGCCCGAGGGCGCGCTCAGCGCCCTGGCGGCCAGCCGGGTACGCGAGGTGCACATGGTGGGCCGACGCGGCCCCGGGCAGGCCAAGTTCACGACGAAGGAGCTGCGGGAGCTGGGCGCGCTGCCGGACGCGCGGGTACGGGTGGACCCGGCGGACCTGGCCCTGGATCCCTCGTACGCCGACCCCTCGGGTCTGCCCGCGGTGAACCGGCGGAACGTGGAGGTGGTCCGCGGCTGGGCGGCGGACGGCGCGGGCTCCGGGGCGGACGCGGCGCGCGGGATCCGGCTGCGGTTCTTCCTGCGGCCCGTGGAGCTGCTCGGCGAGGGCGGCCGGGTGGCGGCGGTCCGCTTCGAGCGGACGGAGCCGGACGGCGCCGGGGGCGTGCGGGGCACCGGTCGCTACGAGGAGATCGAGGCCCAGTTGGTCCTGCGGGCCGTCGGGTACAAGGGGATCCCGCTGGCCGGACTGCCCTTCGACGAGGCGCGGGGCACGGTCCCGAACGAGGCGGGCCGGGTGCTCCGTGACGGCGCTCCGTCGTCCGGCGAGTACGTGGCCGGCTGGATCAAGCGCGGGCCGACGGGCGTCATCGGGACGAACCGCCCGTGCGCGAAGGAGACGGTCGCCTCGCTGCTGTCCGACGCGGCGGAGCTGGCCGACCGGCCGCTCGCGGGCGACCCGCTCGACGCGCTCCGGGGCCTCGGCCACGAGCCGGTCGCCTGGCGGGGCTGGCTCTCCATCGAGGACGCGGAATCGGCCCTCGGCCACTCCCTCGGCCGCGGCCGGGTCAAGATCCCGGACTGGGCGGGGCTCCGCGCGGCGGCCCGGGAGGACACACCGGGGGCGTGAGGCGCGGGCGTGAAGCCGCCGGCGTGAGGTTCGGGCGTGAAGCCGCGGGCGTGAAGCCGCGGGCGTGAGCCCCTAATCGTCCCGGCGGGCGTCCTGTACCTCCGTCGCGCGCAGGACGGTGTCCAGGAGGCCCGGGAAGAGGGCGTCGAGGTCGTCGCGGCGAAGGACGTTCATCTTGGCCGTGCCCCGGTAGACCTGCTCGATGACGCCGCTCTCGCGGAGCACACGGAAGTGGTGCGTACGCGTCGACTTGGTCACCGGGAGATCGAAGAACGAGCAGCTCAGCTCTGCGCCGTCGGCACGCGCCATATCGCTGACGATCCGCAGCCGCACCGCGTCCGAGAGCGCATGGAGCACGCCCTCCAGACGTATCTCCGCCCGCGAGGGGTGGTCGAGGACGCGGGCCTTGGTCGCGGTCGTCACAGCGGCTCCACTTCATCGGGAAGCCACCATTGTACGATAATCCTCGTAGTTTGACAGCTGCCGTACTACGACGGCTATCGTACGAGCATCCCTGAACCGCCCCGCAAGGCCCCCGCCAGAGGAGTCCGCCATGAGCGCCGCCCTGTTCGAGCCCTACACCCTCCGGTCACTGACCATCCCGAACCGGGTCTGGATGGCCCCGATGTGCCAGTACTCCGCGGAGGTCTTCGGCCCGAACGCGGGCGTCGCGCACGACTGGCACTTCGCGCACTACGCCGCCCGCGCCACCGGCGGAACGGGCCTGATCCTCGTGGAGGCCACCGCCGTCGCCCCGGAGGGCCGGATCAGCCCCTTCGACCTCGGGATCTGGAACGACACCCAGATGGAGGCGCTCCGCCGGATCGCCACCTTCCTCAAGGAGCACGGCACCGTGCCCGGCATCCAGATCGGACACGCCGGCCGCAAGGCGTCCACGAAGCGCCCGTGGGACGGCCGCGGACCGGTCGCCGCCGACGACCACGGCTGGCAGCCGGTCGCCCCGAGCCCCGTCGAGTTCGCCGAGGGCCATCCCGTACCGACCGAGCTGACGACCGATCAGATCGAGGAGATCGTCGCCCGGTTCGCCGACGGCGCCCGGCGCGCCCTCGCGGCGGGGTTCGAGGTCGTCGAGGTGCACGGCGCCCACGGGTACCTCATCGGCGAGTTCCTCTCCCCGCACAGCAACCACCGCACCGACGCGTACGGCGGCTCCTTCGAGAACCGCACCCGCCTGGCCCTCGAAGTCGTCGACGCCGTACGGGCGGTCTGGCCCGATGACCTGCCGGTCTTCTTCCGGATCTCGGCCACCGACTGGCTCGCGGACCACGGCTGGACCGTCGACGAGACCGTCCGCTTCGCGGGCCTGCTCAAGGAGCACGGCGTCGACCTGCTGGACGTCTCCAGCGGCGGCAACGGCGGCCCCGCCGACATCCCCGTCGGCCCCGGCTACCAAGTGCCCTTCGCGGCCCGTGTGAAGGCCGAGACGGGTCTGCCGGTCGCCGCCGTCGGACTGATCACCGAGAGCGAGCAGGCCGAGAAGATCGTCGCCAACGGCGAGGCCGACGCCGTACTGCTCGGGCGCGAGCTGCTCCGCGACGCCTCCTGGGCCCGCCGGGCCGCGCGCGAGCTGGGCGCCACGGCCCACGCCCCGACGCAGTACGCCTGGGCGATCTGAGCCCACCGGCGACCTCTCCCGGAACACGCCTCCGACCTGGGGAGAAGCCGTTCCGGACGCCGCTGTCAGTGGTGGGGTGCAGACTGGCCCGTATCCGCGACAACGGCGTCCTGGAGGTGTCGGCCATGCCCGACGTAGTCCTGACCGTAGGTACCCGCAAGGGTCTGTTCATCGGCCGACGGCGCGACGGCCGATGGGAGTTCGACGAACCCCATTTCAACGCGCAGGCGATCTACTCGGTCGCCATCGACACCCGCCGGTCCACGCCCCGTCTGCTCGTCGGCGGGGACAGCTCGCACTGGGGCCCGTCGGTCTTCCGCTCCGACGACCTCGGCGGCTCCTGGACCGAGCCGGCCAAACCGGCCGTCAAGTTCCCGAAGGACACCGGGGCTTCGCTGGAGCGCGTCTGGCAGCTGCACCCCGCGCCCGCGCACTCCCCGGACGTCGTCTACGCCGGGACGGAGCCCGCGGCGCTGTTCCGGTCCGAGGACGGCGGGGAGTCGTTCGCACTGGTCCGGCCGCTCTGGGAGCACCCCACCCGGTCCAAGTGGGTGCCCGGCGGAGGCGGCGAGGCCGTGCACACGATCGTGACCGACCGGCGCGACCCGGCGGCGGTGACGGTCGCGGTGTCCACGGCGGGAGTGTTCCGGTCCCGGGACGGCGGCGCCAGCTGGGACCCGTCCAACCAGGGCGTGTCCGCCGTCTTCCTGCCCGATCCGGACCCGGAGTTCGGCCAGTGCGTGCACAAGATCGCGCAGGACGCGGGCGACCTGGACCGGCTCTATCTCCAGAACCACTGGGGCGTGTTCCGCAGCGACGACGCGGGCGCGAAGTGGACCGACATCGGCAAGGGCCTGCCCTCCGACTTCGGCTTCGCCGTCGCCACGCACCCTCATCGGGCCGATGTGGCCTATGTGTTCCCCATCAACGCGGACGAGGACCGGGTGCCCGCGGGCCGCCGCTGCCGGGTCTACCGTACGAGTGACGCCGGCGTGAGCTGGGAGCCGCTGACCGCCGGGCTGCCCGAGGGCGACCACTACGGCACGGTGCTGCGGGACGCGCTGTGCACGGACGACGGAGACCCGGCGGGCGTCTACTTCGGCAACCGCAACGGCGAGCTGTACGCCAGCGCGGACGACGGCGACAGCTGGCGACTCCTCGCCGAGCATCTGCCGGACGTGCTGTGCGTACGGGCGGCGGTGATCGGGTGAAGGACTGTCACAGTGCGCCAGTAGAGTGACGGCCGTGGCAGCACGACCGTTGAATGAGATCGTCGAGCCGGGGTGGGCGCAAGCGCTCGCGCCGGTGGCCGACAACATCGCCGCGATGGGCGACTTCCTGCGCCGGGAGATCGCCTCCGGGCGCACCTACCTCCCCGCCGGGGCGAACGTCCTGCGCGCCTTCCAGCAGCCCTTCGACGAGGTGCGGGTCCTGATCGTCGGACAGGACCCGTACCCGACGCCGGGACACGCGGTGGGCCTGAGCTTCTCGGTGGCTCCGGAGGTGAGTCCGGTGCCGCCGAGCCTGGACAACATCTTCCGGGAGATGCACACCGATCTGGGGCACCCCCGGCCGTCGAACGGCGACCTGACGCCGTGGACCCGCCAGGGGGTGCTGTTGCTCAACAGGGCGCTCACCACGGCCCCGCGGAAGCCCGGGGCGCACCGCGACAAGGGCTGGGAGTCGGTCACGGAGCAGGCCATCCGGGCGCTTGCCGCCCGTGGCAAGCCCCTGGTGTCCGTGCTGTGGGGGCGTGACGCTCGCAACCTCCGTCCACTGCTCGGTGATCTGCCGGCGATCGAGTCCTCGCACCCCTCCCCCATGTCGGCGGACCGCGGGTTCTTCGGCTCGCGGCCGTTCAGCCGCACCAACGAGCTGCTTCTGCGCCAGGGGGCGCAGGAGGTGGACTGGCGGCTGCCGTGACGGCCGGCGCCCGGGGCTGGGTCGTCGGGGTCGACTCCGGGGGCTCCGGGCTGCGGATCGCCCTGGCGCGCGCCTCGGACGGGCGTGCCGTGGAGACCGTGACGTCCCGGGAGCCGGTGCGTACGGGTCCCGGCGGCATCGAGGCAGCCCATCTGCTCGGCCAGTTGCTGCCCGCCGTCGAGGCGCTGCGCGGCCACGCGGGGGCGGGCCCCGTCGCTGCCATGTCCGTCGGCGCCGCCGGGATGGCGACGCTCGGCGACGAGCTGCGGGCCGTGCTGCCGGGCGCCCTGCGGGAGGCCCTCGGCGTACGGTCGCTGGCGCTCGCGGCCGACGCCGTCACCGCGTACGCCGGGGCACTCGGACAGCGGCCCGGGGCGGTCGTGGCGGGCGGCACGGGGCTCATCGCGCTCGGCACGGACCTGACGACCTGGCGCCGGGCCGACGGCTGGGGCCATCTGCTCGGCGACTGCGGATCCGGTGCCTGGATCGGCCGGGCCGGTCTTGAGGCGGCGATGCGCGCGCACGACGGCCGGCGGGGCGGTTCGCCCGCACTGCTCGCCCGCGCCGAGGCCCGCTTCGGCCCGGCCGCCGGGCTCCCGGCCGCACTGTACCCCCGGACGGACCGGCCCGCCGTGCTGGCCTCCTTCGCGCCCGACGTGGCCGGCTGCGCCGTCGGCGGCGACCTGGCGGCGGGGGAGATCCTCCGGCAGGCCGCCGCGCACGTGGCCGAGGCCGCGGCCGCCGTGTGCCCGGCACCTGGAGCGTACGAAGTGGCCCTGACGGGGGGCCTGTTCAAGCTGGGCGACCCCCTGCTCGTACCCCTGCGCGCCGAGCTCGCCGGGCAACTGCCGCACGCCCGGCCGACGTCGGCCGCCCGGGATCCGCTCGACGGCGCGCTCGCGCTGGCGGCGGCCCTGGCCACGGACTCGCTACGGCTGCCCGTGGAGCCGAAGTTGTTGCATGTGACCACGTAATTCACGCTTCGGACAAACAGGGACAGATAACGCTCAGCTGCACCTCACCGCACTGCGCGGCGGGCAAAACCAGTAGCATGCGGCCGCATGAGCTCCCCCACTGGGCCTGCTTCCGGCCTGCCTGTACGAATGCCGCGACCCCGCCAGCCCGGACGGCACCGTCGCCCCGAACCCGCGGCGGCGCCCGAGGGCGCTCCCACCCTGGTGCTCGCCGTCCCGGGCGCGCCGTCGCCCGCCATACGCTCGCTGGCCGAAGAGGTCGTGAGCATCGCCCGCTCCGAGCTGCCCGGCCTGGAGGCAGCGATCGGCTACCTGGACGGTGACGACGCCGAGTACCCCACCCTCGCCGCTGTACTGGCACGCGCCGAGACGCTGCGCACCGAGCGGTACCAGCTGGGCGTGGCCGCCGGCCGCGAGGTCAGCCCCCCGCGGGGCCCCGCCGCCGTCGTCGTACCGCTGCTCGCCGGTCCGGACAGCGCGCTGATGCGCCGGATCCGCCAGGCCGTGATGGACAGCGGCAACGTCGCCGAGCTGACGGACGTCCTCGGTCCGCACCCGCTGCTCGCCGAGGCGCTGCACGTGCGTCTGTCGGAGGCCGGTCTGGCCCGCGCCGACCGCGCGCGGCTGTTCACGGTCGCCACGGCCGCCGACGGCATCGTGCTCGCCACGGTCGGCGGCGAGGAGGCCGTCCAGGCCGCCGGGATCACCGGCATGCTGCTGGCCGCGCGCCTGGCCGTCCCGGTGATGGCCGCCGCGCTCGACCAGGAGGGTTCGATCACCGCGATCGCCGAGCAGCTGCGCGGCTCCGGTTCGGAGCAGCTGGCGCTCGCCCCGTACCTGATCGGTCCCGAGCTGGCCGAGGGCCTGCTCGACGCGGCCGCGAAGGAGGCGGGCTGCGCCGCCGCCGAGCCGCTGGGCGCGTACCCGGCGATCGGCAAGCTGGTGCTCTCGCAGTACACGGCCGCGCTGGGCATCGCCCCGCAGCAGCCGCAGGGAGCCCCCACTCACTGAGTGGCAGGACATGGCTGAGGGGCCCGCACCGGATGCGTCCGGCGCGGGCCCTCAGCCGTACGTACGGCTCCTGGTCAGCCGAAGACCACGCAGGAGGCCGCCGGGGCGTCGACCGAGCCCGCGCGGTGCGGGACGCCGGTCTCCGGGTCGAGGTCGAACCAGGTCACGTCGCCGGAGCGCTCGTTGGCCGCGTACAGGCGGCGGCCCGAGGGGTCGAGGGCCAGGTCGCGCGGCCAGCGCCCGCCGCAGTCCACGGCGGTACGGAACTCGGCCCGCTCGCCGCTCGGATCGAGGGCGAGGACGGCGATCGTGTCGTCGCCGCGCACGGCGGCCCAGAGGAACCGGCCGTCCGGGGCGACGACGACCTCGGAGGGGTAGCTCGGGCCGCCGGCCTCGGCGGGGACGACGGCGGCCTCCCCGAGCGGCTCCAGGGTGCCCGTGCCCGCGTCCCAGCGGCAGACGGTGAGGGTGGGCTCCAGCTCGTTCAGGACGTAGGCGTACGCGCCGGAGGGGTGGAAGGCCAGATGACGCGGGCCCGTGCCGGGCTTGAGCGCGGTCTCGCCGTGGGGCCGCAGGGCTCCGGTTGCGACGTCGAGGGCGTAGATCGTCACGGAGTCGGCGCCGAGGTCCACGGCGACCGCCCTGCGCCCGCCGGGAGCGGGCAGGACCTGGTGGGCGTGCGGGCCGCTCTGGCGGTCGGTGACGGGTCCTGAGCCCTCGTGCCGGGCGACGTCGGTGGCGGCGCCGAGGGAGCCGTCCGCCGCGATCGGCAGGGTGGTGACGCTGCCGGAGGTGTAGTTGGCGGTGAGGACGTGGCCCGCGGCGACGGCGAGGTGGGTGGGGCCGGCGCCGCGTACGGACGCGGGAGCACCGAGCGGCCTGGGTACGGCGCCGGTCACGTCGAAGGCGGCCACGACGCCCTCCTCGGTCTCGGAGACGGCGTAGAGGACCGGGCCCGCGAGGGCGAGGTAGGACGGGTCGGGGAGCGCGTCCGTGGCGCCGGTGACGGTCAGGGCGCCGGTGTCCGGGTCCACGTCGGCGGCGAGGATCCCCCGGCCCCCCGCCGAGGTGAACGACCCGATGAAGGCACGTACCGGTTCACGCGCGTCTGTCCCGCCCATGGCGTCTCCCCTCTCCACCGGGGCGATCGGCCGACGGCCCCGTAGTCGGGGGCCGACGTTAGCAGGCGGTCTAGACCAACTTGGATCACACGGCGACCCAACTGGCTGGATATCGGATCCAAGATCCAGGATCCGATATCCCACATCCGATATCCGATATCCGATATCCAGTCTCAGGCCGCCGGCACCAGCGGGGCGTTCGGGGCCGTGCGGAGTGGGGCCGCCAGGTCCACAAGGGCGCGTTCCAGGCCGCACAGGTGGCCGAGCGCGGCTTCGGCGCCCGGGTGGTGCGGCAGGGCCGAGGGCGCCTCGGCGGACGCGCGGTGCGTCGGACGGGCCGGTGGGACGAGGGCGTGGACGGCCGCCTCGACGCGCCAGGAGGCGGCGGCGAGCCGGGCGTCGTGCGAGGCGTCCGGGTCGGCGGCGACCGCCGCGAGGCCCCGGATCTCGCGGGCGCAGTCGTCGAGCAGGGCGAGGACCCGGCGGGCGCGGGCCTTGCGGGCGCGCAGCGGGCTCAGCGGGTGGACGAGCGGCGCGAGCGAGAGGCGTACCCGGCCGAGCAGCACCTCGAGCTCGGCGGCGTGCGGCGCCGGGTCGGCCTCCGGGTCGCCGGCGAGACGCCGTGCCGCCGCGGTCGTGCAGGCGTGCACGCAGGTCACGGCCCGCTCGATCCAGGCGTTGGTGGCGGCGTGCGTGGTCACCGGCAGCAGGGCGACGCCGACGGCCGCGCCGAGCGCGCCGACCGCCGTCTCCTCGAAGCGCAGGACCAGCAGGCCCGGGTGGAGCACGCCGAGGAGTCCGTACAGCAGTCCGGCCATGACGGTCACGAAGAACATCATCCAGCTGTACGAGAGCGCGGCCGTGTAGAAGATCCCGAAGACGCAGACGGCGACCAGGGCGGCCGTCGGCGCGGGCGCGCCGCCCAGCGGGATCGCGATCAGGAAACCGGCGGCGATGCCGGTGACGGTGCCGACGACCCGGCGGAAGCCGCGGACCAGGGTCTCGCCGCGCGAGGCGGTGTTGACGAAGATCCACCAGGCGGTGCCGACGGCCCAGTACCAGCGCTCGTGCGAGATGAACTGGCCCGCCGCGAGCGCGACCGCGCAGGCGGCGGTGGCCTGGAACGCCTGCCGGGTGGTGGGCCGGCCGAACCCCCGGCCGGGCAGCGGGGCGGGAGCGGCGGCCGGCGGGACGCGCCGCTCGATGCACCAGGCCACGAAGCGGACCGCGCCGGCGGCGGCGAGGGCCAGGCCCACCGCCGCGTACAGCTCCGGCAGCTGCGCGGGCAGCGCGTGCAGGAACTGGATGACGAAGAACATCATGAACGCGAAGATGCCCAGCGCGTGTCCGCGCGGGCCCCAGCGGCGCGCGTACACGCCCGCGAAGACCACGAGCAGCCAGGACGCGTCGCGGAGCAGCGGCGCGCCGTGCAGCGCGGTGGCGAGGGCCAGGACGGGGAAGCCGACGGCGGGCAGCAGGGCGGTCGTCACGGCCTGGCGGCGCACGGTGGGGTCGCCGACGGTGAAGAACGCGAGCAGCGCGGCGAGGCCGCCGGTGATCGAGGCGGTGAGGGAGAGTCCGCAGAGTTCGGCCGCGCCGACCGCGAGGGCGATGCCGAGGACGGCGCGCGAGGAGACGCGCAGCCGGACGCGGCCCGGATCGGGGGCCACGAACACGAGTGTGACCAGCCGACGACCGGCCGACCGGACCTTCTTCACGACGGTAGTTCCGCCCCCGCTGCCGTACACACACCCTCTTCGCGTCATCTCGTGCCCCGGCCTGCTTGTGGCGGCCCCAGGACATGGGAAAGGCGCCGCGGTCCGGCTCCGGCCTCGTCGCCGGTCCGGCACCTGTGCGGCGCCATGTCTCGTACTGTTCCCCCAGAGAAGCACCCCGGCGCCCACTGGCTCAACCGAAGCCTCGAAGACTGTGCCATTGGTACAGTGGAACAACACTCAGAGCAGCCGGAAGGGAACCATCGGACCATGGCGGTGGACGAGCTCGACACTCGGATCCTGCGGCTCCTGCTGGAGCAGCCGCGCACCAGCGTGCGCGAGTACGCGCGGATCCTCGGAGTGGCCCGGGGCACGGTGCAGGCGAGGATCGACCGGCTGGAGCGGGACGGGGTGATCACGGCGACCGGGCCCGTCCTCTCCCCCGCCGCGCTCGGCCATCCGGTGCTCGCCTTCGTCCACATCGAGGTCACCCAGGGACATCTGGACGAGGTCGGGGACGCGCTGGCCGCGGTACCGGAGATCGTCGAGGCGTTCTCGATCACCGGTGGCGGGGATCTGCTGACGCGGGTGGTGGCCCGGGACAACGGACACCTGGAGGACGTGATCCAGCGGCTGATCCAGCTGCCGGGCGTGGTCAGGACGCGTACGGAGATGGCGCTGCGGGAGCGGGTGCCGCACCGGCTGCTGCCGCTGGTGGAGTCGGTCGGCCGGGCGTCGGCCCGAAAGGCCTGACCTCGCGGGGCCATTGACCGTAGGGGCCGGAACGGTCGGCTTGAGATGCTTGGCCCCATGAGCGCCCCGCACACTTCGGTCATCTTCGATCTCGACGGAACGCTGGTGGACAGCGAGCCGAACTACTACGAGGCCACCCGGCGGACGCTCACCGCGTTCGCCGGCGACACCGACTTCGACTGGGAGCGGCACACCGGCTACATCGGGATCGGGACCAGGGAGACGCTGGAGATCCTCGGCGCCCGATACGGGATCGAGGCGCCGGTCGAGGAACTGCTCGACGCCACCAACCGGAGCTATCTGGAACTGGCGCGCGCCTCGACGCCCGTCTACCCGGAGATGCGGACGTTCGTGGAGCGGCTGCACGCGACGGGGGTGCCGATGGCGGTGGCCTCCGGTTCGTCCCGCCCCGCGATCGAGGCGGTCCTCGGCGGCACCGGACTGGACGCGTTCCTGACGACGCTGGTCTCCGCAGAGGAGGTCGGGCGCGGCAAACCGGAGCCGGACGTCTTCCTGGAGGCGGCACGACGGCTCGGCGCGGAACCGGCGCGGTGCGTCGTGTTCGAGGACGCCCCTCCCGGCGCTCTGGCGGCGCGGGCGGCGGGCATGCGGTGCGTGGCGCTGCCGTACGTGGCGGCGACGGTGGACGATCCGGCGTTCCGGGCGGCCGATCTGCTCTTCCGGGGCGGTCAGGCGGAGTTCACGGCCGTCGCGGCGCTGCGCTGGCTGGAGCTGGACCCGGCCCGGCCCCGCTGAGCCCGGCCGCACCGGGTACGCCCTGACTCGATGGCGACGTTCCGCCGCCCGTGGGATCATTTGTACGAAGAGACATATGCCCGACGATGGCCCACAGCACTATGCGAAGAGGGCGACATGTCTGCCATCAAGGAAAGCATCGACATCTCCCGTACCCCCGAAGAAGTCTTCTCCTACGTGACCGACCCCACGCATCTGCCCGACTGGCAGGAGAGCGCCGTCAGGGTCCGCCCCCTGAGCGAACTGCCCATCGGCGTCGGCTCCAAGGTCGCCGTGACGCGGCGCATGGGGCGTCGGGAGATGACCACGACCATGCAGGTCATCGAGCTCGATCCGCCGAGGAGTTGGCACATCCACGGCATCGACGGTCCCGTACGCGGCGACATCCAGGGCACGATCGAGCCGATCGACAACGGCGAGCACTCGCGGCTCACGCTCGCGATCGACTTCGAGAGCCACGGCATCGGCAAGGTGCTGGTCCCCCTCGTCGTCAAACCCTTCGTGCGCAAGGAGATGCCGGCGAGCGAACAGACTCTCAAGGGCATCCTGGAGACGGGAGCCGCCCGTTGACCGTCCCGGCCGCCCCCGTGCGCGCGAGGACGCGGCGGGGGCGGTGGGGGAAGGCTCGGCTCAGCTGAAGACCACGGAGCGGAGCTTCAGCCGCTCCGAGGCGTGGCCTCCGTTCGGCCGCAGGCTGAAATAGTCGCCCGTGCAGTCGGAGCCGGTGAACACCGTGGCGGTGGAGGCGGTGTCGTTGCGCGGGGAGTGCGCGGGCTCGGTCGCCGGGTCCGCCACCTCGGGCAGTGTCACGCACTCGCCGCTCGGCGGGTCGACGAGGAGGACCGGGATCGAGTCCCCGGAGGCCGGGTCGTTGTAGAGGTACACGAAGTACCCCTCGGCGGCGGAGGCGGAGGGGGCGGCGGCGAAGAGCACGGCGAGGCCGCAGGCAGCGGCGGTCGCGAGGGCGCGCAGGCGCATGGACGGATTCCCATCGTTCGTCGGTGACGGCCGGAGCGGATTCCGGCCTACTCCGCCCTCCCCCGGAACGATCACGCGCACACCACCATTGACCTGCGGAAACGATCACTCATCGCCCGTTCGGATGACCTCGGGGAGTTCAGGGAGATCGGGAACGTCCGCGAACGAGTCGACGACATGGTCCGGCGCGCCCGAGGCCGACCGGTGGGTCTCGGGCAGATACTTGCCGGTCTTCACCAGGACGCCGGTGATCCCGCAGCGCTGGGCGGCGAGGACGTCGGACTCGATGTCGTCGCCCACCATCAGGGTGTCGGCGGCATCGGCACCGAGGTGCGCGAGAGCGGCCTCGAAGAAGGCCGGTGAGGGTTTGCCGGTGATCTCCGCCTCGACCCCGGCGGCCCGTTCGAGGCCGATGAGGAAGGCTCCCGTGTCCAGGTCGAGCCCGTCGGCGGTACGCCAGTACAGGTTGCGGTGCATGGCCACGAGCTTTGCTCCGTCCCGTACATGACGGAACGCCTGGTTGAGCGCCGCGTAGCCGAAGGCGTCACCGGCCCCGCCGAGCACGACCACGTCGGGCCGTACGTCCACCCCCTCTCCCACGGGTCCCTCTCCCACGAGCGTCAGGCCGGCGAGATCGTCCCCTACGTCCCCGGTGTTGAGCAGCAGACAGCGCGCACCGGGGTAGTGCTCCCGCACATGGGCCGCGGTGGCGGCGGGTGCGGTGAGGATGTCGTCGGCGGTGACGGGGAAGCCCTCGGCGGCCAGGGTGGCGGCGATGGAGGCGCGGGTGCGCGAGGTCGTGTTGGTGACCAGCGCGAGCGGGATTCCCGCGGCCCGCAGGCGTTCCATGGCCGCCACCGCGCCGGGCAGCGGCTTCCAGGAGACGGTGAGGACACCGTCGATGTCGATCAGTACCGCTCGGTCACGGGGCGTTCGGTCACGGGGCATGGGGAGGGGCCTCCACACATGCAGTCCCCGGTAGTCCGTCTCCGCACTCGGACGTCTCGGCCGTCACCGAGGGGCCTGAGTTCCGGGAGGATCTGCCGGGGGCCTGGCCAGAGCCAGCGAGTGGGTCACGCGGGTCGGCGAACGTCTTCGCCGGCGGGTGCGGCTCGCTCTGGTTTTCTGGTGTATTAGGGATTTTCCTCCTTATTTCCCCCGCGTCAAGACCCCCAGGCGTTTCATCCCCGTCAGGACCCCCAGGCCTCGAACTCGTAGATCCGTGCGGCGGGGTCGGTGGTCTGGGTGGGCTTCGTGATCTCCAGGCGTACGTAGCGGGCCGTGGCGGTCACCGGGTGGGTGGTGGTGGCCGCCGTGTTGCCGGTGACGGTGGTGACGGTCGTCCAGGGGTCGGCGGTGGAGCCGCGGACCTTGAGGGTGAAGTCTCGGGTGTTCCAGGCCGCGTCCTCGCCGCCGGCCGCCGCGTGCTTCACGGTGAACCGGTCGAGCGAGCGGGCCGCGCCGAGGTCGACCTCCAGCCACTTCGCTGCGGTTGTCGTGCACCACTTGTCGGTGGTGCCGCCGGAGACGGTGCCGTTGACCGCCTTGGCCGGGGTCTCGCTGGTGTTGCACTGACCGGACGCGGTCGCCGGGCGGCCCTGGGCGAGGTTGGACTCCGTACCGCCCGGCGCCCAGCCGACGGTCGTCGTGGCGGCCGGGGAGCGGCCGTACTCGGTGGAGACGGCCTCGACGTCGAGGGTCGTCGAGGGCTCCGTACCGGCGCGGTCGAGCCGGGGGAGGTAGAGGGCGTCGTTGGGGGTGGCGCCGAGGAAGGTACGGGTGGAGTCGGCGTTCCGCCGGTACACCTCGTAGTGGTGGACGGAGCCCGAGGCCGAGGGGGTCCAGGCCAGCCGCAGGGACTTGGCCGTGGCGCTCGTGTCGGTGGTGCCGAGGACGGTGACACCGGTCGGGGCGGCGGCGGTGTCGACGGCTCCGTCGTGGACCGCGAGCTGGCCGACGCGGATGTCGTACGAGGGAACGGAGCCGGCGGCCTCCAGGCCGATCTGGGCGATCGTCCGGCCCGCGAAGGCGGACAGGTCGAGGGTCCTGCGCTCCCAGCCGGTGCTGGTCGTCGAGCCGAGGTCGAGGGTGGTGAAGGTGGTCGGCGCGTCGGTGAAGGAGACGGCCGCCTTCAGCCGGGTGGGGCCCGCGGCCGGGGTCTTCAGGACCACGGACAGCTTGGTGTCGGCGGCGACCGGCAGCTTCGTCTGGTAGAGCCGCACGGTGTTCACCGCGTCGAGGGTGCCCGTCAGACGCAGGGAGGAACCGCCCTCGTAGGCGTCGGTGAAGTCGATGGACGGGGTCAGCTTCGAGCCGGTGGAGGTGACGAGCCAGCGGTAGGTGGGCGGCACGTCCTGGAGGGAGAGGTTGTTCCAGCCGCCCGACGAGACCCGGACGCCCCGGGAGTGGAAGAAGTCGCCCTGACCGGCGCCGAACGAGGTGACGAACGGCTTGGCGGTGATGGCGGAGGACTCGGGGACGTAGTGCGCGAGCCCCTTCCAGGCCGAGGTCGTCGTGGTGTTGGACGGGTCGCCGTTGGCGCCGACCCAGTAACGGGACTCGCGGGCGTGGGAGTCGGCCCGTCCGGAGGAGGAGTTGAAGGTCCACTCGGGCCGGTAGAGGCCGAGCGAGGTGACGTGCGGCTGCCCGGCGGGGAAGACCGAGGCCCAGGGTACGGAGGTGTTGGAGCCGTTCGCCTCGGTGTCGATGCCGGAGTACAGCTCGTACTCGCTGCGGCCGAGGTTCCGGGCGAGCGTACGGGAGGAGTTCAGCCCGGCGGCGCTCCAGCCGAAGTCCAGGAACATCGAGTCGGAGGTCCGCTGCGAACCCTCCTGCAGGAACGAGTCGTTGGCGGAGGTGAGCGAGTCCTGCCAGCTCACCGCGCCGGACTCGGTCATCGCGTCGTACCACATGAACTCGACGGGGCCGAGGGAGCGGGCGTACCGCATCTCGTTGCGCAGCTCGGTGGCGAGTGCCGCGTCGCCGCCCGCCGTCTCCTGGTTGATGAACCAGCCGTCGAAGCCGTAGTACTGGGCGACCTGGGCGAGCTTGTCGGCGACGGGGTAGGTGGATCCTGACTTCTGGGCGAAGTCGCGGACCCACTGGATCTGGCCGCCGTAGGCGGTGGGCGGGAAGAAGACGGTGCCGTAGACCTTGACGCCGTTGCGGTGGGCGGCGTCGATGACGGTCGCGTTCGGGGCGAGGATCAGGCCCTCGCTCGCGGAGCCGCCCCAGAAGACCAGCTTGTCGATGTACTGCCAGTGGCCGAAGGCGTAGTAGTGCGGGTTGGTGGAGCCCTGCGAGGGGTTGTTCGAGGTGGGGCCGAAGGAGACCAGCGAGGCGATCTTTCCTTCGCCCGCGCGGGCGTTGGCGTTGGCCTTCAGCGCGGGGTCCGAGACGCGGGGGCGCAGCGGGACGCGGGAGCGGTTGAAGCGCGCGTCGGGGTCGGTGGCCGGGTTCCAGTTCAGGATGGTGTTGGGGTGCCAGTACGAGGCGTAGGGCTGATCGCCCGCGGCGGCGGGGGCCGGCGCGGCGGCGTGTGCCTCGGGCGCGAGGGGCGTGAGCGGGGCGAGGGGTGCGAGGCCGAACAGGGCGACTATGAGCGCCGCGACCGTCAGCAGGGGGACGTGTCGTCTCATCCGATTCTCCGGTCCAGCGGGAGGGGTGGGGGGGTGCTGGGCGTACGGAAGTGCGGCGGTACGAGCGTGCGGTGCTTCGAGCCGGGAGGCTAAACGGCTTTAGTGGGACGGGTCAAGGGCCGGTGGCGCGGTGGACTCGCGGACCGTGAGGCGCGGTGTCGGGTTCTTGACGTCCCGCGCCGAGGCCGGGTCGTCGACGACGGCGAGAAGTTCGCGCGCCACCTGCTCGCCGAGGGCGAAGGTGTCGCGGGAGAGCGCGGTGAGCGAGGGATGGACGATGCGGGCGAGGGCGGAGTCGTCGAAGGAGACGATGGAGAGTTCGCCCGGGACGGCCACGCCCATCTCGGTGGCCACGCCGAGACCGGCCACGGCCATCACGTCGCTGTCGTAGATGATCGCCGTCGGCCGCTGCGGCCGGGCGAGCAGGGTGCGGGTGGCGGCGGCGCCCTCGGCGTCGCTGAAGTCGGTCGGCAGTGAGACCGCCTCGGTGAGTCCGAGCCGCCGGGCGCTGTCCCGTACGGCCCGGATACGGCGCTGGGTGTGCTGGAAGGCCGGGAGTCCGGCCAGGTGCGCGATGCGGCGGTGACCGAGGGCGGCGAGGTAGTCGACGATTCTGACCATCGCCTCCCGGTCGTCGGCCCAGACGCTCGGCAGGCCGCCGTGCCGGCCGGGCCCGCCGAGGACCATCGTGGGGACGGCGAGCTCTTCGAGGACCGGGATCCTCGGGTCGCGAACCTGGAGGTCGACCAGGACGAAGGCGTCCACCCGGTGCTCGGAGGTCCAGCGCCGGTAGACCTCGATCTCGGCCGCCGTGTCCTCGACGACCAGCAGGTTGAGGGCCGTTCCGCGCACCGAGAGTCCGGCCTGCAGTCCGCTGAGCAGCTGGCCGAAGAAGGGTTCGAGGCCGATGGTCCGGGCGGGGCGGGCGAGGACGAGGCCGACCGCGCCGGCCCGGGCTCCGCCCAGGGCGCGGGCGGCACTGTGCGGGCGCCAGTTCATCTCCTCCGCCACCCGCAGGATGCGGGCGCGGGTGGTGTCGCTCACCCCCGGGCGGCCGTTGAGCGCGAAGGACACGGCGCCCTTGGACACCCCGGCCCGGCGGGCGATGTCGGCGATCGTCGGTCTGGCCACGCGGCGCCCCTTCGGTCTCGCGCGGTGCGGGGCCGCACTGCTCCGGTCCGCGCGCACTGTCTTGACAGCGGAGTGTAGCGGGAGCATAGTCCCCCATCGCTAGACCGGTTTAGTTATGCGTTCCGTCCGCCAGAACCGACCGGGAGACTCTCACATGCGAACTAGCAGCCACTGGATTCGGCTGGCCGCCTCCGCCGTCGCCGCGGTGACCCTCGCCGGCTGCGGCCTCGGCGACCCGAGCGGATCGGACGACGCCGGCGGGGGCGGCGGGGGCGAGGTCACGGGCCAGGTCTCGCTCCAGACCTGGGCCCTGAAGCCGAAGTTCACCGCGTACATGGAGGGCGTGATCGACGCCTTCGAGAAGAAGCACCCGGGCGTCGAGGTCCAGTGGCTGGACCAGCCGGGCGACGGCTACTCGGAGAAGGTCCTCAGCCAGGCGGCCGGCGGATCGCTGCCCGATGTCGTCAATCTGCCGCCGGACTTCGCACTCCCACTGGTGAAGCAGAACATGCTGCTCGACGTGGCGGGCGCCGACCCGAAGCTGGACGCCGACTACGTCGAGGGCGGCACCGCCGCGTACCGCTTCGCCGGTCACGACGGTACGTACGGCTATCCCTGGTACCTCAACACCGACGTCAACTACTGGAACTCCGCACTCCTCACGCAGTACGGCCTGGACCCGAAGAAGCCGCCGGCCACCCTGGACGAGCTGATCACGGCGGCCAGGACCGTCAAGGAGAAGTCCAAGGGCTCGGTCTATCTGATGAGCCGCAAGCCGGGGTTGATGGACTTCGCCAACGCCGGGGTGAAGCTCATGTCCGAGGACGGGAAGACCTTCACCTTCAACACCCCCGAGGCCGCCGCGCTCCTGGACACCTACCGCGCCGCCTTCAAGGAGGGTCTGCTGCCCAAGGACGTACTGACGGAGACGTACGCGGGCAACACCAAGCTGTTCCAGTCCGGCACCGCCGCCTGGACCACGGCGGGCGGCAACTACATCACCTCGCTGGCCACGGACAACCCGGGCCTCGCGCCCAAGGTGGTCTCCTCCGCCGCGATGGGCACCCCGCCGCTGTACGTCCAGGGCCTGTCGGTCTCCCGGGCGACCAAGAACCGGGCCACCGCGCTCGCGCTCGCCCGCTGGGTCACCAACGCGGAGAACCAGGCCGCCTTCGCCCGTCTCACCAGCATCTTCCCCTCCACCAAGGCCTCCGCGGCGGACCCGTTCTTCAGCAAGAGCGACGGGACGAACGCCGGGAACGCCAAGGTCACCGCGTTCGGCTCGCTGGCGAAGGCCACGATGCTGGAGCCCGTCCAGGCCAACGACGCGATCAAGACGGTGATCAACCAGCAGATCGCCCTCGCGCTGAACGGCCAGGCCGGTTCGAAGGAAGCACTGGACACCGCGGTCGACCGTGCCAACCAGCTGCTGCAGGACTGAGCCGCGGCACGCACCGACCACCGGCCGCGAGCGGCGCCGTCCTCCCCCGGCGCCGCTCACGCTCCGCGCCGCTCCCCTCCGCTCCGCTCCCCTCCGCGCCGCTCCCCTTCGCGCCGCCCCCCATCCCGGAAGGCACCCCATGACCCACCGGCGCTGGTTCACCCCGTGGCTGCTCGCGGGGCCGGCCGTCGTCTGGCTCCTCGTCTTCAACGTGTGGCCCGCCGTGAACACGGTGATCCTGTCGTTCACCAACGCCAAGCCACTGGGCGGCGGCCGGTTCACCGGTCTCGCCAACTACGAACGCGCCCTGAACGACGACCAGTTGACCGACGCCCTGATCAACAGCATCGTCTATCTGCTCATCTGCCTGCCCCTGCTCACGCTGCTCCCCCTGCTGCTCGCGCTGCTCGTGGAGAAGCGGCTGCCGGGCATCACCTTCTTCCGTACCGCCTTCTACACCCCGGTGGTCGCCTCCGCCGTCGTGGTCGCGCTGATCTGGGGCTGGCTCCTGGACGACCGCGGCCTCCTCAACGGGCTGCTCGGCCAACTCGGCCTCGCCGACCGGCCGGTGGACTTCCTCACCGACCGCTGGCTGCTGCTCTTCAGCGCCATCGCCCTGACCGTGTGGAAGGGCCTCGGCTACTACATGGTCATCTACCTCTCCGCGCTGGGGAACGTGGGCCGCGAACTGCACGAGGCCGCCGCCGTCGACGGGGCCTCCGCCGTGCGCCGCTTCTGGCACGTCACCCTGCCCGGCGTACGGACCACGATGATGCTGGTCTCCGTCCTGATCTCGGTCTCCGCGCTGCGCGTCTTCTCCGAGCTGTACGTCCTCTCCCACGGCACCGGCGGGCCGGGCGGCCGGGACATGTCGGTGGTCATGCTCATCCAGATGTACAGCCGCGGCTTCACCGGGCACATCGGCTACGCCTCCGCCCTCAGCCTGCTGCTCTTCGTGATCACCGTCGGCCCGATGCTGCTGCTCGCCCGGCTGAACCGGAAGGCGTCCTGACCATGCCCGTACGAGCGTCCCGGGGTTTCGGCACACCCGGCCCGGCCGCGCAGGCGGTCCGCTACGCGCTGCTCGCCCTGGTCCTGCTGCTCACCACGGGTCCGTTCCTGTGGCAGCTGTCCACCTCACTCAAGGGCCCGGGCGAGGACGTGTACTCCCGTACGCCGGACTTCCTGCCGAGCGACCCGACGTTCGCCAACTACGCCCAGGTCGCCGACACCATCCCGGTGTGGACCTACGCCGTCAACTCCCTGACGGTGGCGGCGATCGCGGTGGCCGGGAACGTCGTCGGGGCCACTCTGGCCGGCTTCGCGCTCTCCCGGCTGCGGTTCCGCGGCGCGCGGCTCGTGCTCGGCCTGTTCCTGGCGACGCTGGTGCTGCCCGGGGAGGTCACGATCGTCTCCCAGTACGTGACCGTACGGAGCATGGGCCTGACGGACACCCTGGTCGGGGTGGCGCTGCCGGGGGCCGTCGCCATGCTCAACGTGCTGCTGATGTACACGGCCTTCCAGGCCGTCCCGCCCGAGCTGGACGCCGCCGCGCTCGTCGACGGCGCGAACGTGTGGCAGCGCCTGATCCATGTGGGGCTGCCGAACGTCCGGGGCATGCTCAGCGTCGTGGTGATCTTCACCTTCATCGGCGCGTGGGACGACTTCCTGTGGCCGCTGATCGTGCTCAACGACCCCGACCGTTACACGCTCACCGTGGGGCTCCAGTACCTCGACGGCACCTTCACCGCCAACCCCCGGCTGATCGCGGCCGGGACCATGATCGCCTTCCTGCCGATCGTGGCCGTCTTCGCCGCGCTCCAGCGGTTCTTCTTCAAGGGCGTCGAGGAAGGCGCCATCAAGGGCTGACCTCCGCGGTCGACCTGCCCGCATGACCTACGCAAAGGACTCGATGCCGCGCATGACCCCGCCGCTCGACGCCCCTCGCTTCGGCGTCAACTACACCCCGAGCCAAGGGTGGTTCCACCACTGGCTGGACTTCGACCTCGACCCCGTCCGCGCCGACCTGGACTCGATCGCCGCCCTCGGCCTGGACCACGTCCGGGTCTTCCCGCTCTGGCCCGTCTTCCAGCCGAACCGCACCCTGATCCGCCCGCGCGCGGTCGAGCAGTTGGTGTCACTGGTCGACGCGGCGGCCGAACGCGGCCTGGACGTCGCCGTCGACGGGCTCCAGGGCCATCTGTCCAGCTTCGACTTCCGGCCCTCGTGGACGCTCACCTGGCACCACCGCAACCTGTTCACCGACCCCGAGGTCATCGACGGCCAGGCGACGTACCTCCGCACCCTCGCCTCGGCGCTCGCGGACCGGCCGAACTTCCTCGGCATGACGCTCGGCAACGAGATCAACCAGTTCTCGGGCGACCCGCACCCCGATCCCGACCGGATCACCCCGGCCGAGGCCGAGAGCTGGCTGCGGCGCATGCTGGCCGCGTGTGAGCGAGGCGCGCCCGGGCGGCTCCATCTGCACGCCGAGTACGACGCCGCCTGGTATCTGGACGACCATCCCTTCACCCCGGCGCAGGCGGCCCGGCTCGGCGCGGTGACGGCCGTCCATTCCTGGGTCTTCAACGGCACCGCACAGCGCCACGGCCCCGACTCGGTCGCGACCGGTCAGCACGCCGCGTATCTGATCGAGCTGTCGAAGGCCTGGGCCGAGGACCCGGCGCGCCCGGTCTGGCTGCAGGAGGTGGGGGCGCCCGCCCCGCACATCGCGCCCGACCGGGCCGCCGCCTTCACGCGTACGACGGTGGCGGCGGCGCTCGACTGCCCGGACCTCTGGGGCATCACCTGGTGGTGCTCGCACGACGTGCACCGCTCGCTCGCCGACTTTCCCGAACTGGAGTACAGACTCGGCCTGTTGACCACCGAGCGGGAGGTGAAACCGGCCGGGCGGGCGCTCGCCGAGGCCGTGGCGGAGCTCCGTGACCGCGCCCGTACCAGCGCCCACCGCCCGCTCCCCCGGACCACCGCCCTCGTCCTCGACCTGCCCGAGGACTCCCTGAAACGCTCGACCTGCGCGCCGGGCGGGGCGTTCTTCGAGGCCTTCATGCGGCTCGCGGCGGACGGCGCGCGGCCGGCGGTCGTACTGGCGTCGCGGGCGTCGGACCGCGATCATCTCAGCGCACGCGGGATCACCGAGACGGTCACCGTCGACGACGTCGACGGGTCCTGACGACCACCCTCTCTTACGTGATGGAGCGACTTGCATGCATGACGACCGCACCCTGATCGAGTCCCGTCTCAAGCGCGTCCTGGAGGAGCGCGTCCGCCCTGCCGTCTATCCGGAGTCCGTCCCTCTGGAGGTGGGGATCTGGACCGCGCCCGACGAACCGGTGCCGGTGGCCGAGGGCATCGCCGCCCCGCGCACCCCGATCGCCGTCGGCGACGCCTGGGGCGCACCCTGGGGTACGAGCTGGCTCACCGTCTCCGGGGCGGTGCCGGCGGCCTGGGCGGGCCGGACGGTGGAGGCGCTGATCGACCTCGGATTCGACGCGAACATGCCCGGCTTCCAGTGCGAGGGGCTGGTCTACCGGCCCGACGGCTCACCGGTGAAGGGCCTCAATCCGCGCAACCAGTGGGTACGGGTCGCCGACCGGGCGGCCGGCGGCGAGGAGGTGCTGCTGCATGTGGAGGCGGCGTCCAATCCGGTGATCCTGGACTACCACCCCTTCCTGCCGACCGAGCTCGGCGAGAAGGAGACGGCGGGCGACACCCCGCAGTACCGGTTCGCGCGGATGGACCTGGCGGTCTTCGACGAGACCGTGTGGCAGCTGGTGATCGACCTGGAGGTGCTCGGCGAGCTGATGGCGGAGCTGCCGGTGGAGGGCGCCCGCCGCTGGGAGATCCTGCGGGCCGTGGAGAGCGCCCTGGACACCATCGATCTCCAGGACGTGAACGGGACCGCGGCCGCGGCCCGTTCACGTCTTGCCGAGGCGCTGGCCTCGCCCGCCGAGCCGTCGGCGCACCGGATCAGCGCGGTCGGCCACGCCCACATCGACTCGGCGTGGCTGTGGCCGTTGCGCGAGACGGTCCGCAAGGTGGCGCGGACGACGGCGAACATGACGGCGCTCCTGGAGGACGAGCCGGACTTCGTCTACACGATGTCGCAGGCGCAGCAGTACGCCTGGATCAAGGAGCACCGTCCGGAGGTGTACGCGCGGGTCAAGAAGGCGGTCTCGGAGGGGCGGTTCGTGCCGGCCGGGGGCATGTGGGTGGAGTCGGACACGAACATGCCGTCGTCGGAGGCGATGGCCCGTCAGTTCGTGCACGGCAAGCGGTTCTTCCTGGAGGAGTTCGGCGTCGAGAACGAGGAGGCGTGGCTACCGGACACCTTCGGCTTCGCGGGCGGACTTCCCCAGATCATCAAGGCGGCCGGTTCGAAGTGGCTGCTGACGCAGAAGATCTCGTGGAGTCAGGTCAACTCGTTCCCGCATCACACCTTCTGGTGGGAGGGCATCGACGGGACGCGGATCTTCACGCACTTCCCGCCGGTCGACACGTACAACTGCTCGATGCGCGGCAAGGAGATCGCGCACGCGGTCCGCAACTTCAAGGACAAGGGCCGGGCGCGGCATTCGATCGCGCCGACCGGCTGGGGCGACGGGGGCGGCGGCACGACCCGCGAGATGGTCGCGAAGGCGGCCCGGCTGCGGGATCTGGAGGGTTCGGCCCAAGTGCGCTGGGAGCGGCCGGCGGAGTTCTTCGCGAAGGCGGAGGCCGAGTATCCGCACGCGCCGGTCTGGGTGGGCGAGTTGTACCTGGAGCTGCACCGGGCGACGCTGACGAGCCAGGCGCGGACCAAGCAGGGCAACCGGGGCAGCGAGAACCTGCTGCGGGAGGCCGAGCTGTGGGCGGCGACGGCCTCCGTACGGTCCGGAGTGCCGTATCCGTACGAGGAGTTGGACCGGATCTGGAAGACGGTGCTGCTGCACCAGTTCCACGACATCCTGCCCGGCTCCTCGATCGCGTGGGTGCACCGTGAGGCGGAGCGTACGTACGCGGCGGTCGCCGAGGAGCTGAACGGCATCATCGGCCGGGCGCAGCGGGTTCTCGCCGGCGATCCGGTGGCGGGCGGGGAGCTTGTGTTCAACGCGGCTCCGCACGAGCGCGACGGGGTTCCGGCGGGCGGGGCGAGCACCCTGGCCCCGGCGTCGGACGGCTGCACCGCCGAGCCGCGGCCGGACGGCGGGTTCGTCCTCGACAACGGGCTGCTGCGGGTGACGGTGGACGGGCGCGGTCTGGTGGTGTCGGTGCTCGACCTGGCGAGCGGCCGGGAGACGCTCGCGCCGGGGGCGGCGGCCAATCTGCTCCAGATCCACCCCGACTTCCCGAACATGTGGGACGCCTGGGACGTCGACCAGTTCTACCGGAACACCGTCACGGACCTGACCGAGGCGGACGAGGTGGTGCTCGCCGAGGAGGGCTCGCGGGCCGTGTCCGTAAGGGTGACGCGGACCTTCGGCACCTCGCGCGCGGTGCAGACGCTGAGCCTCGCGGCGGGGGCGAAGCGGCTCGACCTGGAGACGGAGGTCGACTGGCAGGAGACGGAGAAGTTCCTCAAGACGGCGTTCCCGCTCGACCTGCACACCGACCGGTACGCGGCGGAGACCCAGTTCGGCCATCTGTTCCGCCCCACGCACACGAACACCAGCTGGGAGGCGGCCAAGTTCGAGGCGTGCAACCACCGCTTCGTCCACTTCGAGGAGCCCGGCTGGGGCGTCGCCCTGGTCACGGCGTCGACGTACGGGCACGACGTGACCCGTACCGTACGGCCCGAGGACGGCGGCACCACGACGACCGTACGGATGTCCCTGCTGCGCGCCCCGCGCTTCCCTGACCCGCACACCGACCAGGGCGTCCACCGGTTCCGGCACGCCCTGGTGCCGGGCGCCTCGGTCGGGGACGCCGTACGCGAGGGCTACCGGATCAATCTGCCCGAGCGCGTGGTGCCCGGCGGCGCGGAGGTCGTCCCGCTGGTCGCGGTGGACTCCGACGCGGTCGTGGTGAGCGCGGTGAAGCTGGCCGACGACCGGAGCGGCGACCTGGTGGTCCGGCTCTACGAGTCCCGGGGCGGGCGGGCCCCGGCGCGCCTGACCACGGACTTCGACTGGGACGGGCTGACGGTGTGCGACCTGCTGGAGCGCCCGCTCGCCGACGCGCCGCCGGGGACGGTGCGGGTCGACGACGTGGGTGCGGCACCGGGCGTGGACCTGACCCTTCGGCCGTTCGAGCTGGTCACGGTGCGTTTCGCGGGGGTCGGCCAGCGCGGGTGAAGCGCGTCGATACGGAAGTCGTGGACGTGACACCGGCCGTCCGCGCCCGCCAGGTGCGGATGGTCGGTGGCCAGCTCGGGGTGGCGGTGTTCCAGCTCGTCGGGGTCCTCGCGCGGCCAGAGCCGTAGCGCGGCGACGGCCCCGAGGAGGGCGAGCAGCCCGAGCGCGCCCGCGGCGACCGCGAGCCCGGCGCGCGCGGCCGTCCACCCGGTCAGGGGGTAGGTGAGCAGCCAGCAGCCGTGGGCGAGGGAGAACCGGGCGGCGAAGACGGCGGGCAGGTCCGCGCTGCCCGCCGAGCGCCGCAGCAGCCGCCCGCCGGGCGTCAGGACGGCAGATCCGGCGGCTCCGAGGAGCAGCCAGGCGGTGAGCAGCGCGGGCCAGGCCCAGGGGCCGGGGACGGCCGCTCCCACCGGGAGGAGGAGCAGGACACCGGCCGTGACGAAGGCGGCGGGGAGCATCAGGGTGCGGTCGCCGATCCGTTCGAGGACGCGGGGCAGCAGCAGTGCGACGGCCATGGAGCCCGCTCCGTACGCGCCGAGGGCGAGGGTGACGTCGCCGACCGGCCGTCCGAGGACCTCGCGGACCAGGACGACGGTGGTGACGAGGACCATCGCGCCGCCGGCGGCGACGACCAGGTCGAGGGCGAGGAGCGCCCGCAGGCGCGGGGTGCCCAGGACGAGCCGGATACCGAAGGCGGCTTCGGCGTAGGCGCCGCCGGTCCGTTCGGCGGCGGGTTCGGGTGCCGGTACGGGCAGGAGGACGGAGGCGACGAGGGCGGCGGAGGCCAGGAAGCCGACGGCGGTGCCGGTGAAGAGCAGACCGGCCGGGAGGAGGGTGAGCAGGGCGGCCGCGAGCGCCGGGCTGAACAGGTTCTCCAGGTCGTAGGCGAGCCGGGAGAGCGCGAGGGCCCGGGTGTAGTCGCGTTCGTCGGGCAGGACGTCGGGGACGGTCGCCTGGAACGTCGGGGTGAAGGCGGCGGAGGCGGCCTGGAGCAGCACGATCAGGACGTAGACCTGCCAGACCTCGGTGACGAAGGGCAGGGCCAGGGCGGCGACGGCGCGGGTGAGGTCCATGGCGACGAGGAGCGCGCGCCGGGGTATCCGGTCGGCGAACGCGCCGATCAGCGGGGCTATGGAGACGTACGCGACCATCTTGAGGGCGAGCGCGGTCCCGAGGACGGCGGAGGCGTCGGCGCCCGCGAGGTCGTACGCGAGGAGGCTCAGCGCGACGGTCGCGAGGCCGGTGCCGGCCAGGGCGACCACCTGCGCGGTGAAGAGGCGTCGGTAGGTGCGGTGACGCAGCACGGACAGCATGGGGCCCGCCCTCGTTCGGCTCCGGGGTCGTGACCACGGTAGCGAACATGTGCATGGTTGCGCACACGTCAGAGGGGTTCAGTCGTGCCAGGGTTCGCCGGTCACCTGGTGGTCGGCGTGGCTGATCGCCTCGACCACGAGCCGCCGCATATGGCCGTCCGGGAGCCTGTACAGGACACGCCGGCCGTCCTTCCGGTGCTGGACGAGCCCGCTGAGCCGCAGCTTGGCCAGGTGCTGGCTCACGGCCGGCCGGGCCGCGCCGCAGGCCTCGGCGAGCGCGGTGACGTCCGACTCCCCGCGCGAGAGCAACCAGACCAGATGCAGCCGGGTCGGGTCGGCGAGGAGCGCGAACACTCCGGCCGCCGCGGCGAGCTCGCGGGCGCCCGGCGTGCGCTGGTGCACCACGCTCGCAGGTGAGGACGGATCGCGTTCCGACATGGGGCCATCGTAGGCACGCGCACCACGGAGGCCCGGATACAGCAGCGCGCCCCGGCGCGCGAGGCACCGGGGCGGGCTGCTGTGAGGCTGTCGGGGGCCGTCAGAGCTTGTGCATGCCTTTGAAGGGGCTGAGGACTCGGACCTGGGTGGCTCCGAAGTCGACGAGCAGCGCCCCCGTCGACTCCTGGCCGATGATCTTCCCGAGGCCGTGACGATCGTGGGAGACGCGGTCACCGACGGCGAACTCCTTGATCACAGGATCGGCGGGAGCAGCGAAGGGGCTGGTGGACAGGTGGCGCCGGGGCGCGGATCGGTTCGTCATCGTCCTGTCAGTATGCCCCCCGTAAGGGCAGGGGCACAGACACGCAGGCCCCCCGGGATGCCGGGGGGGCCGGATCGTGATGGAGGAGCCGGCCGCCGGAATTGCCAACACACCTGCGGGAAGAGTGAGTTGATCGGTGCGATCCCGATGTTCCGGTCCGCGTCGGGGGAAGGGCTGTTCGTCGCCGGGCTCGCTCTCGGCTTCGCGCTGACGCGGTCCGGCGGCGCGGACGGGCCAGGGCGACGTCGCCTGGACCCTCGTCCCGCTGGTCGTCGCGGCGGCGGCGCTCGGCGGCGCGGCCGTCGCCTGGCTCCGGGTCGTCCGCCCCAGCCTGCTGCGGATCGCCGTCGAGGAGCGGGCCATGCTCGACGACGTCAACCGTCTGCGGGAGCTGTTCGCCCACGTCGCCGCGAGGGGCAACTGGGACCGCGCGCTGATCGCGTCGGTACGCGATCGGCTGTGCTGATCGCGAAGCCGGCGAGGATCGCGTCCCACGGTGATTCGAAGAGACGCTGGTACGGGCCGGGGCGACGGGTGGCGAGCGCGTACAGGGCCGCCGTGAGCACGACGGTAGGCAGCGCCACCCAGGTGAGCGCCATGCCCACGAGCCGCTTCATCGGAAAGATCCTCCCTCGACGGGGAAGCGGGACCAGGCCGACACGGACGTTCTCCGGCTGGTACGCGCCCAGCACGCTGAAGCACAGCCGTGCCCGGAACCCCAGCACGAGGAGGCCCGCGCCATCGCCATGGTGATCGGCGGAGGCATCTGCGCGGTGGGCGGCACGATGCCGTGGGGACTCCTGACGCCCTAGCCGCCGCTCGTGGGCCCGTTCGCGGTCTCGCCCCTGGTCTCGTCAGGCTGGAGGGCGTCGAGGACGGCGGCGAGGCCGAAGGAGAACTCGTCGGCGTAGTCGTAGCCGGCCTTCAGCACATGCTCGACGGCCAGCTCGGTGAGGTGCGGGTAGGCACCGGCGGGCATGTCGTCCAGGATCGATTCGGCGACGTCGTCAAGCTCCGCCCCGCCCTTGAACGGCAGGCTCAGCTCCTGGAGCACGAAGCCGTACAGGTAGCTGTCGATCAGCGAGACGGCGTGCGCGGTCATCGGGACGGAGAATCCGCCGGCCCGCAGCGCACCGATGACGGCGTCGTGGTGGCGCAGGGTCGCCGGGCCGGGCCGGGAGCGGGAGTCCATCAGGCCGATGGCCCAGGGGTGGCGCAGGAGGGCGGCGCGGGCGGAGTCGGCGCGGTGCCGCATGGCGGTCTTCCAGTCCGTGTCGCGCGGCGGCAGGTCGATCTCGCCGAACACCGCGTCCACCATGCCGTCGAGGATGTCCTCCCGGCCCGCGACGTGGTGGTAGAGCGACATCGCCTCGACGCCCAGCGGTTCGGCGATGGACCGCATGGTGAGCGCGGCCGACCCCTTCTCGTCCGCCACCGCCACCGCCGCACGGATCACGCGCTCGCGACTCAGCGGGGTGCGCGCCGTGGCCCCGCGCCGGCGCTTGGTTCCGTCGGGCATCCGCCCCTCCCCTTCGTACGCTCTTGACTGTCTTACAGCATAAGGCTAGCGTACCTTACAATATAAGGTCAGCACGCCGGCGAAGGGGCTGCGCCATGGGTACGGATGGGATCAGGAAGGTCTGCGTCGTCGGGGCTTCGGGGAAGCTCGGGCAGTACATGGTGCGGCACGCGCTGGAACGCGGCTACGAGGTCGTGGGCGTGTGCCGGGAGCAGAGCGTGCCCAAGCTGGCCGCGTTCGAAGGCCTGATGACGATCGTGCCCGGGCCCACGGACGACCCCGAGGTGATCCGGCGGGCGGTCGACGGCTGCGACGGGGTGCTGACGGTGCTCGCGCCCTGGGGCGTGCGGCAGTACGCGTCGGGCACGGCGCAGGCGGTGCTCGACCACGCACGGCCGGGCGCGCGGCTGGTGTTCTCCTGCGGCTGGCACATCACGCGCGACGGCAAGGACAGGTACTCACGGACCTTCCTCCTGGGCGTCCGGATCGCCGCGGCACTGGGCAAGCTCGTCCGCGCCGTCGAGCTCGACGACCAGGTGGAGGCGTGCCGGCGGGTGTTCGCGAGCGACACCCGGTGGACCGTCGTACGCGGCAGTTCGCTGGAGGAGGGCGAGAGCCAGGGCCTGCCGGTGTGGAGCCGGCACGTGGGCGACCCGGTCCTGGCGAGCGACCTGACGCGCCGGGTGGACTTCGCCCTGTTCATGGTCGAGGCGCTCACCGACGACACGCTCGTCCAGGAGGCGCCGGCGATCGTCGGCTGCCGCACGCCCAGCGCCCTCGCCCACGCCGCCGGGCTGTCCCGGGACCACGGCTAGAGCGGCTTGAGGGCGCGTTCAGTGGGCGCTCAGGGCGCGCTCAAGGCGTGTTCAGGGCAGGAATGCGTAGGCCGGGCCGTCGGGTGCGCGGTCGCGCGCGCACAGCGTCACGTCCCTCCCCTTGAGGTAGGCCAGCAGCCACTCGCCGAACGTCATCTCGTAGAGGGTCCACGCCGGACTGTCGAACTCCTGGACCACGACGCGCCAGGGCGACGAGGAGTCGTCGGGGATCCGGAGGAAGACCGCCTCGCCCGTCGTGGCCGTCGCCACCGGCATCAGTTCCCCGGGGTTCGCCCCCACCGGACTCGGCAGGAACTCCGCCATGTCCTCGTCGCGCCAGAGATCGAGATCGCCCCTGATCATGTCTCCCAGGCTGTGCAGGAGGTGACCGGCGGGGTGCTTCAGATACAGCTGCCCGTTGATCTCGACCGAGCCGTAGGCGTCGACGATCTCGCGGAAGTCCGCGGGGAACTCCATGCCGAGTTCCCGCTCCAGTTCGATCCACGGAGCCGGATCCGACCAGTTGAACCGAGCCTCGCCCAACAGGGCCGTTATCTCTGAAAGCGTTGCCACAGGCCCCTTCTAGCACGTCGCGCCGTTGCGTGTCCTGGAGTTGATCACGGACCCGGGCTCCTGGTCGTGGCCGCCGCCGCGGCCGTGCGGAGGGTGAGGGCCATCGTCAGGCCGCCGCCGGGGGTGTCCTCTGCGGTGACCGTGCCGCCCATCGCCTCCACGAAGCCCCGGGCCACCGCGAGCCCCAGGCCCACGCCGGCGCCGCGCGGGGCGTCCCCGTAGCGCTGGAAGGCGCCGAAGATGCGGTCCTTGGCCTCGTCGGGGACGCCCGGGCCACGGTCCACAACGCGCAGTTCGACGCGGTCGGCGAGGGCGCTGGCGGAGACGAGGACCGCCGCGCCCTCCGGGCTGTACTTCACCGCGTTCTCGACGATGTTGGCCACCGCCCTTTCCAGCAGGCCGCGGTCCACGGCGACCATCGGCAGGGTCTCCGGGATGTCGAGGTCCACGCTGCCCTCAGGGACTCCCGCCAGCGCCATCGGGACGACCTCGTCCAGGTCGGTCTCGCGGATGACGGCGGTGACCGTGCCGGTCTCCAGGCGGGAGACGTCCAGCAGGTTGCCGACGAGGTGGTCGAGCCGGTCGGCGCCCTCCTCGATGCCCGCGAGGAGCTCGGAGCGGTCCTCATCGGACCACTCGACGTCGTCGGCGCGGAGCGAGGTCACCGAGGCCTTTATGCCGGCGAGCGGGGTACGCAGGTCATGGCTGACGGCCGCGAGGAGGGAGGTACGGATCTTGTTGCCCTCGGCCAGCTTGCGGGCCTCCTCGGCCTCGCCGACGAGCCGCTGCCGGTCCAGTACGACCGCCGCCTGCGCGGCGAACGCGCCGAGCACGCGCCGGTCCTCGGCCGGGAGGACCCGGCCGGTGAGGGCGAGCGCCAGATGGTCGCCGACGGGCATGTCCACATCCGCGTCCTCGGGCCGGTCGGCCTGCCGGGTGCCGACCACGGCGACGCACGACCAGGGGTCGGACTCCGCGCGGCGTTCGAGAAGGACCACCGACTCCATGGCGAAGGTCTCCCGGACCCGTTCGAGCAGCGACTCCAGGCTGGTCTCCCCGCGCAGCACGCTCCCCGCCAGGAAGGACAGGGTCTCGGCCTCGGCCCGCAGCCGGGCGGCCTGCTGGGTGCGGCGGGCGGCGACGTCCACCACGGAGGCGACCGAGATCGCCACGCCCACGAAGACGACGAGGGCGACCATGTTCTGCGGGTCGGCGATGGTGAGTTCGTGGCGCGGTGGGGTGAACCAGTAGTTCAGCAGCAGCGATCCGACCGCCGCCGACGCGAGCGCCGGCCTGAGTCCGCCGAGCAGGGCGGCGGCGACCGTGAGGGTGAGGAAGAGCAGGACGTCGTTGGCGAGCCCGACGTCGGGGGCGACCCCGAGCAGCACCGTGAGCAGGGCGGGGCCCGCGATGCCGGTGAGCCAGCCCCAGATGGTCCGGGAGCGGCCGAGCCGGGCACCCCGGGCGACCGGCAGGCCGCGGCCCTTCGCCGCCTCGTCGTGGGTGACGATGTGGACGTCGAGGTCGGGGCCGGACTCGCGGGCCACGGTGGCGCTGACGCCCGGCCCCAGCACGTACTGCCAGGAGCGGCGGCGGCTCACGCCGAGGACGATCTGCGTGGCGTTGACACCCCGGGCGAACTCCAGGAGGCCGGAGGAGATGTCGTCGCCTATGACGTGGTGGAAGGTGCCGCCGAGGTCCTCGACCAGGGTCCGCTGGACCGCGAGCTCCTTCGGCGAGGCGGCGGTGAGGCCGTCGCTACGGGCGATGTAGACGGCGAGCACCTCGCCGCCCGCGCCCTTCTCGGCCAGGCGTGCGGCGCGCCGGATGAGCGTACTGCCCTCCGGGCCGCCGGTGAGGCCGACGACGATGCGCTCGCGGGAGCCCCAGATTTTCGAGACGCGGTGTTCGGTGCGGTACTCCTGGAGGTACTCGTCGACCCGGTCGGCGGTCCACAGCAGGGCCAGCTCGCGCAGCGCCGTGAGGTTGCCGGGGCGGAAGTAGTTGGACAGGGCCGCGTCGACCTTGTCCGGCTTGTAGATGTTGCCGTGGGCCATCCGGCGGCGCAGCGCCTGGGGCGACATGTCGACCAGCTCGATCTGGTCCGCCCGGCGCACGACCTCGTCGGGGACCGTCTCCTTCTGCCGTACGCCGGTGATCGACTCGACGACGTCGCCGAGCGATTCGAGGTGCTGGATGTTGACGGTCGAGACGACGTCGATCCCGGCGGCGAGGAGCTCCTCGATGTCCTGCCAGCGCTTGGAGTTCCGCGAGCCGGGCACGTTGGTGTGCGGCAGCTCGTCCACCAGCGCGACGGCGGGGTTCCTGGCCAGGACCGCGTCGACGTCCATCTCCGTGAAGGTGGTGTCGCGGTACGGAAGGGTCCGGCGCGGGACCTGTTCGAGGCCGTGCAGCATCACCTCCGTACGCGGGCGGTCGTGGTGCTCGACGAACGCGACGACGCAGTCCGTGCCGCGTTCGACCCGGCGGTGCCCCTCGGAGAGCATCGCGTACGTCTTGCCGACGCCCGGTGCCGCGCCGAGGTAGATACGGAGCTTGCCGCGTCCCATGGTGTGGTGATGCCGTTTCTTCGGAGGAGGACGGACCGGGGTGTCGGGCGACCGGATCACGCCTCGAAGCGGTAGCCCATGCCGGGTTCGGTGATCAGATAGCGGGGGTGCGAGGGGTCGCGTTCGAGTTTGCGGCGCAACTGGGCCATGTAGACCCGGAGATAGTTGGTCTTGCCGCCGTAGCTGGGGCCCCAGACCTCCTGGAGCAGCCGGCGCTGGCTGATGAGCACACCGGGGTGGCAGATCAGGATCTCCAGGAGGTGCCATTCGGTCGGGGTCAGCCGTACGTCGCGGTCGCCGCGCCGGACCTTCTTCGCCACCAGGTCGACGGTGAAATCGTCCGTGGCGACCAGGTGCGTGGCGTGCGGTACGGGCGGTGTCTCCTCGGTACGGCGGGTGGCGGCCCGCAGCCGGGCCAGGAGTTCGTCCATGCTGAACGGCTTGGTCATGTAGTCGTCGGCGCCCGCGTCGAGCGCGCGGATCTTGTCCTCGGAGCCGCTGCGGGCGGAGAGGACCAGGACCGGCGCCCGGCTCCAGCCGCGGAGGGCTCTGATGACGTCGACGCCTTCCATGTCCGGCAGTCCGAGGTCGAGCAGGATCATGTCCGGCTGTCCTGCGGCCACAAGCCGCAGGGCGGTGGCACCGTCGGGTGCCGCGTCCACCTCGTACCGACGGGCCTGGAGATTGATCACCAAGGCTCGTGCGAGCTGCGCGTCGTCCTCCACGACAAGCACCCGGGTCATCGGCGTGCTGCCTTCCTCTTGTCGTCCCCGCGCGGCGGGAGTCGGCGGGCCCAGGTCGGCCGGGCCCGCCGATCTTCCTTCAACTGCGCTAAGTTCATCAGCCGTTGGTCAGTTCCTTGAGCGCGATGTTGAGCTGGAGGACGTTGACGCGGGGCTCCCCGATGAAGCCGAGGATCCGGTCGTCGGTGTGGTCGGCGACGAGCTTCTCGACCTGCTTCACGTCCAGGCCGTTCTTCTCCGCCACCCGGTTGACCTGGAGCTTCGCGTACTCCGGGGAGATGTGCGGGTCGAGGCCGGAGCCGGAGGAGGTGACGGCGTCGGCGGGGACGTCGGACGGCTTCACCTTGTGGTCGGCGGTGGAGTTGTCCTTGACGACGGCGGCCTTGGCGTCGGTGACCCACTTGACGAGGTCGGCGTTGTCACCGGAGCGGTTGGTCGCACCCGAGAGAATCAGCTTGTACTGGGTGTTGACGCTGTTCTCCCCCAAGCCGTTGGAGGGGCGCGGCTGGAACCACTTCAGGTCCTTGTAGGTCTGGCCGATCAGCTCGGAGCCGACCACCTTCCCGCTCGCGTCCGTGATCTCGGAGCCGTTGGCCTGGCGCGGGAAGACCGCCTGGGCCACTCCCGTGACAGCCAGCGGGTAGAGCACGCCGCACACGACCGTGAGGGCGAGGAGGGCACGGAGTCCCGCCCAGAGCAACCGACCTGCGTTTCCTACGGAGTTGTTCATCGTGGTTCAGCCGATTCCGGGGATGAGGGAGAGGAGCATGTCGATGATCTTGATGCCGATGAACGGCGCGATCAGGCCGCCGAGGCCGTAGATCCCGAGGTTCCGGCGGAGCATCTTGTCCGCGCTCGTCGGCCGGTAGCGGACGCCCTTCAGGGCGAGCGGGACCAGCGCGATGATGATCAGAGCGTTGAAGATGACCGCGGAGAGGATCGCGGACTCGGGCGAGGACAGGCCCATGATGTTGAGCCTGTCCAGCGACGGGTAGGCCACTGCGAACATCGCGGGGATGATCGCGAAGTACTTGGCCACGTCGTTGGCGATCGAGAAGGTCGTCAACGCGCCCCGGGTGATGAGCAGTTGCTTGCCGATCTCGACGATCTCGATGAGCTTGGTCGGGTTGGAGTCCAGGTCCACCATGTTCCCGGCCTCCTTGGCGGCCGAGGTACCGGTGTTCATGGCCACGCCGACGTCCGCCTGGGCGAGGGCCGGCGCGTCGTTCGTCCCGTCACCGGTCATCGCGACCAGCTTGCCGCCGGCCTGCTCGCGCTTGATCAGCGCCATCTTGTCCTCGGGGGTGGCCTCGGCGAGGAAGTCGTCGACGCCGGCCTCCTCGGCGATGGCCTTGGCGGTCAGCGGGTTGTCGCCCGTGATCATGACCGTCTTGATGCCCATCCGGCGCAGCTCGTCGAACCGCTCCCGCATGCCCTCCTTGACGACGTCCTTGAGGTGGATGACGCCGAGGACGCGGGCGCCCTTGTCGTCCTCCACGGCGACCAGCAGCGGAGTGCCGCCGGCCTGGGAGATCGTGTCGTTGAGCGTCTTGGCGTCCTCGGAGACCCGGCCGCCACGCTCCTGCACCCAGGCGACGACCGAACCGGTGGCGCCCTTGCGGACCTTGCGGCCGTCGACGTCCACGCCGGACATCCGGGTCTGGGCGGTGAAGGCGATCCACTCGGCCTGGTCCAGCTCGCCCTGGTGGCGTTCGCGCAGGCCGTACTTCTCCTTGGCGAGGACCACGATGGAGCGGCCCTCGGGCGTCTCGTCGGCGAGCGAGGAGAGCTGGGCGGCGTCCGCGACCTCGGCCTCGGTGGTGCCCTTCACCGGGAGGAACTCGGCGGCCTGCCGGTTGCCCAGGGTGATGGTGCCGGTCTTGTCCAGGAGCAGCGTGGAGACGTCGCCGGCGGCCTCGACCGCGCGGCCCGACATGGCGAGGACGTTGCGCTGCACGAGCCGGTCCATGCCGGCGATGCCGATGGCGGAGAGCAGCGCGCCGATCGTGGTCGGGATGAGGCAGACCAGGAGCGCGGTCAGGACGATCATCGAGGTCTGCCTGTCGGCGCCGGCGTAGATCGCGAACGGCTTCAGCGTGACGACGGCGAGCAGGAAGACGATGGTGAGGGACGCCAGCAGGATGTTGAGGGCGATCTCGTTGGGGGTCTTCTGCCGGGCGGCGCCCTCGACCAGGTTGATCATCCGGTCGATGAAGGTCTCGCCGGGCTTCGTCGTGATCTTGATGACGATGCGGTCAGACAGCACCTTGGTACCGCCGGTGACGGCCGAGCGGTCGCCGCCGGACTCCCGGATGACGGGGGCCGACTCGCCGGTGATGGCGGACTCGTCGACGCTGGCGACACCCTCGACGACGTCACCGTCGCCGGGGATGCTGTCGCCGGCCTCGCAGACCACCAGGTCACCGATCTTCAGCTCGGTGCCGGGGACGCGCTCCTCGTTCGTGCCGACGATCCGGCGCGCGACCGTGTCGGTCTTGGCCTTGCGGAGCGTGTCGGCCTGGGCCTTGCCGCGGCCTTCGGCGACCGCCTCGGCCAGGTTGGCGAAGACGGTGGTCAGCCAGAGCCAGACGGTGATCGCCCAGCCGAACCAGTCGCCCGGGTCCTTGAGCGCCAGCACGGTGGTGACCACCGAGCCGATCAGCACCACGAACATGACGGGCGACTTGACCATCACGCGCGGGTCGAGCTTCTTGATCGCGTCCGGGAAGGACGTGAGCAGCTGCTTGGGGTCGAAGAGTCCCCCGCCGACCCGTCCGGCCGGCTGGTGCCCGCCGGACAGGTCGCCGTGCGGCGCCTTCGTCCGGGCGGGGGTGGAGGTAGCGGTAGACGTCTGCGTCACAGCGTCCTCTTGCTTCTTTACGTCGATCTTCATTGCGTCGATGTTCATGCCGCGAGCCCTTCGGCGAGCGGGCCAAGGGCCAGGGCCGGGAAGTAGGTCAGACCGGTGATGATCATGATCGTGCCGACCAGGAGGCCGGTGAACAGCGGCTTCTCGGTCCGCAGCGTGCCCGCGGTCTCGGGGACGGGCTTCTGCTCGGCGAGCGAGCCCGCCAGGGCCAGGACGAACACCATGGGCAGGAACCGGCCGAGCAGCATCGCGATGCCGATCGTCGAGTTGAACCACTGGGTGTCGGCGTTCAGGCCGGCGAAGGCGGAGCCGTTGTTGTTGGCGCCGGAGGTGTAGGCGTAGAGGATCTCGGAGAACCCGTGCGCGCCACTGTTCGTCATCGAGTTGCCCGGGGTGTCCAGGGCCATCGCCGCGGCGGTGAAGCCGAGCACGAGCGCCGGGGTGACGAGGATGTAGCAGGCCGCGTACTTGATCTCGCGGGTGCCGATCTTCTTGCCCAGGTACTCGGGCGTGCGGCCGACCATCAGACCGGCGATGAACACCGCGATGATCGCCATGATCAGCATGCCGTAGAGGCCGGAACCGACACCGCCGGGAGCGATCTCGCCGAGCTGCATGCCAAGCAGGTTGATACCGCCGCCGAAACCGGTGTTGGAGGAGTGGAAGGAGTTGACCGCGCCGGTGGAGGTCAGCGTCGTCGCGACCGAGAAGATCGCCGAGGCGCCGATGCCGAACCGGGTCTCCTTGCCCTCCATCGCGCCGCCTGCGATGTCGAAGGCCGGGCCCTTGCCCGCGAACTCGGTCCACATCATCAGGGCGGTGAAGCCGACCCAGATGACGGCCATCGTCGCCAGGATCGCGTAACCCTGTTTCAGCGAGCCGACCATGCGGCCGAACGTGCGGGTGAGCGCGAAGGGGATGACGAGGATCAGGAAGACCTCGAAGAGGTTCGAGAGCGCGTTGGGGTTCTCGAAGGGGTGGGCCGAGTTGGCGTTGAAGTAACCGCCACCGTTGGTGCCCAGCTCCTTGATGACCTCCTGGGAGGCGACCGCGCCGCCGTTCCACTGCTGCGTGCCGCCGACGCTGTCCCCATTCAAGAACTGGCCGACCTCGTGGATGCCGGCGAAGTTCTGGATCGCGCCGCAGGCGACCAGGATCAGGGCGCCGACGACCGAGATCGGCAGCAGGATGCGCACGACACCCCGGACCAGGTCGGCCCAGAAGTTGCCGAGGTCACCGGTACGGGACCTGGCGAAGCCGCGGACGAGGGCGACCGCGACCGCGATGCCCACGGCGGCCGAGACGAAGTTCTGCACCGCGAGGCCGCCGGTCTGGACGACGTGGCCCATGGCCTGCTCGCCGTAGTACGACTGCCAGTTGGTGTTGGCGACGAACGACGCGGCGGTGTTGAACGCCTGGTCCGGGTCGATCGAGGCGAAGCCGAGGGACCCGGGGAGCGATCCCTGCACCCGCTGGAGCAGGTAGAGGAAGAGGACGCCCGCCGCGGAGAAGGCGAGGACGCCGCGCAGGTAGGCGGGCCAGCGCATCTCCGTGTTCGGGTTGGCGCCGATGCCCTTGTAGATCCACTTCTCGACCCGCAGGTGCTTGTCGGTGGAGTAGACGCGGGCCATGTAGTCGCCGAGCGGCCGGTAGGCGAGGCCGAGAGCGACGATCAGCGCGAGGAGCTGGAGGACACCAGCAAGGACGGGGCTCATGTCCCCCGGAGCGGTAGCGACTGATGTCACCGTCAGAACCTCTCCGGCTTGAGGAGGGCGAGGACGAGATAGACCAGCAGGGCCACGGCCACGATCAGACCGACGATGTTTTCGGCAGTCACAGCTTGGCCACCCCCTTGGCGATGAAGGCCACCAGCGCGAAGACCGCGATCGTGGTGACGACGAAGGCCAGGTCGGCCATCGTGAGCTCCTGGATGAAGAACGGATTCTCGGACTGGACGAGCAAAGCGCTGTTCAGCGGGGTCGCGGCCGCCGTTAACGGCTTCCTGACGACACACGGCGCGCTCTTTACGCGTCCTGTACGGGGGGGGACGCAGGGGCACGGTCCTGCGCACGTCGGGTGCGGCGGCAGGCGCGGTGGCGGGTGCGTAGGAGGGCTTCGAAGGGTTACGTTCCGGGGGAAGGGATCATCGACGTGACCTGAGGGAGCCGGATGCGTGTCGCGCTTTTTCTGACGTGTGTCAACGACACGCTCTATCCCGGCACCGGGCGGGCGGTGGTACGGCTGCTCGCCCGGCTCGGCGTCGACGTCGACTTCCCGCTGGGCCAGACTTGCTGCGGGCAGCCGCAGTACAACACCGGCTACCGCCACCAGGCCGAACCGCTCGCCCGTCGGTTCGCCGAGGTCTTCGGCGGCTACGACGCGATCGTCACCCCGTCCGGCTCCTGCGGAGCGATGGTGCGCGAGCTGTACCCGCGCATGGGCGAGCGGGCGCGGGCGGAAGGACGCGGGGACGCCCTCGCCGCGACCCTCGCGCCGGTGGTGCCGAAGACGTACGAACTGACCGAGTTCCTGGTCGACGTCCTCGGGGTGACGGACGTCGGCGCGTACTACCCGCACAAGGTCACCTACCACCCCACCTGTCACGGCCTGCGCTCGCTCCGCCTCGCCGACCGGCCCCACCGGCTGCTGTCGGCGGTCAAGGGCCTGGAGCTGGTGGAGCTGCCGGGGGCGGAGGAGTGCTGTGGGTTCGGCGGCACGTTCGCGGTGAAGAACCCGGACGTGTCGGCGGCGATGGGCGCGGACAAGGTCCGCAACGCCGTCTCGACCGGCGCGGACGTGCTCTGCGCCGCCGACAACTCGTGCCTGATGCACCTCGGCGGCACGATGAGCCGGCTCGCGGTCGGCGTCCGGCCCGTCCACATCGCCGAGATCCTGGCGAGCACCGAAGAGGAGCCCTGGGCATGAGCGGGACGTTCATCGGCATGCCGTCCTTCCCGAAGGCCGCGCACGAGGCCGTACGGAATCCCACCCTGCGCGCCAACCTCCGCCACGCCACGCACACCATCCGCGACAAGCGGGCCAAGGCGGTGGCGGAGCTGGACGACTGGGCCGAGCTGCGCGAGGCCGGCAAGCGGATCAAGGACCAGGCGCTCCGCCATCTCGACCACCATCTGCTCCAGTTGGAGGAGTCGGTGGTACGGGCCGGGGGCACCGTCCACTGGGCCGCGGACGCCGACGAGGCCAACCGGATCGTCACCGACCTCGTGAGGGCCACCGGGGAGACCGAGGTCGTCAAGGTCAAGTCGATGGCCACGCAGGAGATCGGGCTCAACGAACACCTGGCGTCCGAGGGCGTTTCCGCGTACGAGACCGATCTCGCCGAGCTGATCGTCCAGTTGGGCAACGACCGGCCGTCCCACATCCTCGTCCCGGCCATCCACCGCAACCGGGGCGAGATCCGCGACATCTTCCGCGCCGAGATGGGGAATTGGGGCCGCCCGGCGCCCGAGGACCTCAGCGAAAGACCCGCCGAACTGGCCGAGGCGGCGCGCCTGCACCTCCGGGAGAAGTTCCTGCGGGCCAAGGTCGGCATCTCCGGGGCCAACTTCATGGTCGCCGAGACGGGCACGATGGTGGTGGTCGAGTCCGAGGGAAACGGCCGGATGTGCCTGACCCTGCCCGAGACCCTGATCTCGGTCGTCGGCATCGAGAAGGTGATCCCGACCTGGCGGGACCTGGAGGTCTTCCTCCAGACCCTGCCCCGCTCCTCGACCGCCGAGCGCATGAACCCGTACACCTCGATGTGGACGGGCACGACGGACGGCGACGGACCGAGCGCCTTCCACCTCGTGCTGCTCGACAACGGCCGTACCGACACCCTCGCCGACGAGGTCGGCCGCCAGGCGCTGCGCTGCATCCGCTGCTCCGCCTGCCTCAACGTCTGCCCGGTGTACGAACGGGCCGGCGGCCACGCCTACGGCTCCGTCTATCCCGGGCCCATCGGGGCGATCCTCACGCCCCAACTCCGGGGCACCGCCAGCGAGATCGACGCCTCGCTCCCGTACGCGTCCTCCCTCTGCGGGGCCTGTTACGACGTGTGCCCGGTCGCCATCGACATCCCCGAAGTCCTCGTCCACCTCCGCGAAAGGGTCGCCGAGGGAGACGGTCACCGCCTGGAGAAGGCCGCCCTCGGGGCGGCGGCGTGGGCCTTCGACCACCCCGGCGCGTACGAGACCGGGCAGCGCCTGGCCTCCCTCACCCGCCGCCTGCACCCCGCCCGCCTGCCCGGACCGGGGCGGGCGTGGACGGACACCCGCGATCTGCCCGAGGTCCCGGCGGAATCCTTCCGCACCTGGTGGAAGCGCGAGCACGACCGAAAGGAGGGATCCGCGTGAGCAGCCGAGACCTCGTCCTGCGCCGCATCCGCCAGGCCCTGAGCGACGTACCGAAGACCGACACCCCTGACGCGGAGACCGTTCCCCGCTCCTACCGTCGGGAGCACGGCGAGCGGGACACGGACGGGACGGTCGACCTCCTCGCCGAGAACCTGGCGGACTACCGGGCCGTCGTCCACCGCTGCCACCAGGACGGGGTCCCGGAGCTGATCGGACGCCTGCTCGCCGAGCGCGGCGCACGCCGGGTGCTCGCGCCGACGGGCCTGCCACCCGCGGTGCTGAGCCGTACGGACGCCACAGTCGTGGCCGAAGGGCCCGCTCTCGGCCCGTACGACCTCGACGCCGTCGACAGCGTCGTGACCGGCTGCGCGGTGGCGGTCGCCGAGACCGGCACCGTCGTCCTCGACGCCGGCCCGGACCAGGGCGGTCGCCGCGTCACGCTCGTCCCCGACCACCACATCTGCCTCGTCCACGTCCCGGACCAGGTCGTCGGCTCCGTCCCCCAGGCGCTCGAACGCCTCGACCCGACGCGCCCGTTGACCTGGATCTCGGGCCCGTCGGCCACCAGCGACATCGAACTCGACCGCGTGGAAGGCGTCCACGGCCCGCGCCGCCTCGACGTCGTCCTGATCGGCGGGTGAAAGCCCCCCGCCCCGCCCCGCGGAACGCCTCACTCCCCCGCGGCCGCCGCCAGCCGGTCGCGGGACGGGAGTACGCGGTCGGCGGGCCGGTGGACGAGGGTGAGCGGGATGGCGAGGCTGTCGCACATGCGCTTCGCGCGGGCGACCGCGCTCAGGGTCGCGGCCGTCGGCGGGTCGCCCGGCAGGTCGAGGACCACGGCGTCCGGCCGGTGGGCGTCGACGAGGGCCTGGATGAGCAGCGCGGCCGCGGCCCGGTTGGTGACGTCGAGGCCATGGTGCAGCGTGACGCGGAGCGTGCCGGCGTCGATGTGGTGGGTGAGAAGCATCGCGACCTCCAGACGGAACCTCGGGGGCGCCCGGTCGGCCGACGGCGGGACCAAGGGCAAAAAGGCAGGTTCCCGGCATTTGGCTCGGGAAAACCCTGGTCAGGCCACCTTCCTGCGGCTGGCCCCGCCCGTCGCGGCCGGCCTCGCGCGTCAGGCCTCGCGCGTCAGGCCCCGGCCGCCAGTTCTCCGAGCAGCTTCCAGGTGCGCTGCCGGTCCGCCTCACCGCCCAGGTCGGTGTCCGTGAACACCACTTCCGTCGCCCCCGCCTCCCGGTAGCGCCGGACCTCCGCCGCGACGGCCTCCTCGTCGCCGATGACCGCCAGGTCGGCGGCACGCTCGGCGCCGGACAGCTCGATGATCCGCTGGTAGGAGGGGATCCCTTCGTACGGCGCGAGCGCCTCGGCCGCCTTCTCCCGTACGGCGTCGGCGTCGGCCGTGACCACGCCGGGGATGAGCGCGACGACCCGGGGCGCCGGCCTGCCCGCCGCCTCGGCGGCGGCGGTCAGGGCCGGGACGATGTGCTCCGCAAGAGCGCGCGGCCCGGCATGGAACGGCAGGGCGCCGTCGGCGAGTTCGCCGGTGACACGCAGGGCCTGCGGCCCCATCGCGGCGACGAGCAGCGGCACGGGCGGCGTGGCGCCGGGCACCGCCGCCGGAAGCGGGGTCGTGGCGGTCAGCAGCTCGCCGTGGAAATCGGCGGCGCCCGTCTCCACGAGCTGGCGCAGTGCGGTGAGGAACTCCCGGAGCCGGGCGATGGGACGCTCGTACGGGATGCCGAAGCCGTCCTCCGTCAGCCTCTTCGTGCCGAGGGCGAGCCCCAGGTGGTAGCGGCCGCCGGTCGCGGCCTGCGCCGTCTGCGCCTGGCTGGAGACGAGGAGCGGGTGGCGGCCGAAGACCGGGATCGCGGAGGTCCCCACCTGTAATCCGGGCACCTCGCGGCCGACGATCGCGGCCAGCAGGGGAGAGTCGTACGAGAAGCTCTGGCCGAACCAGCCCGAGCGCAGGCCGGCGTCATGGGCCTCGCGCGCGAGCCGCACGGTGTCGTCGACGGTGCGTGGGTACGAGGTCGAGCTGAGCGTCACTCCGATGGTCATGACCGGTCAACAACGCTTAGGACGAAGGGCATTCCGCCGTCGCCGTCCCGGTCGGGCCGGACGTACGCCCTACGCCGGCCGCTCCGCGGTCAGGACGCCGATCTTGTCGATGCGGTGCTCGGGGTTGCCCTGGGCGTCCCGCCAGAAGTTGCCCGCCGCGTCGTCCTCGGGGGTCGCGCAGGTGGAGAGCGTGATCATCGCGCGGGTGGGCTTCTCCCCCGGCTCGCCGGGCACGGCGGCCCGTTGCTCGGCGAGCGAAGCGGCCGAGCGGAAGGACGTGGTGCGTGTCTCGACGATCGTGTACGTGTAGACGGTGCCGGCTGCGGTGACGTGCACCAGGTCCCCCTTCTCGACCGAGGGCAGCGCGCGCAGCGGCCCGCCGGCGGAGAGCCGGTGGGCGGTCACCAGATAGTTGCCGATCTCCCCCGGTCCGACACCCCCGCGCTTCCCCTGCGGGCTGGCGGCCACGCCACGGTCCTGTATCCGGGTGCCCGCCCGGTCGTCGGTGGTGCCTTCGTACGGCACGACCTTCAGATCGTCCACGCCGATCGACGGGATCGACATCTCGGCGGTCACGGAGGCCCGCGGCGACGGCTCGGATGACGCCGGCGAAGCCGGGGAGGCGGGCGCCGAAGACGTGACCGGGGCGGTCACGGGCGGCGTCGCCGCCGAGCCGCGGGGCACCCGCCGTGGCCGTGCCCGTACAGCCGCAGAGCGCGGCGACGACCGCGAGCAGGGCCACCACGGCGACGACCGGGACGCGGCACGCGCCCCGGCCTCCGGACAGGCCCCGACGAAGGGCCCCACCACCTCGGGCACCCATACCCCCAGGATGACCCACCCGCCCCGGACCGGCACCCGCTCGGCCGACACGGACGGTCGGAGCAGGTCGAGGTTCAGGGCCGTCGAAGCCCAAACCACGAAGGCCGGAAGGGGCCGGAAAGAGGCGTACAGACCACGTACACAGTCCGTCCAGCGCGCCCCTTGCAGAATGGCAAAGCCCGCCGCCCGAGCGGCCGCCGCGAGGCTGGTTCTCGCCGCGTCGGCGGTGCGCGGACCTCGTCTCGGAAATCTGATTTTCGTCCAGTGAATCCAAGGGGAAACACATGTCAGAAGTCGGCGGCTCCAAGGGTCCGACCGTATCCGGTGACCCGTTCCTGTCCACGGTGGACAGGGTGTGCGCATGGCTCGGTTCCGCGCCTGAGAAGGTGGACGCCCTGTCGGGCGATGAACGGGGCCGCGTCCTGGGCGAGGTGGCCGACATCAACGCCGCCGCTGCCGCGGGAGACAGCGGCGCCCTCTATGCGCAGCAGTACCTGCTCGACCGGATCTACCAGGTCTACACGAAGATCCCCCGGCAGCAGAGCGCCGAAGGATCTGTCGTCGTCTACGAGATAGCCCGGCTCCTGGAGACCGCCACGGCGGCCGCGCAGGACCGGCTGATCGAGCCCGGTCTGCTCGAGGACGCGCCCACGGAGCCCCGGGAGTACCTGTCCTGGCTCAAGAACACGGCGCGCAGCCACCGGGTGTACAAGCACCCGTACTACCACGAGTTCATCCGCAACAACGCCACGGAGGGCGACCTGCGGAACTACGTGATGCAGGAGTCCGTCGTGGACGGCCGCTTCGACGACCTGCTCGCCATGATGCAGGTGGGCACCGCCGGCGCCGCGAAGTTGGAGATCGCCGCCAACTTCTGGGACGAGATGGGCAACGGCAAGCCCGAGGAGGTCCACACCCACCTCTTCAACAAGATCTACGAGGTCTTCGAGATCTCGGAGGACGAGCTCGCCCGCTCGCTCACCGCCACCTCGCTGCTCAACGGCAACCTCGCGGTCATGCTGTGCCGTCAGCGCAACCTGTACGCGGAGGCCGTGGGCTTCCTCGGGATGACCGAGTGGATGGCGCCGGACCGGTTCGTGCAGGTCGTGCACGCCTGGGAGCGCCTGGGGCTGCCCGCCGTGGGGATCACGTACCACAAGCTGCACATCACGATCGACTCCCAGCACGCGCAGGGCTGGTTCCACAACGTGGTGCTGCCCGCCGCCGAATCCGCGGACATGCGGCGTGCGATCGCGCGCGGGATCCTCTGGCGGCTCAACTCCTCTGCCGCCTATCTGGACGAGCGCATGCCCTCCGTCGCCGCCTGACGTCCGACGCCATCCCTTATTCCGGAGGAGAGACCATGCCCCTCGGCAGCGAACGGTTCACCATCATCGACCTGCCGGATGTCTCGGCGGACATCCTGCCCAGCTACGACGACTGCCCGGTCGACGAGTACATGGGCAACGGCACCCGCTTCAAACGGTTCTCGCAGTACCGTCTGCGCCCGCAGGGCGACGACGGGTGGTCGTTCGAGCGGCTCGCGCACCGCGACTACACCACGTACAAGAAGTTCAACTCGGTCGGCGGCGGCATCCGCCGCGTCTACGAGGCGATCAAGGTGGACTTCACGCCGCTGATCGAGCACGGCATCCGCGAGCTCGGGCTCGACCGGTCCGAGGACTGGCAGATCAACGTCCACCAGAACCGGACCAAGGCCGACGGGGGCAAGCCCGGTCCGCTCACTCCGGAGGGCGTGCACCACGACGGGCACGAGTTCGTGATGATCGCGATCCTCAACAAGGTGAACGTCGCCGGCGGCACCACCCGGCTGTGGAATCCGGGGGCGGACGAGCCCTTCTGGTCGGGCACGCTGGAGCCCGGACAGGCCGTCCTGCTCGACGACCGGGAGCTGGCCCACGACGTCACCGACGTCCTCTCCGCCGACGGCGGCCCGGGCCACCGGGACATCGTCATCATCGCGTTCTCCCGGTGGGCGGAGAAGTGGTACGGCGAAGAGCACGACGCGGCCGCGCTGGCCGACAAGTGAGCCCGGGCGCCGCCCCGGGGCGGGGCATCACGCCCCGGGGCGGCGCCGCGCCCAGCAGCCAAGGGAGATCATCCGTGATCGACTTCTACAAATACCAGGCAGCAGGCAACGACTACTTGGTGATCGACCCCCGCCACACCGACTTCCCCGTGACCCGTGAGGCGATCCGGCTGATCTGCGACCGGCACCGGGGCATCGGGGCGGACGGTGTCCTGCACGGACCGCTGGAGCCGCCGCGACCCGGCGTCCCGGTCGCACTCGACCTGTACAACTCCGACGGTTCCGACTGCGGCAGGAGCGGCAACGGACTGCGGATGTTCGCGCTCCACCTCGCCGGGCAGGAGCCCGGCGCCTGGGCCGACGGCCGGGAGTTCACGATCCGGACGGCCGCGGGCGACTCCTCGGTACGGGTCCTGGACGCCGCCGAGGGCCGCGTGGAGGTCGGCATGGGGCGCCCCGGCTTCGACGCCGCCGATATGCCGCTGCTCCAGGAGGACGGGACGACCCCGTACGAGGGCCGGACGGTGGGCATACCGCTGACGGTGGACGGCGAGAAGCTGACCGTCAGCTGTGTGTACAACGGCAACCCGCACACCGTCGTGCCGGTGGACGAGCCGTCCGAGGAGCTGGCGCGCCGGCTCGGCCCCGGGATCGCCGGGCACCCCCGGTTCCCGGACCGCACCAACGTGCAGTTCATGCGCATGGTGGACCGCGCCGTGATGGAGCTTGAGGTCTACGAACGGGGCGCCGGTTACGTGACGGCGTCCGGCGCCAGCGCCTGCGCCGCGGTGTCGGCGGCCCGGGAACTCGGGCTGTGCGACGCCGGGGTGGAGGTCAGGATGCCCGGCGGCGCCGTGCGGATCGCCGTCGCCGAGGACGGCCGGGTCACCATGACCGGCGACGCCGAGCAGGTGGCCGCGGGCTCCTTCGCGCCCGCGCTGCGGGCCCGGCTCGACCGGCTCGCGCCGGCGGGGACCGTACGGTGAGCGTCTCCTCGCCGCGCTCGCGCGACTACCCCATCCAGCGCTGGGTGTTCGAGGACGCCGCCGGGCGCTTCGACATCGACCTGGGCGACAGCAACATGCTCCCCGGCCGCCTCGACGCCCTCTCGGTGCCGCCGGATCTCGAACTGGACTACGGACACGACCGGGGCCTCGGCGAACTCCGCCGGGCGGTGGCCGGCCTGTACGGGGACGGCGGCTCGGCCGACTCGGTCCTGATCACCCAGGGCGCCCAGCAGGCCCTGTACCTCGTCTACGCGGCGCTGCTGACGCCCGGGTCCCGGGTGATCGCCTTCCGCCCTGGCTGGCAGCAGTCCTGGGACGTACCCCCCGAGCTGGGATCCACGGTCGACCTCGTGGGATTCCGCCCGGATCTCAGCTTCGACGTCGAGGCCGCCGAGGCGGTGGCGGGGCCGGACGTGCGACTGATCGTCGCCAACAGCCCGTGCAACCCCACCGGTCGGCGCATCGCGGAGAAGGACCTGCTGGCACTGGTCGAGCTCGCCGAGCGCACGGACGCCCATCTGCTCCTCGACGAGGAGTACGCGCTCGACCTCTCGCGCTCCGCCGCCGTCGGCTCCGACCGGGTGATCTCGGTGTCCAGTCTGTCGAAGGTGTACGGCTTCCCCGGGCTGCGGGTCGGCTGGCTCTACGGTCCACCGGACGTCGTGGAGCGCTGCGCCCGGCGCAAGTTCCTGTCCACCATCTCCAACTCGGTGCTGTGCGAGACGCTGGCCTGCGACGTCCTGGCGCACCGTACGGACCATCTGCGCTCCTACCACGAGCTCACCCGCCAGGGCCTCGCCCTCGTCCGGGACTTCGCCCGGCGCAACGCGGACGCGGTGACCCTCGTGGAACCGGAGGACACCCCGTTCGCCTGGCTCTGGCTCACCACCGGTGAGGAGCCACTGACGATGTGCCGCAGAGCGCTCGATCTGGGCGTGCTGCTGATGCCCGGCGAGACGCTCGGAGCCAGTGACGGTTTCCGGATCTGCTTCGCGCGCTCCCCCGAGGCCGTGACGGAAGGGCTCAGCCGCGTGGAGCGGGTGCTCAGACCGTCCGCTCCCCCGGCCGGCTCCACCGCGGCCCGCTGACCCGCCGGGGCCCCGGTCCCCCACCACAGGGGGCCGCCGCCCCGGCCCGTCAGGAACCCCCCTGCTTTCCCCTTCTCCGCCTCCCAGGGCGATGCGCCGCGCGCTGCCCCGCCCCGCCCTGCCCCGGCGTGCTCCACCCTCCCCGCACCACCCTGCCCTGCTTCGCCATGCCCTGCCCCACCCAGCCTTGCCCGAACGGAGTCCTGTGACGATGAGCATCCACACCGCCGAGTCCCGTATCCAACTGTCCTTCGGTCAGGAGCAGTTGTGGTTCCTGGACCAGATGAGCCCCGGTGAGACCACCTACAACGTCCCGATGGCCTACCGGCTGCGCGGTGCGCTCGACACGGCCGCCCTGGAGGGCGCGCTCAACCTGCTGGTGCGGCGCCACGAGCAGCTGCGGGTGACCTTCCACGCGGCGGACGGCGTCCCGTACCAGGTCGTCTCGCCGGCCGAGGACCGGCCGCTGCCGGTCCGGGACCTTTCCGGCCTGAGCCCCGAGGAGGCCGAGGAGACGCTGCGCCAGGAGCTGCAGGCCGAGGCGGACACTCCGTTCGACCTGGCGGCCGGGCCGATCTCCCGCTTCCAGCTGTTCCGGCTCGCCGCCGACCACCACGTGCTCGGCCTGAGCTTCCACCACATCGTCACCGACGGCTGGTCCGGCGGCGTGGTCAGCCGTGAGATCGCCCAGGCCTACGCGGACCTCAGCGCCGGCCGGGAGCCCTCGCTGCCGGAGCTGTCCATCGGCTACGGCGACCACATCCAGCGGCAGCGCAAGCAGCGGGCCGACGGTGTGTGGGAGGAGGAGCTGAAGTTCTGGGAGGAGCGCCTGGCCGGTCTGGAGGCGCTCGAACTGCCCGCCGACCGGATCCGGCCGGCCGAGCCCACCCAGAACGGCGAGACCTTCGTGGTCGAGTTCCCGTCCGAACTGCTCGCCAAGGCCCGCACGTTGGCGCACGAGCAGGGCGCGTCCCTCTACATGGTGGTCGCGGCGGCCATGAACGTCGTCCTGAGCCGATACAGCGGGCAGGACGACATCGCCCTCGGGGTGCCCATGCTGGGCCGTACCGACCCCGAACTCGAAGACGTGGTCGGCCTGTTCATCAACATGACGGTGCTCCGCTGCGACCTGTCCGGTGAGGTCACATTCACCGAGCTCCTGGAGCGCATCGCCGACGCCAACCTCGACATGTACGACAACCAGGACGTGCCGTTCGACCACGTCGTGGACCGGGTGCAGACGACCCGGGACGCGGGCCGCAACCCGCTGTTCCAGATCGCCTGCCAGCTCCTCGGCGAGACGAGCACGGGCGACAGCCTGCAGCTGACGGGCCTGACGTCCGAGTCGATCACCGTCGCGACCTCCCGCTCGCGGTTCGACCTCTCCTTCAGCTTCATCGAGGGCCCCGAACGGCTGCGTCTGATCGTCGAGTTCGCCACCGACCTGTACGACCGCTGGCGCGTCGAGGCCATGATGAAGCACTTCTCGACCGTGCTCGGCGCGGCCGCGGACGCCCCCGAGACCCCGGTCTCCGAGCTGCCGCTGCTCTCCGAGGAGGAGCGCCGCGAGCTGCTCGACGTGGGCCGCGGCGCCGACTTCGAGTACACGACGGAGCCGGTGCACGCGACGATCGCGCGGATCGCCGAGGAGAACCCGGAGCTGGTCGCGGCGGTCTGCCGCGGGGTGGAGATGACGTACGGCGAGCTGATGCGGCGGGCCGGCAAGCTCGCCCGGTACATCCGCTCCCGGGGCGTGCGGCAGGAGGAGGTCGTGGCCATCGCGATGGACCGCGACCTGGACGCCCTGGTGGCGATCCTGGGTGTGATGGTGTCCGGCGCGGCCTACACGATCATCGACCCCTCGCACCCCAACGCCCGCCTGGACCACATGCTGCGCGACACCAAGAGCCCGCTGGTCATCACGCGCGCCGCGTCGGTCGGCGACCTGCCGGACTCCTGCGGCTGGGAGAGCGTCCGCATCGACGCCGACTGGGCGGAGATCGAGGCGCAGCCGGACGGCGAGCCGCTGGAGGAGTGGGCCGAGCCCACCTCCCTGGTCTACGTCCTCTACACCTCGGGCTCGACCGGGCGTCCGAAGGGCGTGATGATCGAGCAGCGCGGTCTGCGGATGTTCATCGAGGCGTACCGGCGCACGTTCGGCGAGTGGACCACCGAGGACCGGCTGCTGCAGCTGCCGGCGCTGACCTTCGACATGTCCCAGGGCGAGATTTTCGCCGGTCTGATCAGCGGTTCGGCCATGATCCTGGTGGCCCCGGAGGACGCCTCGTCCCCGGAGTCCCTGGGCGGTCTGATCCGCGACCAGCGGGTGACGTACGCGGGACTGTCCCCGGCGATCCTCTCCGTGGTCGAGGCGGGGCCGTACCCGGACCTGAAGTACATCATGGGCGGCGCCGAGGCCCTGCCGGCCGAGCTGGTCAACAAGTGGAACCTGCCGGGCCGCAAGTTCGTGAACCTGTACGGCCCCACGGAGGCGTCGGTGGCGACCACCGAGTACCTCTGCGAGCACAAGGAGTGGCAGTCCTCGCCGCCCATCGGCCGCCCCGAGTTCAGCCGGCTGCACTACGTGGTGGACAAGGAGTTCAACCTGGTGCCGGTCGGCGTCCCGGGCGAGCTGCTGATCGGCGGTGACGAGGGCCTCGCCCGCGGCTACCTCAACCTGCCGGAGATGACGGACGAGAAGTTCGTGCCCGACCCGTTCCTGGGCGAGGGCCGCGTCTACCGCACCGGAGACCTGGTGCGCTGGACCCGCGATCTGCAGATCGACTTCATCGGCCGGCTCGACAACCAGGTGAAGCTTCGCGGACTGCGGATCGAGCTCGGTGAGATCGAGTCGGGTCTGCTCACCCACCCGAAGGTCCGGATGGCGCTGGTCCTGCTGCGCGAGGACTACGGGGAGAAGCAGCTCGTCGCGTACTACACGGTCCTGGGCGACACCCCGCCGACGGTGGCCGAGCTCCGGGAGCACCTGGGCCGCACGATGCCCGAGTACATGGTGCCGACGGGCTGGGTGGAACTGACGGAGTTCCCGCTGACCCCGGCCCGCAAGATCGACCGGGCCAAGCTCCCGGCCCCGGCGTCCGGTTCGGGCGACGCGACGGCGAGCTTCGTGGCCCCGGTGACGGCGACGGAGGAGAAGGTGGCCGAGGTGTTCGGTACCGTCCTGTCCATGCCGCAGGTCAGCGCCGACGGCAACTTCTTCGAGCTGGGGGGCAATTCCTTGCAGGCGATGCGGGTCGTGAGCCGGCTCAACAAGCACTTCGGCGTCAAGGTCAACGTCCGCATGCTGTACGGCGGTGCCTCGGTCGCCACGGTCGCCGCCGCCATCGACTCGCTGGTGGAGTCCAAGGCGGGTTCACGTGGATGAGGCCTTAGGGGCGGAGCTCCCGTCCCCGCACACCCCGGGGACGGGAGCTCGCCCGGGGTCCGCGCAGAGCAGGCTGCTGCGCGCGGGCGCCGCACTGCTCGACCGCACCGATCCCGAACTGGCCCTGCTCCTCGACCGCGAGGTGGAGGAGCAGGCCATGACCCTGGCCATGGTGGCGTCCGCGAGCGTGGCCGGCCCGGCCGTCCTGGCCGCGGGCGGCGCCGCGCTGTCGAACGTGACGGCGGAGGGCTATCCGGGAGCCCGCTACCACCCCGGGGCGGCGCGGTTCGACGGTGTGGAGCGGCTGGCCGTCGCTCGGGCCCGGCAGGCCTTCGGCGCGCAGTACGCCAATGTGCAGCCGCACTCCTGCTCCTCGGCCAACCAGGCCGTCCTGGCGGCGCTGCTGCCGCCGGGCGGCGCCCTGCTCGCCCTGGACCTGGACTCGGGCGGGCACCTGACGCACGGCTCGGCCGCCTCGGTGACCGGGCACCACTACCGGGCCGTCCACCACGGCCTGGACTACAAGGGATTCATCGACTACGACCAGGTGTCCGAACTGGCCCTGGTCCACCGCCCCCAGGTGCTCATCGCGGGAGCCAGCGCCTATCCACGGGCCCTGGACTTCGCCCGGTTCCGGGCGATCGCGGACTCCGTCGGGGCGTACCTGGTGGCCGACATCTCGCACATCGCGGGTCTGGTGGCGGCCGGGGAGCACTCCAGCCCCATCGACCTGGCGCACGTCACCACCACCAGCACCTACAAGCAGCTGGGCGGGCCGCGCGGCGGGCTGATCCTGATCGGCGCGGAGCACCGGACGCCCGGTCCCGACAGCCGCCGTACGCCGCTCGCCCGGCTGATGCAGCGCGCGGTCTTCCCGCAGACCCAGGGAACGCCGAGTCCGGCGTCGATCGCCGCCAAGGCGCACGCGCTGAAGCTGGTCACGGAGCCGGGGTTCCGGGAGACCATGCGGCTGGTCCGGGACGACGCGGCGGCGCTCGCGGACGCCCTGGACGAGTTCGGCTACCGGGTCCTGACCGGTGGCACCGAGAACCACATGGTGCTCCTCGACATCTTCGACCGGGGCTTCACCGGGGTGGTCGCCGAACGCGCCCTGGAGGCGTGCGGCATCCTCACCAACCGCAACCGCATCCCCAAGGACACCAAGGCCCCGCTGGTCGCCAGCGGGCTGCGGCTCGGCACGAACGTGCTGGCGCAGCGGGGCATGGGGCCCGACGAGATGCGGGTCTGCGCGGGGCTGTTCCGCGAGGTGCTGAACGCCACGACGGTGCTCGGCGACACCGAGTTCCGTACCGACCCCGTGGTGCGTGACCGGGTCGCGGCCGCGGTGGCCGCCCTGTGCCGCGCCCACCCCCTGCCCTTCGGCGCCGGCCCCACCCCCGCCGCCTCCGCCGGAACCCCCGACCGCGAGACAGGAGTGAGGTCTTGAGCGCGAACAGCGACCCCGTACCGACTCCCCCGCTGTCGCCCGGAGCGGCGCCGCCGGCGCTGCTGCCGGCCGACCGGCCGCGCATGCCCGGAGCCACTCCGGACCGCACCGCCTCCGCCCGGGTGCGGCTCGGTCCCTCGGCCCGTACGGCCCCGGAGGACGTACTCCTGGCCGGATTCACCGCGCTCGTCCACCGCTGGAGCGGACAGTCCGAATTCGGCTTCGTCGCCCGAACACCCCGTGCCGGCACGCCCTTTGGCGGCACGGCCTTCCGGATGAGCCGGACCGTCTCCGGAACGGAGACCCTGACCGCCCTCGCGGCCGGCGAACCCGACGACCGGCGGGAGCCGCTCGGGCCCTCCGCCCGGCAGGACGAGTTCGAGCTGCTCCTCCACCCGCCCGGCGCGGCCGACGACGGCCCGCCCGGTGTGGAACTCCGGTACGCCCCCGAGCTGTTCGACCACGACACCGTGGGCCGGATCCTCGCCTCCTACGTGACGCTCCTGGAGGACGGGCTCGCCCACCCCGACCGGCCGGTGTCCCGGCTGCGCCTGCTCCCCGACGACGCCCTGCGCCGGATGCTCGTCGAGTGGAACGACACGGCCACGGATCTGCCGTACGAGACATGCCTGCACACCGCGTTCGAGGACCGCGCCACCGCCTCGCCCGGTGCCTACGCGCTGGTCGGCGCCGACCGGACCTGGACGTACCGGGAGGTCAACGAGGCGGCGAACCGGCTCGCCCACCGTCTGCGGGAGCTCGGCGTGGGCCCCGACCGGCGGGTCGGCATCTGCCTGGAGCGGTCCGCCGAGCTGCTGATCACCGTGCTGGGCGTGCTCAAGGCGGGCGGCGCGTACGTGCCGCTCGACCCCGACTACCCGCGGCAGCGCCTCGCCACGATGGTGGCCGGCACCGCGTGCACGGTGGTCGTCAGCCGGAGCGGCCCGGCCGACAGCCTCCCGCCGGCGGACGACGGTGACGGACCGGGTACGCCCGCGCTCCTCCTCGACCGCGACGCGGCGCTCCTCGCCGGGTACGGCACGGACAACCCCGAGGGCGGCGCGACGCCCGACGACCTCGCGTACATCATCCACACCTCGGGCTCCACCGGCGCCCCCAAGCCGATCGCGCTGCGCCACCGCGGGGTGATGAACAACATCGCGGACCTCAACTCCCGCTTCGGCGTGGGCCCGGGCGACCGAGTCCTCGCACTTTCCTCGCCCAGCTTCGACATGTCCGTGTACGAGTTCCTCGGGCTGACGACCGCGGGTGGCACGGTGATCCTGACCGAGCCGGAACGCGCCAAGGACCCGGAGCACTGGGCCGACCTGCTCGCCACCCACCGCGTCACCGTCTGGAACTCGGCGCCCGCACTCCTGGACATGGTCGTCGACCACCTCGAAGTGACCGGCGCGGAGCCGCTCGGCGATCTGCGGCTGGCCCTGCTCGGCGGCGACTGGATCCCCGTCTCGCTGCCGGACCGGGCCCGGGCGGTGGCCCCCGCGCTGCGCTTCGTCGCGCTCGGCGGGGCGACCGAGTCCTCGATCCACTCCACGATCCACGAGGTGACGAAGACCGACCCTCGGTGGACGAGCATCCCGTACGGGCGCCCCATGGCCAACCAGCGCACGTACATCCTCGACGAGGCGCTCCAGCCGGTGCCGCCGGGGGTTCCCGGCGAGCTGCACCTGGCGGGCACCGGGCTCGCCCGGGAGTACCTCGGACGGCCGGAGCAGACGGCGGAACGGTTCTTCACCTGGTCCTGCGGCGAGGTGTCGGACGAGCGGCTCTACCGGACGGGCGATGTGGCCCGCTACGGCCCGGACGGTCTGATCGAGCTGCTGGGCCGGGCGGACTTCCAGGTCAAGCTGCACGGTCTGCGGATCGAGCTCGGCGAGATCGAGGCCGTGCTGCGGGCCCACGACACCGTCCGGGAGGCGGTCGTCGCCGCGCACCCCGACGGCGCGGGCGACCGGCGGCTGGTCGCCTACCTCGTCCCCGAGGCGGGCCGGACCGTGGAACCCGCGGCGGTCGGTGAGCACGCCGCCCGGTCCCTGCCCGGGTTCATGGTGCCCGGCACGGTACTCGTCCTGGACGACCTGCCCCTGACGCCCAACGGCAAGGTGGACCGGAAGGCCCTGCCGGCGCCGCCCGAGAGCCTCGGCGAGCCCGACGCGGCCTGGACCGCCCCGGCCACGGAGACCGAGCGGACGGTGGCCGGGGTCTTCACAGCCGTGCTCGGCACCACCATGATCGGCACGGACAGCGGCTTCTTCGCGGTCGGCGGCAACTCGCTGCAGGCCATGCGCGCCGTCACCCGGCTCAACAAGCACTTCGGGATCCGGGTGAACGTCCGTCTGCTGTACGGCGGGAGCACCGTCAGCGGCATCGCCGCGGCCATCGACGAGCGCCTCGCCCGCACCTCGAAAGGAACATCCGCACCGTGACAGCATCCTCCGTCGGCAGTCTCGTCCCGCTCCGGGCCGAGGGCGACCTGACCCCCCTCCACTGCGTCCATCCGGTCTCCGGATCGCCCTACTGCTATTCGGCGATGGCCCACCAACTCTCCACCGGGAACCCGGTGTTCGGATTCGAGTCCCCCGGCTTCGACGGGATGTCCGAGCCCGCCGCGTCGATCACGGAGCTGGCCGAGCTGCACACGGCCGCGCTCCGGGCGGCCCGCCCGCACGGCCCTTACCAGCTGCTCGGCTGGTCGCTCGGCGGCGTCGTCGCCTACGAGATGGCCCGGCTCCTCGCCGCCGAGGGCGAGGAGGTACCGCTGCTCGTCATCGTCGACGCGGCGCTGCCCGGGACGCAGGCGGTGCCGCCCGACGACCAGATGGCCCGCTTCTTCCTGTACGACTTCCTCGGCGTGACCCCGGACCGGGCGCCGGGCATCGACAAGGCGCTCGCGGGCCTGGCGCCCGGGGCGCAACCGGCCGACATCTTCGCGGCGGTGGAGCGCGACGGCGTCGTACCCGAGGAGTTCGACGCGGAGTTCCTGGCGGAGCGCTTCGCCCTCTTCTCCGCCCACGTCCGGGCCCTGGGCCGGCACCACCTCGACGCGGTCCACCCCGGGCCCGCGATCCTGATCAAAGCCGCGGAGTCGGTGGAACGGCTCCTCGACTGGAGTCCGTACGTCGGCCGGCTCACCGTGCACACCGCGCCGGGCGACCATCACTCCGTGTGGCAGGGCCCGGGTCTCGACGCGATCAGCGGCATCGTCGACCGAGCCCTACGAGAGGCGAATCAAGCATGACGGAGCACGGCACGTCCACCGCCTCGGCCTCCCCGGCCGAGGCGGAGGCCCCACCTCGGTCGCTCTGGCGCGACCGGGACTTCATGGTGTTCTGGGCGGGCGAGGCGCTCTCCCTCTACGGCACCCAGATCACCCATCTCGCGCTCCCGCTGACCGCCGTCCTGGTCTTCGAGGTGGGGGCCGGGGAGCTGGGCATGCTGCGCTTCGCACAGCTGGTTCCCTTCCTCGGGCTCGCCCTGCTCTTCGGGGTGTGGGTGGACCGCAGACGCAAGCGGCCGGTGATGCTGGGCGCCAACCTGGTGCGGATGGTCCTGATAGGCCTGGTCCCCGTCCTCTACGAGCTGGACCTGCTCACGCTCCCGGTGCTGTACGCGCTGGCGCTCGGGGTCGGGGTGGCGACGGTCCTCTTCGACGTCAGCTGGATGTCGTACGTCCCCGTCCTCGTGAAGGACCGGCGCAGCCTGCTGGAGGCCAACACCAAGCTCAACGCCACCCTGTCGTCGGCGGACATCGCCGGACCGGGTCTGGCGGGCACGCTGGTGAGCGCGTTCTCTGCCCCGTTCGCGATGACCGCCAACGCCTTCTCGTACGCCCTGTCGGTGGTCTCGCTGCTCCTCATCAGGAAGCCCGAGCCCGCCCCGGAGGCGCCCAAGGAGAAGCGGCAGCTGAAGGCCGAGCTCTCGGAGGGCCTGCGCTGGGTCTTCGGCAACCGCTGGCTGCGGGCGATGGGCCTGGTCGGCTGCTCCTGCAACTTCCTCCTCACCATGGTGCAGTCGCTGTTCCTGCTGTACGCCGTGCGCGACCAGGAGCTGTCCGCCGCGGCGGTCGGGTTCGTCATGGGCGCGGCCGCGGTGGGCGGTCTGCTGGGCGCGCTGGTGTCGGGCGCGGTGGTACGCCGGCTCTCGGTGGGCACCACCTACCGGCTGTCGGTCTCGATCATCTTCCTCGGGCCGCTGCTCATCCCGGCGGCGGGCGGTCCGCGCTGGCTGCTGATCGGCTTCTTCGTGGCCTCCTTCTTCATGGAGTACTTCGGCGCCAGCGTGTCGAACGTGCTCATCGTGAGCCTGCGTCAGACCGTCACGCCGCAGCACCTGATGGGCCGGATGACGGCCGCGATGCGGATGCTGCTGTACGGCGGCGGGGCGCTCGGCGGGCCCGTCGGCGGTCTGCTGGCGGCGCTGGCGGGGCTGCACGGGGCGCTGTGGATCGCGGGCCTGTTGTCGGCCGCGATGCTGGTCCCGATCTTCCTGTCCCCGGTCGGCCGGCTGCGCGAGATGCCGACCGGGCCCGAGGACGCCTCCCTCACCGCGCGGTGAGGTCCGTCCGCCGCGGGCTGTCGTCCCACTTCCGGAAGGCGGCCCGGCGGAGGACGGCGGCGCGCCGCAGCACGACCGCGTAGGCCTCCCCCGTGTCCTTGGCCGGCGGCGGCTCGGGGGCGGCGTCCGGGGGCATCACGTCGGCGGTGGTCCGGTCCGCGGTGGGCCGGGAGGCGGGCGTCACGTCCGGCTGCGGATCGTTCAGCTGTGGCTCGTCCGGCTGTGGCTCGTCCGGCTGTGTCCTGCCCAGGCGGGCGAGTGCGGCGCGGCGGCTGAGCATCGGCTCGCGCTCGGCGCACTCCGCCGCGTAGATCCCCAGGAGGTCGTGCAGCCGGTACCGAGGCCCGTGCTCCTCCAGGAAGTGGTGGGCGACCAGCACGTCGAGGAGCCGGCCTGCGGTGGCCCGGTCCGTGTCCGCGAGCGCCGCGGCGAGGGGGACGGTGATCGGCGCGTCCTTGCACAGGCCCAGGAAGCGGAACATCCGCGCCGCTTCCGGGGACAGCGCCTGGTACGAGGTCTCGAACGCGTCCCGGACGCTGGCCAGGGCGTCGTCGCCCACGGTGAGCCGGTCGAGCCGGCCGCTCTCCGTCGTGTACTGCTCCACCAGCGTCTGCAGCGGGACCTCTGGGTTGGCGAGGAGCCCCTCGGCGGTGATGCGCAGTGCCAGCGGCAGCCCGGCGCAGAGGGCCGCCAGCCGGCGGGCGGCCTCCGGGTGGCCCACGAGCCGCCCTTCGGAGAGCGTCGTGAGCAGCTGGGCCGCCTGCTCGACGGCCAGCGGGCGCACGGTGACCGTGCGCGCTCCGTCGCGGGCGGCGAGTCCGGCGAACCGCTGCCGGCTCGTGGCCACCACGCAGGACGCGCCGCGCGGGATCAGGGGTCGCAACTGGTCCACGCTCAGGGCGTCGTCCAGGACCACCAGCATCCTCTTGCCGTAGAGCATGCTCCGGAAGAGGGTGGACCGGCCGGCCAGGTCGCGCGGGATCCGGGGGGTGTCGGCGCCGAGGCTGGTGAGGAGCTGCAGCAGCGCGTCCGAGGCGCTGAGCGGTCGGCCGCGCAGTCCGTTGCCGCAGAGGTCCACGTAGAGCTGACCGTCGGGGAAGCGGTGCGCGAGCCGGTGACCCAGTGCGAGGACGAGCGCGGACTTGCCGACTCCGGCTGGTCCGTCGACGACGATCACCGGGGTGCTCGGCTGGGCCGACTCGTCGTCGAGGAGACCTTCGAGGTGCGCGAGTTCGAGGTCCCGGCCGGTGAATCCGCGTACCACGGGCGGGAGTTGCGCCGGTACGGGAACGGCAGCGGCTGCCATCCCCTGCCGGGCGCCGGGGGCCGAGCTTCCGCCCGGGAGGCGTAACTCCCGTTGCCCGGCGAGGATCCGCCGGTGCAGGTCCTGCAGTTCGGCCCCGGGTTCGATGCCCAGCTCGCGGCGGAGCAGCTGGCGGGTCTCGGTGTAGACGGCGAGGGCGTGCGCCTGGCGGCCGGCGTGGTAGAGCGCCAGCATCAGCAGCCAGCGGACCTTCTCGCGCAGCGGCTCCTCGACCGCGGCCCGCGAGAGCGCGTCGACCGCCTCGGCGTACCCGCCGGTCGTCAGGAGGACGGAGGCCCACTCCTCGACCGCGGTCAGCCGCAGGTCCCGCAGACGTACGCCTTCGGTGGCGGCGAAGGGCCCCGGCACCCCGGCGTACGCCTCGCCCCGCCAGAGCGCGAGGGCGTCCTCGTAGAGCCGTAACGTCGTCGCCGCGCTGCCGCCCTCGCGGGACCTGCGGGCGTGGCTGTGCCGTTCGACGAAGAGGGTGGCGTCGACGTCGGCCGGGTCGAGCCGGAGGCAGTAGCCGCCGGGTTCGGAGGAGAGCACCGTACTGGCGGCCCTGCTGCCGCGCCCCGGCTCCAGGGCCCGGCGCAGCCGGGCGACATAGGTGTGGACGCCGTTGGCGGCCGTCTGCGGGGTGTCGCTGCCCCAGAGGGCGCTGGTGATGGTCTCGCCGCTCACGACCTCGCCCGCGCGGCTGGCGAGCAAGCTCAGCACGGCCCGTTGTTTGGGCGAGCCGAGCGCGACCTCCTCACCGTGTCGCCAGGCCCGTATCGGTCCCAGGAGCTGGATGCGAAGAGATTCCCCCGTGCAGGTCATGATCCCGTTCACCCCTCAGGGTCGCGTGCTGTTCATGCCGGTCCCCGGTGGTGGCCGTTCGGGCCCCGGGCTCCGCGACGGCGACGAGTTGCGCCGCGTGTCGCGCGTTCATGAAGAGCCGGTGTGTCCGCCTGCGGCGGGCCGGCGCGGGCGGAAGGCGCGCCCGGGGGCTCAGGGCATGCCCGGCCTGTGGGGGTGGTGGGGGGTAGCTGGTGGCATGGCCGCGAATCTAATCCCGTCACCAGGGCGACACCAGACCCTTCAGGGAGCATCGGGCGTACTCCGAAAGGCGTATGCGTGCCGCCTTGCGGAGGGCCGCTTCGCCACGAGCTGCTGCTCAGAGGGTTGCTTGCCCTTCCCGGCCGGGTCGATCAGGCGCGCCTCCACGGCCTTGTTGACGGCTCCGATGCGCGAGGCGGCGCCGAGCTTCTCGAAGATGTTGCGCAGGTGCCGCTTCACCGTCGCCTCGGTGATACCCAGTTCGTTGGCGATCTGACGGTTGCTCAGCGCGCTCGCGACATGGGTGAGCACTTCACGTTCGCGCGGCGAGAGCGAGTTGCCGGCTCCGCCCTGGAGGGCGGTCCCGGGGGTCGCGCTGCACGGCAGGGCGATCATGAGCTGCGGGTCGCGCGCCATGACGCCCCGGATGGCGGAGAGCAGCGAGGCGCGTGGGGCGCTCTTGTGCAGATAGCCGTGGGCCCCGCGGGCGAGCAACTCCTGGACGAGCGGCGGATGGTCGTGCATGGACAGCATCAGCACCCGCAGCAGCGGGAAGCGGGCGGTCAACTCGCCGACCACGGTGGGCGCGTGGTGGTCGGGCATCTCCACGTCGAGCAGGACGACGTCCGCCGCGGTGCTCGCCACCAGGTCGCCGAGGCCCACAGAGGTGTCCGACTCGGCGACGACCCGCAGGTCGTCCTCCGCGTTGAGGAGCTGGCACAGGGCGTCGCGCAGCATGGAGTGGTCGTCGACGGCGACGATCCTGATCGGCTCGCCGGTCCGGGCATGCCTGAGGTCATCGGGACTCCACATGTCACTCCTCCCCGATCGGCACCGAGAACGCGAGGGTCGTGCCGTGTCCGGGGGCGCTCCGGATCTCCATACGGCCGCCGAGGAGGCGGATCCGTTCGGCCACGGAGGCGAGGCCGTTGCCGAACTCCTGGTCCGGCGGGAGCCCGACCCCGTCGTCGCTCACGGACGCCCGTACGCGACGTCCGTCACCATGGGCCTGGGTGTCGCCCGGGGTGTCGCCCCGTACGTCGACGGTCACCCGGGAGGCCCGGGCGTGGGCCAGGGCGTTGCGCAGGCCTTCGCGCAGGACGAGGAAGAGGTGTTCACCGACGGCGTCCGGCAGGGGCTCGTCGACGTCCTCGACCCGGATCTCCACCACGGGACGGTCGATCGCCATGGCGGTGACGAAGGCGGACAGGGCCACCCCGAGGGCGCCGGCGGAGTGCGCGCCCGCGCGGAGTTCGGTCACGATGTCCCGGGTGCTCTGCATCGTCTCCAGGATCGCCTGCTTCAGGGCGTCCAGCCTCGGGTTCGTCGACGACGAGACGTTCTGGGTCAGTTCGTAGAGTTCCAGCTGGCGCAGGGCCAGGCCGGCCGCGCTGCCGACGCGGTCGTGGATCTCCCTCGCCATCGCGTCACGGCTCGCCCGGGTGGAGTCCCGTACGACGTCGAGCAGGTGCAGGTCGTAGCCGTCCGCCGCCTCCTCCAGGGAGCGGGTGACCGCCGATTGCACCCGCGCCAGCAGCCTCGTCCGGGCGGGGTCGTCGTACGAAACGGGGGTGCGGGACCGCTCCAGGAACTCGGCGACGAGCTGAACCAGCACGGCCCCGGCGCGTACGGCGTGGACCGGCACCGCGCCCTGGGCGATCCGGGCCGCCGCGGCGGTTCTCGTGGATCTGTCGGGCGGCGCCCCCTCGCCGTCCCCAGGCCCCCCGGCCTCCTTGGGCTCCCCGGCCTCCTCCGCCTCCTTGGGCTCCTCGCGCTCCCTGGCCTCCCCCGCCGCGGGCTCCGGCACGTCCCGGCATTCCGTCAGGATTCTCCGCGCCTGGTCACGACAGGCTTTCCAGGATTCCGTATGGGTTCCCAGCGGATTCCGTTGATCGATGAGCCTGCTCCGATAAGCGTCGAGTAACTCCGGCTCCCAGGCGATGAATTCCGCAACCAAACCCTCGTCCTCGACACACGGGGTCCACCCTGACATTCCCCGCGCCGACATGTCGGACACGCCTCCCCCACCCCCTTTACCCACCCCCCGCCACCGGCTCCCTCATCACCGAGACGGCGCAAAACGGCGAGAAATACCGGAGATCGTCATGATCATGCCGTACGAGCTAAAGGACGTCAAGGGCTCCGCACACTGGAATCCATGCCCTCCAGCCCCTTTGACCGGTGACGCAAATCCGCCGAAAGAACTCGGACAGCCACGAACATCCGGTATATCGGGTTCCGGCCGACACCAAGGGGGGCCGAACGCGGGCCGAGTGGCAGCCGAACGCCCGCGGAACACCATGGCCCAGGACGGCATGACCGAAACGGAAGATGTCCCACCGGGTCACGAACGGGCCGGTCCATTGATTTACGGCTGAACGGCCTTTTCCGGCCGAGCCGGACGGCCGTGAGCGCCGCGGCGAGCGCCACGCCGGAACTCCTGTATAGAGAGACCGGTAGGCGCGGTCCACCTCGAACTTCTCCTTTGAGCCAACTCCCCCGGCACCGAACCGTCATGCCTTGTGTTGTCGCATTCCCGCGCCATAAGGTCACGGCGGCCTCGAATTCGATTGCCCGGTCGCACATCACACCCCGCCGATACCCTCCCGAAAGCCGGTGGAATATGTCGCCGCTCGACGCCCTGAGCCGCAGGACCAGAGTTCCCGTCCGCACGCTGCGGTCCTATCAGGATTTGGACCTCCTGCCGACGCTGTCCGACTACGACGAATCACATGTGCGCAGAGTTGCACTGGTAAAGGCCCTCCTCGATATCGGCGGACTTCCGCATGCCGAGGTACACCGGCTGGTGCGCCGCGTGGTGGAGGAGCGGCCGGAGGCGAGCGAGCTCCTGCGGCTCACCCAGTACGCGTTACCGACACCCGGTTCCGCGTCGCCCGATCAGGAGTGGGAATGGGCTCAGGCCTGGCTGTCCGGCCTGATCCGGAGCTGGGGCTGGCAGGTGGGCCCCGACAACCCGGCGTGGCAGACGCTCTGTCAGGTCGCCATCGCCTGTAGATCGCTCGATCACCAGGATATTCCGCGGTTGTTCCATGCCTATGCCGAGAACCTGGAGGCGATTGCCCGGCTGGAGATGCAAATCCTCAGGGAACAGGACGACCCGGAAAGCGCCGCCACCCGGCTGGTGACGGTCACCGCACTGGGCGACATCGCCCTGTCCGCGATGCGCCGGCTCGCCCACGAGCATTTCCTCTCGTCGACGGAGAGCGACGCCGAGCACGCGGCGCCCCGGACGCGCTGACCGCCGGGCCGCCCGGCCACCACCCGCCGCACCGCCGCCGACGCGCATGCGCGCACCACCCCGAACGCAGGACATCCACCCTCGCCGTCTCCACAGGATTACTACATCTGTGCGTGAAATGCTCCGAGTTGAGGCACATCTGTTCACAGAACCTCCCAGAGATCGCAAGCTTCCCCCCCAACCTCGTTCGTACCGGGAAGGACCTCTGTGGACGCTTCACCTCGGAGAGCCGTGGCCACTCTGGCCGCAGCCGCTCTCGCCACCCCGCTCCTGCTGGTCTCGGCCTCGCCCGCCACCTCCCAGCAGGACCGGCCGGGCAAGGACGCCACGAAGCTCGCCAAGTCACTTGTCCGGGAGGCGTCCGCACAGGGCGCCTTACGCCACCTGGAGCGGTTCCAGGCGATAGCCGAATCGGCCGGCGGCCATCGGGTCGCCGGCTCGCTCGGCCACGACGCCTCGGCCGCCTACGTCCACCAGCAGCTGAAGAAGGCCGGGTACCTCGTCTCGTACCAGAGGTTCGACTTCGTCTACACACAGACGCTGGCCGAGCAGCTCTCCGCCCTCACGCCCACCCCGTACGACATCGAGATCAAGGCCCTGACGTACACCAGGTCGACTCCGGTCGGCGGCGTACGGGCCGAGGTGGCGGCCGTCCCGGTCGATGCCGACGGCACCACCGGCTGCGAGCCCGGCGACTACGCCCCCGGTGCCTTCACCGGGAGGATCGCGCTGATCAAGCGCGGTGGCTGCACCTTCGCCGTCAAGCAGGAACAGGCCGCCGCCGCGGGCGCGATCGGCGCCCTCATCTACAACAACATCGACACCGGATACGGCCCGCTGTCGGGCACCCTCGGCGAACCCGCCGCGGCCAGGATCCCCACCGGCGGCATCACCAAGGCCGCGGGCGAGAAGCTCGCCGCCGACCTCGCCCAGGGTCCGGTGAACCTCTCCTTCGAGATCCGCCAGCTCCAGGAGAAGCGTTCCACCAACAATGTGATCGCCGAGACCAGGGGTGGTGACCCGGCCAACACGGTGATGTTCGGCGCCTCCCTCGACTCGGTCCTCGCGGGTCCGGGTATCAACGACAACGGCTCCGGCTCCGCCGGCCTGCTCGACGTCGCGCTGAAGCTGGCCAGGAAGGAGAAGAACCCGCGCAACAAGGTGCGCTTCGCCTGGTGGTCGGCCGCGGAGAGCGGCCTGTTCGGCTCCCACCACTACGTCGCGAACCTCACGCCGGCCGCGAAGCGCGAGATCCGGCTCTACCTGAACTTCGAGTTGATCGCCTCCACGAACAACGGCCTGTTCGTGTTCGACGGCGACAACTCGGACGGCGCCAACTCCCAGACGGCGCCCGCCGGTTCGGAACTGCTCGAGAACGACATCGCCGCGTTCCTCGGCAAGCGCGGACTTCCGCACGCCGGCACCCCGTTCGTCTCCCGCTTCAACCACGGCCCGTTCGTCGACGCCGGCATCCCCGCCGGGGGGACGTACGCGGGCGCTGAGGCGCTCAAGACGCCAGCCCAGGCGGAGAAGTTCGGCGGCACGGCGGGGGTGGCGTTCGACCCGAAGTACCACGGGCCCGGCGACACGGTCGACAACATCAGCATGACCGCGCTCGACACCCACATCGACGTCATCGCCCACGCGGTCGGGACGTACGCCCACGACCTCGGCTCCCTCAAACTGTCGGCGCTTCCCGCGCGGACGGACGACCGTCATGCCGCCGAGCACGCCGGGAGCGGCGACGCACATGTCTACGGCGTGACCCGGTAGTTCGGGCGTACCCACGTCTACGGTGTGATCGAACGGTGCCGGAGGACGGGAACAGCCCGGGGAACGGGAGCAGCCCGGGGAACGGGAGCAGCCCGGAGAACGGCACCCGACGAGCCACCCCACCCACCCGCGCGACAAGAGAGCCGAGGCCATGCCCATCGACGTCACCGCCCTGCGGGCCCACTTCCCCTCCCTCGACAACGGTCTCGCCTTCTTCGACGGACCGGGCGGCACGCAGACCCCGCGCCCGGTCGCCGACGCCATCGCGGCGACGCTGACCGGGCCCCTCTCCAACCGGGGAACGGTCAGCCCGTCCGAGCTCAACGCCGAGCGGTCCGTCACGGAGTTCCGTGACGCCTACGCCGACCTGCTCCGCACGCCCGCGAACAGCATCGTCCACGGCCGCAGCGCCACCCAGCTCACGTACGACTTCGCCCGCCTGCTCGCCCGGGGCTGGAACGCCGGGGACGAGATCGTCGTCAGCCGCCTCGACCACGACTCCAACGTCCGCCCGTGGGTCCAGGTCGCCGAGCGCGCCGGAGTGACCGTCCGCTGGATGGAGATCGAGCGGGAGACGGCGGAACTGGACCTGGACTCGTTCGAGCGGGCTCTCACGCCCCGTACCCGTCTCGTGGCCGTCACCGGGGCCTCGAACGTGCTCGGCACCAAGCCGCCGCTGCGCCGGATAGCCGACCGGGCCCACGAGGTCGGGGCCCTGGTGTACGTGGACGGGGTGCACTACGCGGCGCACGAACTCGTGGACGTACCCGCCCTGGGGGCGGACCTGTTCGTGTGCTCGCCGTACAAGTTCCTCGGCCCGCACTGCGGCGTGCTGACCGGAGCGCCCGAGCTCCTGGAGACCCTGCGTCCGGACAAGCTCCTGCCGTCGTCCGACGCCGTCCCGGAGCGCTTCGAGTTCGGCACGCTGCCGTACGAGACGCTGGCGGGCGCCACCGCCGCGGTCGAGTTCCTCGCGGCGATGGACCCCGGCCCGGCGACCTCGCGCCGGGAGCGCCTTGCCGCGTCCTTCCGCTCCCTGCACGAGCACGAGCGGACGCTGCGCACGCGGCTGGAGGAGGGCCTTCGGGACCTGGGCGACGCCGTGACCCTGCATTCGAACGCCCAGGACCGCACGCCGACGCTCCTGATGACGCTCGAAGGCCGCGACGCCCGCGAGGCGCAGATCCACCTGGCCGCTCGGGACGTCCTGGCGACGGCGGGCCAGTTCTACGCGTACGAGCCCTTCACCGCCATGAAGTTGGAGGGGCCGGCGCTGCGGGTGGGCCTGGCGCCCTACAACACGACGGCGGAGGTGGACCGATTCCTGGAAGGCCTCGCCGCCTTCCTCTGACGTTCCCTCGCCCTACTTCTCGCGGCGCAGGGTGGCGGAGAGGTGGTGTTGCAGGGGCTCGCCCACGGCCGCGAGGTCGTGGGCGAAGTCGAGCGTGTCCGCGTCCGTCAGGGTGTAGCGGCGGCGGGTGGCGTTCACCTCCTTGGCCGTGGGGGTGAGCGCCACCGCGTGGCTGCCGAGGTCGACGGTGCCGGCCTCGGCGCCGCCGACCAGGATCTCCGCGATGCCGGTGGGCTGGGTGACCAACGCCTCGACGCGTCCCTCGGGTTGGAGTCGCCACCAGCCGCTCTCCCGGGCCGAGGGCCGCAGCGGCGCACCGTCCGCGTCGAGGAGCCAGGCGCGCGCCTCGTAGTGGAGGAAGGGCCGCCCGTCGTGGCTGAAGGTGACCTCCTGCGCGTACGTGAACTCCGCGTCGAGCGTCGGATATCCGCCCCGGCCCCGGCCGGCCCACCTGCCCAGCAGGCCGAGCACCGGCGCGAGCAGCTCGTGCGGGGCGGGGCGGTCGTCCGGGCGCAGGGCGTCGGGGTACGGGGGCTTCTGGACGGCGTCGGACATGATGTGCGCTCCTGGGTCGCGGGCGGTGCCGGTTGGCAGCTTAAGGCGGACGCGCGGACCGTCCCGGCATAGGCTTCGCTCGGCATGGACATCGCGGGGGACGGGCGGGGGCGGACGTACATGAACGCTGGGACGGCACAGCGGTGGGGGTCGAGCCTCGACGCTGTCGTGGTGTACGCGCAGGGCGCGATCTGCCGGCGCCTGGCCCGGGGCAGCGTGCCGCCCGACGGCCGGGTGCGGGTGACGGGGCTGCCCCGCGCGCTGGACCCGGGGTCGCTGCGGGCCCGGGTCCCGGGGGCGCCCGGGGTGCGCGTCGCCGAGGCCCGTGTGGAGGTCGAGGCCGAGCCGCTCGGCACCGGCGACCCCGACGCGCTGCGGCGCGAGGCCGAACGGCTGCGGGACGCCCACGCGGCGGCGGAGGGCCGCCGGGACCGGCAGTTGAGCCTGATCGCCGAGGTCCGGGCGCTCCACCCGGTACCGCCCGCCCGCAAGCGCGAGGACCCGCACCGTCGTACCCCGGTCGACGCGTGGCTGGAACTCACCGACTTCGTGGACGAACGGCTGACCGCCCTGCACACCCGCCTCGCCGAGCTGGAGGAGGCGCTGCGCGAGGCCGAGCACGCCCTCGACGTCGCCCTCGACCGGCTCGCGCGCGCCTCCACCGACGCGCCCGCCGCGCATGTCGGGACCACGGTCTGCGCGGTCCTGACGCTCACCGGCACCACCCCGACCGAAACGGGTGAGGTGGAAGTGGAGGTGGAGTACGGGGTGCCGGGCGCCGTCTGGGTGCCGACGTACCGTCTCACGCGCCGTCAGGGCGAGGGCAGTGGCTGTCTCGTGCTACGCGCTTCGGTCGCCCAGCGGACCGGCGAGGACTGGACGGGCGTACGCCTCGCGCTCGCCACCGCCGATCTGCGGCGCCGCACCGATCTGCCGACGCTGCACTCGATCCGGATCGGACGCCGTCAGCCCGCCCCGGCGCCGTCCGGCTGGCGCGAGCCCCCGTCCGGTCTCGGCGACCTCTTCTCCGGATTCGACGCGGCAGGCCCCTCGCCGGCCCGCGCTCGCGGGGCGACAGCGGTGGGGGCGGGCGCCGCGCCCGGTCCCCTCGCCCCTCCGCCGCCACCGGTGGGCTACGGCGCGCCGCCCCCCGCGCCCGGTGGTGCGTACGGCGCCGCGATGCCCGCGCCGGCGCCGCCGACCGGACCGCAGCCGCCCGGCTCGCGAGCGCGCGGCAGGACGGGTGCGGGCGGCGGATCGTTCGGCGGAGCCCCCGCCGCGATGGCACCCCCCGCCATGGCACCCGCGGGCATGGCGCCCGGCTCGGCCCTTCCCCCGCCGCCCGCACAGTCGGCCTCACAGCCGGTCGAGCCCGTGGCCGGTCCGCCCCGGCCGAGCGGCGCCGAGCTCGACTACGCCGCCCTCGCTCTGTGCGGCCCCGGCGAGCCGACCGCTCGCAGGGGCCTGCTCTTCCCGGACGCGCCGTTCGACCCGCTGGCGGCCGAATACCGCCGCCGCGCCGAGGCGGTGGCCGGACTACGGCTGCCCGGGCACGCCGTACGGCCCCGCGAGTCGGCCGGCTCGTTCGACCACCGCTTCGACGCCGCCGCCCGCGCCGACATCCCGTCGGACGGCTCCTGGCACACCGTCACCGTGGGCGAGATCCCGGTCGGCCTGCGGACCGAGTACCTCTGCGTGCCGTCCGTGGATCCGACGGTGTACGCGACGCTGGTGCTCGCCAACGCCACCGACCAGGCCCTCCTGGCCGGCCCGGTCGAGGTCACCGTCGACGACGACTTCCTGCTGACCGCGGCGCTGCCGACGCTCGCCCCCGGCGGTGTACGCCGGGTGGGGCTCGGACCCGCCGAGGGCATCAGGGTCACCCGCCGGACGAACCTGCGCGAGTCGACCTCGGGCCTGCGCAACACGACGACCGTGCTCGACCACCGCGTGCACGTGGAACTGGCCAACCGGCTCACGCATCCCGTCACCGTCGAGGTCCGCGAGCGGGTGCCGGTCACCTCCGAGCCGGACGTACGGATCGAGGAACGGGCCGACTGGACGGCACCCGACGAAGCGCCGGACGCACGCGGAGGGCCCGATGCGGGCACCGGCGCCGATGCGGCGGGCATCGCACCCGATCGGCACGCGCCTGGCACGCGCGTGTGGCGCCTTGAACTGGCCGCCGGGGCCACCGCCGCCCTCGACGGCGGCTACGAGATCCGCATCCCGACCGGCAAGGCCCTGGTCGGCGGCAACCGCAGGAGCTGACACACCCATGTCCACGGCCCCGAAGCCGATCGCCCTCCCCGTCACCGCCGTCACCTGCCTGGAAGACCGCGCCCATGTCGAGCGCACCGCCGTGCTCGACCTGGCGGCGGGCGTCCAGCGGCTGCGCCTGGGTCCCATCAGCGCGCTCGCCGTCGACCGGACCGTGCACGCCGAACTGACCGCCGATCACCGCGCGACCGTCCTGGACCTACGGATCGTCCGCGACTGGACCCCGCGCGGGCCGCTGCCGTCCGCCGACGACTCCGCGCTGCGGCGGCGCGTCGACGCCCTCGAAGCGGAGGGGGTCGAACTGGAGCGGCGGCGCGACCGTCTGCGTACCCGCCTCGACCTGCTCGGCCGTCTCGCCGCCGATCTGCTGCGGGAGGTCGGCGAGGGCGCCGGCTTCGGGGAGACCGACCGGGCGCGCTGGGCCCGCGAACTGGACCGGGTCGACGGCGAACGCGACAGCTGCGGCGAAGAACTCCGCACCGCCGAGGCACGGTTGAAGACACTCGCCACCGAACTCGGGGAAACCCAGCGGGCCATGGACCTGGCCGAGGACGGACCCACGGAGCTGGTCGGCCATGTCGAGCTGACGGTCGAGTCCGAGGCCCCCGGGCCCGTCGGACTGCGGCTGAGCCACCTCACGCCCTGTGCGCTGTGGCGCCCCGCCTACCGGGCGGTGCTGGACGGGGACTCGCTGACCCTGGAGACCGACGCGATGGTGTGGCAGCGCACCGGCGAGGACTGGTCGGACGTACGGCTGACCCTGTCGACGGCGCGGTCGGCACGGGCCACCGAGCCGCCGCGCCTCGGCGAGGACCGGCTGACGCTCAAGGACCGTTCGGCGGCGGAGCGCCGCACGGTCGAGGTCGAGCTGCGCGAGGAGGAGATCGGCGCCCTGGGCCCGGCGCCGGTGCTCGGCCTGCCGGGGGTGGACGACGGCGGCGAGACGCGGGTGCTGCGGGCCCCCGCGCCGGTCTCGGTACCCGGCGACGGCCGCGCCCACCGGATACCGCTCTCCGCCTTCACCACGGCGGCGCGCAGCGAGTACGGCTCCGCACCGGAGCTGTCCCCGCTGGTCACCCAGGTGGTGCGGTTCGACAACGCCTCCGGGCACGTACTGCTCGCCGGCCCCGTGGACCTGGTCCGCGCCGGCGGTTTCAGCGGGCGCGGCACGCTCGACTTCACCGCCCTCGGCGCCCCCGTCGAGCTGGCCTTCGGCAGCCATGACGACTACCGGGTGGTCCGGCAGACCGAGGAATCGCGCACCTCCACCGGACTGACCCAGCGGACCGTGGTCACCCGCTCGGTCAGGCTGCACGTGTCGCGGTTCTCCGCCCCCGGGGAGCAGGGCGAACGGATGGTCGTCCTCCGCGAGCGGATCCCGGTCTCCGAGGTCGAGGCGGTGGAGGTCCGCCTCCACAAAGACGCGTGCTCCCCGCCGCCCGACGCGGTGGACGCCGAGGGCATCGCCCGCTGGACCCTCCCCCTCCCGCCCGGCGGCCACCGCACGATCACCCTGGTCTACGAACTCTCGGCGAGCTCCAAGGTCACCGGCCTCTGAGTGCCCGGCCCACGGGCACGGCCAGCATCGTGGCCAGGTGGTCCGCGCCGTGCCGGGAGAGCGTGCGCCAGTGGCCGGTGAAGGTGTCGATCCGGCGCCCGTCGACCATCGGCCCGGGGACCCGCAGGGAACTGGTGAAGGTGCCGCGCTCCGGGTCGGGGACGATGACGCACTCGTCGAAGTCCAGCCACCGGCCCGTCAGCGGGAACCACATCTTGTAGGTGCTCTCCTTGGCGCTGAACAGCAGACGGTCCCATGCCACGGCGGGGTGTGCCGCGGCGAGCCGGTCCAACGACTCCCGCTCCTCCGCGGACGTCACCTTCTCCCTGACACCCGCGGGAAGCGGAAGGTTCGGCTCGGCGTCGATGCCGATCGCGGCGAAGGACGTGGACCTGGCGACCGCCGCGGCGCGGTATCCGTCGCAGTGGGTCATGCTGCCGACGACTCCCGCGGGCCACGCGGGTGCGCCCGAGGGGCCGCGCGGAATCGGCCGGGGCGACACACCGATACCGGCCAGTGCCGTACGGGCGCACAGCCGGACGGTGGCGAACTCCCGCCGACGCTTGCCGACCGCGCGCGCCACGACCTCAGCCTCCTGCGGATAGAGGTAGGGCTGTGGCGGGTCGGTGAACAGCTCCGCGACGGTGACGCCCGGAGTCACGTCCGCCAGCAGAGCGGCGTCGGCGGCACCGGCGCTCGTGCCCGGGCCGCTGGCGCGCCCGGTGAGGGAGACAGGGTGAGGATCCATGGTGTCAGAGGCACCCCGCGGTCTGTGTCCGGTGGTCCTCGGACAGCGCGGCGAACGCGGCCGAGACGGCGATGAGTTCGTGCACCTCGGCGTTCATGTCGGGCGCTGAGGGAGAGGCCACGCGTACGGCGTGCAGTGCTGTGCCGGGGTCCTCGACGTCCGGTTTCAGCGCCAGGGCGGCGGCGATGTGCCGTACGAGCTGATCGGGCCGGCAGCGGGCGAGGTCGGTGTCGGGCGCCACGCACGCGAGGTACGGGCTCAGCCGCACCAGACCGTCGCGGCATTCGATGAAGCGGCGGTAGAACCGCGCGTGCGTGCGGCGCAGCCGGAGGCCGTCCCACCAGGAGGCGGACGGTCCCTGGTTGAGGACCAGTTCCGGATAGGCGGTGACGAGGGCCGTCCACAGGGGGGTGAGCTGCTGGTACATCCGGCGGTGCCGTGCGACCGACCGCAGGTGGGTCAGCAGTTGCGCGCCCCCGGAGAGGAAGATGCCGACCAGGACGGCGCCGAGCGCCACATCGGTGAGCGCTCGGATCACCGTGCCGAAGAGACGGTACGAGCCGGGAGACTCGCTGCGTACGGCCACCCAGACCGCCCGGCCGGCCGAGGTGGCCGCGAGGCCGAACAGGCCGCCCGTCATGACCCGCAGGCTGGGAGCCAGGTGCCGGGAGGCCATGCTGGTGTAACGCAGCGCCCACAACCCCGACGTGAGGTACGCGTAGACGAAATAGCCGTTGCCGATGAGGTAGAAGGACGTGATGGCGGGCTGCGACATGTGCGGAGTGGACAGGGTGTGGCCCCGCAGCTCCGGCGGCGTGGCCAGCATGGTGAGGATCAGGGCGGCCAGCACGGCCGCCAGCAGCCCGGTGTGCAGGCACAGGCGCCGCCGGTAGGCGGCGGGTGCGCCGGTGGCGGCGAAGAAGAGGACGAGCGCGCCGAGGCCGCACATGTACAGCCAGTTGAAGGCGACCTTGACGACGCCGACCGCGCTGAGCGCGCCGCCGACTTCGGGTAGGCCCAGGAGGTTGCCCATGGTGAGCAGGAACAGCGCGGCGACCAGCAGCCGGAGCACCCGGTCGTGCGGGGCACGGGCCAGGTCGAAGCCCTTCCAGACGAGACCGGTGATCAGCATGACGGTCACCGCCAGATGGAGGATCACGTCCACCCCCAGCGCGAGCCCAGCGCGGAGCGCAGCGGGTCGAGAGCGGGGGCCTCGCAGGAGCGTGCGGTGGTGTGGTCGATGACCACGGCCCACTCCTGGATGATGGTCGCGACCAGCTCGGCCTCGCGTTCGTAGTCCTCCGTGTAGCTGGTACGACGGAGCCTGCGAGTGATCAGGTTGCGGGGGTAGTCGGGGCCGCCCAGGCCGAGCAACTCCTCCTGCGTGTCCGAGTGGTCCTCGTGATCGGCGAGGATGTGGCCGACCTCGTGCAGGATGATGTGGTCCTGGTGCACGCGGGTCGTCTCCTTCTGGTAGAAGATGTTCTCCTCGTCCGTGCGCGACACCCACACCCCGAGCGGGCCGGGTACCGGCAGCGCCCAGGGGATCAACCGAATCGACTTTCCCCTGTGTTGGCCGAGTCTGAGACACAACTCGTCCACCCGCAGCGGTGGTTGCATGTCGAGTTGGCGCAACAGGCTTCTGCAGTAGCGGCGGAGCGCGCGCTCGCGTATGGCCACGGCGTCCTTCCTCAGGCTTGGGTGCCGGGGTCGGCGGATGCGTCCTGATCCAGGAGCTCAATCATCTTGAGCAACTGTTCCCGCATCGTAGGCGTCATCGCGCCCGCCCTCATGGCGATCTTCCGCACCTGACTGCTGGCCAGGCGCTGGCGGAGCAGCTCGTCCTCGGGGTCCGCCTCCGCCACCAGCGACTGGATGGTGATGGGTGCCGCTCCCGGCGCGCGGTGGTCGTCGAAGAATTTCACCAGTCCCTCCAGGACGCTCAGGGTCGGGTTCGTGTGTGAGCCGTTGCGCAGCATCGCGAGGTAGCTCCGCGACAGCGTCGCCGCGTGGGACGGGTCGGCGGTGACCGCTTTGGCCACCTGGGCCGTCGAGTACTCCCGCTGCCTGCCGTGCGCGTCACCCCACCGCACCATCGCGAACAGCTTGTTCAACCGCTCGGCCAGCGACTGGCCGCGGTCCTGCGCATCACCCGCAGACAATGTTCACGCTCCTCGGTCTCGGATCGTCCGTCGTCCCCTGCTCGCCCACTGGCTACGGACAGTGATCACGACCACTGTGTCCGTGAGGCGCCGAGTGCTAATATGTTGGACACTCTACTAACGCCATTGACACTCCCTGGCAAGTCGCGTCATTCCGGGGGCTGTTGATGGCGCGTCGTCGCCGGTCCGCAGGTCGGGTCTCGAGTGCGTGATGAGGGGTATCGATGTCCGATGGCTTAGTCGGTGGTACGGGGGTCGAGGAGCACCGGCGTCGCCGGACGGCGTCCGTGCCCATCAACTCACTGCACATCTCGGGGTCTCCACGGATCGCGGGGGAGAACGCCCGGTACATCCGGACCCTCGCCGGCTCGGACATTCCGCTGCCGCCCATCATCGTCCACCGCGCCACGATGCGCGTCGTGGACGGCGTCCACCGCCTGCGCGCGACGCTGCTGCGGGGCGAGAAGTCCATCGAGGTCCGCTTTCTCGACGGAACCGCCGAGGACGCCTTCGTGCTTGCCGTGAGCTTGAACACCCGGCACGGGATGCCGCTTTCGCAGGCCGACCGGACCGCAGCCGCCGCCCGCATCCTCGGAAGTCACCCGCACTGGTCCGACCGCCGGATCGCCGAAGTCATCGGCCTTTCGCCCACCACGGTCGCCACGCTGCGCAGCCGTTCAACCGGTCAGGGTGCGCAGTTGAACGCCAGGGCGGGCCGCGACGGCCGAGTGCGTCCACTCGCCGCCGATGCGGCGGAAAGGCGTCGGCGGGCGGCACGGTTCATCAGCGTCAGGCCCGATGCGTCCCTGCGCGAGGTCGCCGCCGTGGCCGACGTCGCCGTGGCGACCGCCCGGGACGTACGGGAACGCCTGCGGACCGGCGAGGATCCGCTGCCACCGAAACTGCGGGCCGCCGAACGGCGAACCGCACCCGCGGAGTGCGCGCGGCCCGTGGCGCGACAGGCGCAGACTCCGCCCGAGGAAGAGGGCGGGGCAGCCGTCACCGGAGCCCGGGTTCCCGGGGCGGGCCGGCGGGTGGTGCGGCTGCCGCAGCGCTTCGCGCACCAGGCCGCGCCGAATCTGCGCAAGGACCCCTCGCTCCGCTTCACCGAGGCCGGGCGGACCTTGCTGCGGCTGTGGAGCGCGCACGCCATGGACGCCGACCGCTGGCGGTGGCTGGCCGACAGCGTGCCCCCGCACCGCCTGGCCGACGCGGTCTGGGCCGCCGACCAGTGCGCCGTGCAGTGGCGGCGTTTCGCCGAGGACCTCCGCCTCCGCGTCGCGGAGAACCGCGACCGGGCCGGCTGACGCGAGCCGTCCGCCCGCCGGGCCGGCCTTCGCTTCCCCCCCGCCCTTCAACTCCGCGCGCCTTCACCTCCGCACGCCTTCACCTCTGTGCCGCTCTCACCTCACGTGTACGGCTTTCCTCCGTACGCCCCGACGCCCTCGAATTGTCCATCCGGGCATTCCTTACGGGCGGGGCGCCGAATGTCGCACGCCCGCGCATCCTTCCCGTACACCACGGTGTTCAAGTTCTTCCCGTCACGGGTGTCGGGCCACTTCCCGGGCACGGAAACCCGCTCTCTGCCGCCGCACGGCCGACTTGTGCATCGTTAAACATTGATACCGTGAGACGGACTTCACGACGCCCGGCCTTGATTGGCGGCAAATCAGTTCGTGTACGTTGAAGCAGTTACGCCAGGCCGATCTCTTCACGCCACCCGTCGGCGAATTGACCACGCCGTCAGAATTGGGGGGGGCGCTGGATTCGTTGCGAGCAATGGGGGATGTAGTGAACGTAACACAATGCGGTGATAAAGGGGCCGCTCCGATCGCGCCGGGATGGCGCAATACCGCTGGGCACACCGCGTGGGACGACACGGCGACGGGAAAGGGGGTTCGCGCCCCGTGGCGGACGACGGCACTGCGGCGGGACACCGTCGTCTACTCGCCCGGCGTCCTCATGCGGGACGAGGGCGACCGCATGCTGCCCGAGCTGCGTGCCGCGGTGCGGAGCATCGAGCTGGCGAACCTCGGCGTGAGCCGGTCGACGGTCACCGAACAGACCGAACGGGTCCTGGAGTCGGACGGCGTTCGCAGCGAGGTGCACTGCGCGTGGCTGGCGATTCTGGCGCTGCACTACACCGGCGACCTGGTCTCGGCGGACGCGCAGTGCGAACGGCTCGCCCGCGACCCCGTGTGGGCGGCATCGCCCCGGCGCCAGGACCTCCTGACGCTGCTGCGGGCCCGCAGCAGCCTGATGTCCGGCGACGCCGTCCGGGCCTCCGACCTGCTCAAGTCGGTACTCTCCCGGCGGACGCCGACGTTACCGACCTGCCTGGCGGTCGCCTGGCTGATCGAGGCACTGGTCGACCTGGGCGAGTTCGACCAGGCGCACCAGATGCTCCTGGAGCACGGATTCGCCGGCCGGCTCAGTCCCCATCTGCCGGACCGGGTGCACGTACTGGCGGCCCGGGGGGCGCTGCACATGGCCGTCGGACGGTTCCGGCACGCCATCGACGACTACACCGCCTGTGGCCGCATCCTGACCGCCTTCAACGTCATCAACTCCGCAGTGGTCTCCTGGCGTTCGAAGGCCGCCTTCGGAGCGCTCGCCGTGCAGCGGTACGACCTCGCGCTCGCGCTGGCCGAGGACGAACTCATCGCGGCGCGCAAGTGGGGTTCGGCGCGCGGCATCGGCACGGCGCTGCACGCCGTGGCCATGGCGCGCAGGGACGAGACGTCGACGGGCCTGCTGGAGGAGGCCGTGCAGCTGCTCGACCTGGGGCAGGCCCGTACCGAGATGATGCAGGCGCTCTACGACCTGGGGTCGATGCAGGTGGAGCGCAAGGACGTGGCGGGCGGGCGTAGCCGGTTCGAGGCCGCCGGCGAGGTGGCGCGCGAGTGCGGCAACGCCTTCTGGGCGGAACGTGTCAGGCCCGCCCTGGAGCGCCTGGGCGACTACGACGGCAGCCGCGCGCTCACCCGGCAGGAGCTCAAGATCGCTCAGCTTGCCCGCGCCGGATACAGCAACAGGCGGATAGCGGAGACGCTCTTCCTGGCCGTGCGGACGGTCGAGTTTCATCTGTCCGGGGTGTACCGGAAGCTCGCGATCTCCGGTCGACAGGAACTGGTCACGGCCCTGGGGTAGTCGCATCGTGGCCGAAACCCGTGCCGTTGCCGTGGCGCCGCTCACCCGTACCGGGGTGAGCGGCGCTTTCGCATTCCCAGGCCACGTTTCCGGCCGACGTTCCAAGCCCACGTTCCCAGTCCACGTTCCGGGCCACGTTCCGGGCCACGTTTCCGGGCCACGTATCCGGCCCGTAACAGACCTGTGTTCCTGAGCGAAAATCCACGGGCGAGCCGCAATGCGGGCGCAATGACCCGGCGGCAGCCCTGCAATAAACCTGCGGGAGGCCCGCAATGGAACCTGCGGGCCTCCCGCAGGTTCCCCAAGAACCGCTTGTCCACGGGTTGGTGCGGATGCCAGGCTCGGATCAATGCAGCAGGGCTTCACCATTGAGGCCGCCGTAATTGACCCATATCGAGGCGGGTATTGGCATGCTTCAGCAGAACACGACCAAGCGCATCGGATATTGGCTTCTCCATCTGCATCAGCTTTTCGACGAAGCCACCCGCCGGGCACTGTCGGGCGAGAACCTCGACCGGCGGCAGTGGCAGGTGCTGCACGCCATCAGCATCGAGGTCGACACCGTCGCCGCCATCGACGCGGCGTTCGCCCCCTTCCTCGCGGTCGACCGGGTGGAGTCGTACGGCCCCGTCGTGACGGAGTTCGCCGAGCGTGGCTGGGTCACGGTGGACGGCGACACCGTCTCCCTCACCGAGGAGGGCGACGCGGCCCACGCCAAGGCCGAGGTGCGGGTGAACTCCCATGCGGCGACATCGCTCGCCGGTATCTCCGAGCCCGAGTTCCTCGCCGCCAACGACGTACTGGCGCGGATCGCGCACAACCTCGAGAACAAGTAGCCCGGATCTTCCCAGGAGATACGTATGGACGCTTCAGTCATCGTGGTCGGTGCCGGGCCCTCGGGTCTCATGCTGGCCGGCGAACTGCGCCTGGCGGGCGTCGATGTCATCGTGCTCGACCGGCTGCCCGCACGGACCGGGGAGTCGCGTGGCATCGGGTTCACCATTCGCACCATGGAGGTGTTCGACCAGCGGGGCCTGCTGCCCCGCTTCGGAGAGATCCAGACCAGCGAGGCCGGACACTTCGGCGGACTGCCGCTCGACCTGGGGCTGTTGGGCTCCGCCCACGCATCCGCGAGGACCGTGCCGCAGTCCCTGACCGAGGCCGTGCTGGAGAGCTGGGCCCGTGACCTGGGCGCCGACATCAGGCGCGGACACGAGTTCACCGGCTACGTCGAGGACGCCGACGGGGTGACCGTCACGGCCACCGGCAGCGACACCAACCTGCGGGCCCGGTATCTGGTCGGCTGTGACGGTGGCCGCAGCCGCGTCCGCAAGGCCGCCGGCTTCGACTTCCCCGGAACCCCCGCCACCACCGAACTCTTCCTCGCCGACATCCGCGGAGCGGAACTCTCGGACCGCATGACGATCGAGCGGACCGACCGCGGCCTGGTGATGGTCGCGCAGCTGCCCGGCGGCATCCACCGGGTCATCGTCGGCGAGCGCGGTGCGACGCCGCTGCCCGAACGGCGCACCGTGCCACCGGAGTTCAGCGAGGTTGCCGATGCCTTCAAGCGCCTGACGGGCAGCGACATCTCCGCGGCCGAACCGGTCTGGGTCAGCGCGTTCAGCGACGCGGCCCACCAGGTCGACGAGTACCGGCGCGGCCGGGTGCTGCTGGCCGGCGACGCCGCGCACATCCACCTCCCCGCAGGCGGGCAGGGCATGAACACCAGCGTCCAGGACTCGGTGAACCTCGGCTGGAAGCTCGCCGCGGTGGTGCGCGGCACGGCGCCCCCGGCACTTCTCGACACCTACCACGACGAACGCCACGAGGTCGGCCGCAGACTGCTCGCCAACACCCGGGCCCAGAGCATGCTCATCCTCGGCGGCGAGGAGGCGGGACCGGTCCGCGACATCCTCGGCGACCTCCTGGCCTTCCCCGAGGTCGAGCGTCAGCTGGCCGCCCGGGTCAGCGGCCTGGACATCCGCTACGAGGTGGGCGGCGGCCCGCACCCCCTCCTGGGCGCCCGGATGCCGCAGCTCCGGCTCACCCACGCCGACAGGAGCACCAGCAGCAGCGAACTGCTGCGGACCGGACGCGGACTGCTCCTGGACCTGGCGGACAACGCCACCCTGCGCGGCCGCGCACAGGGCTGGACCGACCGGGTCGACGTGGTGACGCCCTCGTCCCACGAACGCGGGGACCACGAGCTCGGGGACACCGGCGTGCCGCCCGGCACGGCCGCACTCCTGCTGCGCCCCGACGGCCATGTCGCCTGGGCCGCTCCCGGCTCCCACTCCGATCTGCCGATGGCACTGGCCCGCTGGTTCGGGCCCGCCCGACGAGTACGAAAAGGGGAATGATGCACAGCACACTGATCGTGGCCAGGATGGCACCCGGCTCCGCCGACGACGTGGCCGAACTGTTCGGCGCCTTCGACGGGACGGACCTGCCCGACCGTATGGGCACCCGGCGCCGCCAGCTCTTCCAGTTCCGCGGCCTCTACTTCCACCTCCAGGACTTCGACGAGGACAACGGCGAGGGGCTGATCGAGGCAGCCAGGACCGACCCCCGCTTCGTCGGGATCAGCCAGGACCTGAAGCCGTACATCGAGGCGTACGACCCCGCCACCTGGCGCTCGCCCAAGGACGCCATGGCGAGTCGCTTCTACGAATGGACGGCCTCATGAGCGGCACATCCGGCCGTCGGGTCGTGATCACCGGGGTCGGCGTGACCGCCCCCGGCGGGCAGGGCACCAAGGGCTTCTGGAAACTGCTCACCGACGGACGTACGGCCACCCGTCGCATCTCCTTCTTCGATCCTTCCCCGTTCCGTTCGCAGATCGCCGCCGAGGTCGACTTCGACGCCGGGCTGTCCGGTCTGACCCCGCAGGAAGTCCGCCGGATGGACCGGGCCGCGCAGTTCGCGGTGGTCACCGCGCGCGACGCGGTCACCGACAGCGGTCTGGAGTTCGAAACCCTCGACCCACGGCGGACGGGCGTGACGATCGGCAGTGCGGTGGGGGCGACCACCGGCCTCGACCAGGAGTACCGCACGGTCAGCGACGGCGGCCGGCTGGAACTGGTCGACCACGCGTACGCGGTGCCCCATCTGTACAACCACATGGTGCCCAGTTCCTTCGCGACCGAGGTCGCCTGGGCCGTGGGCGCCGAGGGGCCGAGCGCCGTGGTCTCCACCGGCTGCACCTCGGGCCTGGACGCGGTGGGTTACGCGGCGGACCTGATCAGGGAGGGCTCCGCGGACGTGATGGTGGCGGGGGCGAGCGACGCGCCCATCTCACCGATCACCGTGGCGTGCTTCGACGCGATCAAGGCCACCACCCCCCGCAACGACGACCCCGAGCACGCCTCACGGCCCTTCGACGCCAGCCGGAACGGCTTCGTCATGGGCGAGGGGTCCGCGGTGTTCGTCCTGGAGGAACTGCGGAGCGCCAGGGCCCGCGGTGCGCGGATCTACGCCGAGGTCGCCGGCTTCGCGACCCGCTCGAACGCGTTCCACATGACCGGACTGCGCCCCGACGGCGCCGAGATGGCCGAGGCCATCCGGGTCGCCCTCGACGAGGCCCGGCTGAACCCCGAGGACATCGACTACATCAACGCCCACGGCTCGGGCACCAAGCAGAACGACCGGCACGAGACCGCGGCGTTCAAGCGCAGCCTGCGCGAGCACGCCTACCGGACGCCGGTCAGCTCCATCAAATCGATGGTCGGGCACTCGCTCGGGGCCATCGGCTCGATCGAGATCGCCGCGTCGGTGCTCGCGATGACCCATGACGTGGTGCCGCCGACGGCCAACCTGCACCACCCGGACCCCGAGTGCGATCTGGACTACGTGCCCTTGACCGCACGCGACTGGAAGACCGACGCGGTCCTCTCGGTGGGCAGCGGCTTCGGCGGATTCCAGAGCGCGGTCGTCCTGGCCACCCCCGAGCGGGGCGACCGATGAGCGCCACCGCACTGGTCACCGGCCTCGGCATCGTGGCGCCGACCGGTCTCGGCGTCGAGGAGTACTGGTCGGCCACCCTCGCGGGCCGCAGCGGGATCAGGCGGGTCACCCACTTCGACCCCACGCCCTACCCGTCCCGGCTGGCCGGCGAGATCGACGGGTTCGAGGCCGCGGAGTACCTGCCCAGCAGGCTCCTTCCGCAGACCGACCGGATGACCCGGCTCGCCCTGGTCGGCGCGGACTGGGCGTTCGAGGACGCGGGTGTGGTGCCGTCCGAGCTGGCCACGTACGACGTCGGAGTGATCACCGCGAGCCACTCCGGGGGCTTCGAGTTCGGCCAGAACGAACTGCGGGCGCTGTGGAGCAAGGGCGGACAGTACGTCAGCGCGTACCAGTCCTTCGCCTGGTTCTACGCGGTGAACAGCGGCCAGATCTCCATCCGTGGCGGACTGCGCGGACCCAGCAGCGTCCTGGTCAGCGATCAGGCCGGGGGCCTCGACGCGGTCGCACAGGCCCGCCGGCAGATCCGCAAGGGGACCAGCATGGTCGTCTCCGGCGCGGTCGACGCGTCGATCTGCTCCTGGGGGTGGGTCGCGCAGATGGCCGGCGGCCGGCTGAGCACCTCCGACGACCCGGCCCGGGCCTACCTGCCGTTCGACGACCGGGCCGCCGGACACGTGCCGGGAGAGGGCGGGGCCCTGCTCGTCGTCGAGGACGCCGAGCACGTGAAGCGGCGCGGGGCCCCGCGGGTGTACGGCGAGATCGCCGGGCACGCGTCCACGGTGGACCCGAAGCCCGGCACCGACCGGGCGCCCACGCTGCAGAACGCCATCGAACTCGCCCTGGGCGACGCGGACATGGTCCCCGACGACATCGACGTCGTGTTCGCCGACGCCGCCGCCGTACCCGAGCTTGACCGGGCCGAGGCCGAAGCGATCACCAAGGTCTTCGGACCGCGTGGAGTGCCGGTGACCGCACCGAAGACGGCGACCGGGCGGCTGTACTCCGGTGCCGCCCCTCTCGACCTCGCCGCCGCGTTCCTGTCGATACGCGATCAGGTCATCCCCCCGACGGTCGGCAGCGTTTCGGCCAGGCCCTACGAGATCGACCTGGTGACCGGCGCTCCGCGCCCCACCGCGCTGCGCGGCGCACTGGTCCTCGCCCGCGGCCACGGCGGCTTCAACTCCGCGATGGTCGTGCGCGCCGCCGGCCACCGTCACGTATGACCCGCCCATCTTCGACAAGCCCCCTGTGATTCGTAGGAAAGGACTCCCCATGACCACCCAGGAATTCACCCTCGACGCCCTCAGGACCACGCTGCTGGAGGGCGCGGGCACCGACGAGAACGTCGACCTGAACGGCGACATCCTCGACTCGTCCTTCGAGGACCTCGGCTACGAGTCGCTGGCGATGCTGGAGACCGTCGGCCGCATCGAGCGCGAGTACGGCATCGGCCTGGACGAGGAGGCGGTCGCCGCGGCCGGCACCCCCCGCCTGCTCATCCAGCTCGTCAACGACCACCTGTCCGCCGCCCGGACCGCCTGATCGGGGACCGAGATGACTGACAGCACTGCCAGGATCGCCCTGGTCACGGGAGCCACCAGCGGCATCGGCCTCGAGTCCGCGAGGCTCCTCGCCCAGCAGGGACACCGGGTCTACCTCTGCGCCCGCGACGCGAGTGCGGTCGCCCAGACCGTCAAGACCCTGCGGAACGAGGGCCTCGACGTGGACGGCAGCACCGCCGACGTCCGCTCCGACACGGACATCGAGGCCGTGGTGCGGGCGGCGGTGGCCCGGTTCGGGACGATCGACGTCCTGGTCAACAACGCGGGCCGCAGCGGCGGAGGGGTGACCGCGGACATCGCCGACGAGCTGTGGGACGACGTCATCGCCACCAACCTCACCAGCGTGTTCCGGGTGACCCGCGAGGTGCTCAACGCCGGCGGCATGCGCGGGAAGAAGCGCGGCCGGATCATCAACATCGCGTCCACGGCGGGCAAGCAGGGCGTGGTGCTCGGCGCCCCGTACTCGGCGTCCAAGCACGGGGTGGTCGGCTTCACCAAGGCGCTCGGCAACGAGCTGGCACCGACCGGGATCACCGTCAACGCGGTGTGCCCCGGCTACGTCGAGACGCCGATGGCGCAGCGCGTACGGCAGGGCTACGCGGCCGCGTACGACACCTCCGAGGACGCGATCCTGGAGAAGTTCCAGGCCAAGATCCCGCTCGGCCGGTACTCCACCCCCCAGGAGGTCGCCGGGCTCGTCGGCTACCTCGCCTCCGACGTGGCGGCGCCGATCACCGCGCAGGCGATGAACGTCTGCGGCGGCCTGGGCAACTTCTGACCCCGGCCGCACCCCTCGACGCATCGAACAAGGAGAGAGCTGTGCCCGAGAAAGCCGGCCGAGAGGTCGAACACGAGATCACCGTATCGGCCCCCGCCAAGGACGTGTACCGGCTCCTCGCCGAGGTGGAGAACTGGCCGAGGCTGTTCCCGCCGTCGGTCTACGTCGACGTCCTGGAGCGCGACGGGTCCCTGGAGCGCATCCGCATCTGGGCCACCGCCAACGGCGAGGCCAAGAACTGGACGTCGATCAGGGAGCTCGACCCGGACGGGCTGCGCATCGAGTTCCGGCAGGAGGTCTCCGCGCCGCCCGTGGCATCGATGAGCGGCACCTGGATCGTCGAACCGCAGGGCGACAACACCTCCCGACTGCGGCTGCTGCACGAGTACCGCGCGATCGACGACGACCCCGAGGGGCTGGCCTGGATCGACGAGGCCGTGGACCGTAACAGCCGCGCCGAGCTCCCCTCCGTCAAGGCGGGGCTCGAAGAGGTCACGCGGGCCGCGGAGCTCACGCTGTCGTTCGTGGACACCGTCACGGTCGACGGCTCCGCCAAGGACCTCTACGACTTCGTCAACGAAGCCGACCGGTGGACCGAGCGGCTGCCGCACGTCAGCGAGGTGAAGCTGACCGAGGACACCCCGGGCCTCCAGGTCCTGCGCATGGAGACCCTCACCAAGGACGGCTCGGCGCACACCACGGAGTCCGTCCGGGTCTGCTTCCCGCACCGCAAGATCGCCTACAAGCAGACCACCCTGCCCGCCCTGATGAACCTGCACACCGGGTACTGGCTGTTCGAGGAGGGCGCCGACGGCGTCACCCGCGCGAGCTCGCAGCACACGGTCGTGCTCAACGCGGAGAACATCACGAAGGTCCTCGGGTCGGACGCCACGGTCGCCGAGGCCAGGGCGTTCATCCGCGACGCCCTGGGCAACAACAGCCGGGCCACCTTGGAACGTGCCAAGGACTACGCACAAGCGCGGCGCTGAGCGATGCCCGCCCAGTCGCCTCGTGGCGCTCCGGACACCGACGTGCTGGTCGTCGGCGCGGGCCCGGTCGGGCTGCTCCTCGCCGGCGACCTGTGCGCGCACGGGGCACGGGTCGTGGTGGTGGAGCAGCTGACCGTACCCATGACCGAATCACGCGCCTCCACCCTGCACGCCCGCACGATGGAGGTGCTCGCCGAGCGTGGCGTTCTCGACCGGCTCGGTCCGCTCCCGGACGGCGGCCCGGGGCACTTCGGCGGTATCCGGCTCGACCTGACCGAGGCCGATCCGGGCCATCCGTACGCAGGTCAGTGGAAGTGCCCGCAGATCCGGCTGGAGGCGGTGCTCCACGAGCGGGCCGTCGAGCTGGGCGCGCGGGTCCTGCGCGGGCGGCGGCTGGTCGGCCTGACCGACCGGCGTGACCGCGTGGTGGTGGAGACCGTCTCGTCGGACGCGGTGGCAGAGAAGCTGAGCGGTTCCTACGTCGTCGGCTGCGACGGCGGGCAGTCCACCGTCCGGCGGCTTGCCGGCTTCGAGTTCGCCGGCCGGGACGCGACCCGCGAGATGCTGCGGGCCGACGTCGCGGGGATCGACATCCCCGGCCGCCGGTTCGAGCGCCTGCCGGCCGGCCTCGCCACCTCGCACCGCTGGCCGGACGGCAGTACCCGGGTCATGGTGCACGTCTTCGGCGCCGAGCCCGGAACCCGTACCGGTGAGCCCGCGTTCGAGGAGGTCGTACAAGCCTGGGCGAAGGTGACCGGCGAGAACATCGGCCACGGCCGACCACTGTGGCTGAACGCCTTCGACAACACCGTTCGCCAGACGACCCGTTACCGCAAGGGCCGCGTACTGCTCGCGGGCGATGCCGCCCACGCGCAGATGCCGGTCGGCGGCCAGGCCCTCAACCTGGGCCTGCAGGACGCCGCGGCGCTCGGCCGGCGCCTCGCCGGGCAGCTCCACGGCCCGGCGGCCGGGGACACCGCGGCGCACGGCACCTGGGCCATCGGCCCCCGGGCGGCCGGCGCCCCGCCGGCCGGGGACGTACTGGACGGCTACCACCTGGAGCGCCACCCCGCGGGGGCCGCCACCCTCACCAACATCCAGGCCCAGTCGACCCTGTTGCTCGGAGGGCACGAGGTGGAGCCACTACGGGAGCTCTTCACCGACCTCATGCGGCTGGGCTCCGTTCGCCGACGGCTCGCCCGCATGATCAGCGGCCTCTCCTCCCCCGCTCCTCCGACGACCTCGACCACCGCGACGAACTCCACGACCACGACGACGACTTCGAAGAACAGGAACCTCGCCATGGGCAAGCTTGCCAACAAGACAGCGCTGGTCACCGGATCCAGCCGGGGAATCGGACGGGCCACCGCCCAGCGGCTGGCCGCGGAGGGCGCGCTCGTCGCCGTGCACTACGCGTCCAACGGGGACGCCGCACAGGAAGCCGTCGAGCTGATCGAGAAGGACGGCGGCCGGGCCTTCGCCGTCCGGGCCGAACTCGGTGTCCCCGGCGACGTGCACGAGCTCTTCCTCGGCCTGGAGCGCGGGCTCAAGGAGCGGACCGGCAGTGCCACGCTCGACATCGTGGTCAACAACGCGGCCGTCACCACCCCGGCCGGGGTACAGCCGGAGGACGTCACGCCCGAGGAGTTCGACCGGCTCTTCGCGGTGAACGCCAAGGCCCCGTTCTTCATCGTGCAGCGCGCGCTGCCGCTGCTCTCCGACGGCGGCCGCGTCATCAACATCTCCTCGGGCCTCACCCGGTGCGCCAATCCCGACCAGGTCGCGTACTCGATGACCAAGGGCGCGATCGAGCAGATCACCCTGCACTTCGCCCGCCACCTCGCCCCGCGCGGGATCACCGTCAACAGCGTGGCGCCCGGCATCACCGACAACGGCGGCCCGGTCTTCGACATCCCCGAGGCCGTGGAGCAGATGGCCCAGCTGTCGGCGTTCAAGCGGGTCGGGGAGGCGGTGGACGTCGCGGACGTGGTGACGTTCCTGGCCACCCACGAGGCCCGCTGGATCACCGGGGCCTTCATCGACGCCAGCGGCGGCACCCTGCTGGGCTGACCGCGCCGGCATCCGAGACGAGCAGGAGGACCGGTGACGACCGTGCAGGCATCGCCGAACATCACCGAACAACTGGCTGAGCTCAAGGAGTTGAAGAGGGTCGCCCGGACCGGCACCGATCCCCGGGCCACCGAGCGCCAGCACGCCAAGGGCAAGCTGACCGCGTACCAACGCATCGACCTCCTGCTGGACCCGGGGAGCTTCACCGAGGTCGAGCAGCTGCGGCGGCACCGGGCCACCGGATTCGGTCTGGAGGCCAGACGACCGCACACCGACGGTGTGGTGACCGGCTGGGGGGCCGTCGAGGGACGGACCGTGTTCGTCTACGCGCACGACTTCCGGATCTTCGGCGGCGCCCTGGGCGAGGCGCACGCACAGAAGATCCAGAAGGTCATGGACATGGCCATCGCTGCGGGATGCCCGCTGGTGTCGCTGAACGACGGCGCGGGCGCCCGCATCCAGGAGGGCGTGAGCGCCCTCGCCGGATACGGCGGGATCTTCCAGCGCAACACCCGGGCCTCCGGGGTCATACCGCAGATCAGCGTGATGCTCGGCCCCTGCGCGGGCGGAGCCGCCTACTCACCCGCGCTGACCGACTTCGTCTTCGCGGTCCGCGGGATCTCGCAGATGTTCATCACCGGCCCGGACGTGGTCCGTACGGTCACCGGCGAGGAGGTCTCGCAGGACGGCCTCGGCGGGGCCGACGTCCACGGTGGCACCTCGGGCGTCGCGCACTTCGTCTACGACGACGAGGAGACCTGCCTCGCCGAGGTGCGCTGGCTGCTGTCCATGCTGCCTGGCAACAACCGCGAACTGCCGCCCGCCACCGTCACCGACGACCCGGCTGACCGCAGGGTGGACCGGCTCCTCGAACTGGTGCCGGTCGACGGCAGCCGGCCGTACGACATCCGCGAGGTGATCGCCGAACTCGTCGACGACGAGGACTACATGGAGGTGCACGCCCGGTGGGGCGCCAACCTCGTCTGCGCACTGGCCCGGCTCGACGGCCAGGTGGTCGGCGTGGTCGGGAGCCAGCCCGCCGCGCTGGCCGGCGTCCTGGACATCACGGCGAGCGAGAAGGGGGCCAGGTTCGTCCAGTTCTGCGACGCCTTCAACATCCCGCTGCTGACGCTGGTGGACGTGCCCGGCTTCCTGCCCGGCGTGGACCAGGAACACGGCGGCATCATCCGGCACGGCGCCAAACTCCTGTACGCGTACTGCAACGCCACCGTGCCGCGGATCTCCGTGGTGCTGCGCAAGGCGTACGGCGGCGCGTACATCGTGATGGACTCCCGCTCCATCGGTACGGACATGGCGCTGGCCTGGCCCACCAACGAGATCGCGGTGATGGGCGCCGAGGCGGCCGCGGACGTGGTGTTCCGCAGGGAGATCGCCGCGTCGGACGACCCCGTGTCCACCCGCGAGCAGAAGATCAAGGAGTACCGGCGGGAGCTGGTACACCCCTACTACGCGGCCGAACGCGGCCTGGTCGACGACGTGATCGACCCGGGCGACACCCGCTCCGTCCTCATCCGCTCCTTCGCGATGCTGCAGCGCAAGGACGTCGACCTGCCGCGCCGCAAGCACGGCAACCCGCCGCAGTGAGCGCCGTGACCGGCGGGCCGGTCCCGGCCCTCCTGCGGATCGAGAAGGGCGACCCCGACCCGGCGGAGCTCGCCGCGGTCACCACGGCCCTGCTCACCCGCCTCACCGCCGTAGCTCCACGGGCGGAGGGGCAGGACCGGCCCCGGGCCGCCTGGCGCCGCCCCGAACGGTCCCCGGGCTTCCGGGGGCCCAGGACCTGGCAGGACCACAGGACCCCGCAGGACCACAGCAGTTGAGCACGCCAACGACGAACGGAATTCAGAGCATGGATGTCGGAATCCTCTTCGATCTGCGCAACCCGGACGCCTGGCACCGGCCGTGGGCCGATCACTACGCGCGCTCGCTGGAATTCTGCGAGGAGGCGGACCGGCGCGGCGCCGGCGGCGTCTGGTTCACCGAGCACCATCTCTTCGAGGACGGCTATCTGCCGCAACCGCTGGTGTTCGCCGCGGCGGCCGCCGCCCGGACGCGCCACTGCACGATCGGGACCGCGGTGGTCCTGCCCAACCTGCGCAAGCCCGCCCAGCTCGCCGAGGACGCCGCGGTGGTCGATCTGATCAGCGGCGGACGCCTCGAACTCGGCGTCGGGGCCGGCTACCGGGTCCCCGAGTACAACCTCTTCGACGCCGAGTTCGACGGCCGGATCGGCCGGGTCGAGCAGAACATCCGGGAGGTACGCAGGCTGTGGGCCGAGGGCGGCATCACCCCCGCCCCCCTGCAGAGCCCGGTGCCCGTGTGGGGCGGGTTCTACGGCCCGCGCGGCGCGCGGATCGCGGGGCGCCTCGGCATCGGGCTGCTGCACATCAACCACGCGATGTACGAGCACTACCTGACGGGCCTGGCCGAGGGCGGCCACGATCCGGACATCGCGCGCGTCTCCGACCTGCTGCCGGTGATCCTGGCCGACGACCCCGAGGCCGCCTGGCCCCGGATCGCCCCCCATGTGGTCCACCAGATGAACTCCTACCGCACCGGCTCCGTGGAGGGCACCGGCCACTCCGCCCCGCCGCTGCTGAAGGTGGAGGACTTCCCCGAGAAGCGGGCCGACGACGGCTCCTGGTCGACGCTGGAGATCCTCACGCCCGAGGAGGCCGCCGTACGCATCCACCAGCGGACCGAGGGCCTTCCGGTCGAGCACCTCATCTTCTGGGCGAGCATCGCGGGGATGCCGGACGACCTGGTGGCCCGGCACATCGAGCTGGTCAGCGAGCGGCTACCGAAGCTCCTCGCCGAGGCGCGGGCCGGTGGGTGAGGCCCAGGTCGCCGAGGCAGTTCCCGGCCGTGAGGCGACGGTGCGCCGGCACTGGCCGCTGCTCGTCGTCCTCTCGGGGAACATGCTCCTGGATGCCATCGAGGTCTCGGTGGTCCTGGTGGCACTGCCGGCGATCGGCACCGACCTGGGACTGACGCTGTGGTCGGTGCAGTGGTTGATGACAGGCTTCGCCCTCGGCTTCGCCGCGATGCTCCTGCTCGGCCCGGTGCTATCGGGCCGGTGGGGGCTGCGACGCGTCTACCTCGCGGCGATGCTGCTCTTCGCACTCGCCTCCGTCGTCGGCGGCCTGAGTGACGACACGGCGCTGCTGATCGCCTCCCGGGTGGTGAAGGGGGCGTGCGCGGCGCTGACCGCCCCCGCCGGGCTCGCGCTGATCGGCACCACGTTCCCGAGCGGTCCGCAGCAGCGCCGGGCGGTGTCGGTCTACTCGCTGTTCGGCGCGGCCGGGTTCACCGCGGGGCTGCTGCTCGCCGGGGCGCTGGTCGCCGACAGCTGGCGCTGGACGTTCCTGCTACCGGCCCCGGTGGCCCTTGTGCTCCTGGTATGGAGCCTGTGGGTGATTCCCGCTCCGCCCGCCGCCCACTCCGTACCGAAGAAGCCGGTGCGGCCGACCGCGGCGGCCCTGCGCAACGGCCCTCTGGTACGGGCGACGCTGGGGGCGGCCGCCCTCAACGGGTCGTACATCGGACTCCTGCTGGTGGCCACGTTTCGCGCGAGCGGTGACTTCGGCTGGCAGCCGTGGCAGATCGCGCTGGCCCTGCTGCCCGCGAGTGTCCCGCTGGCGTTGTCGGTCCCGTTCGCCGGGCGGCTGGTCCAGCGGTACGGCACCCCGCGGCTGATCGCCGCCGGGGCGTGCTGTGCCCTGGCGGGGCAGTTGTACGGTCTGCTTCACCCGGAGCCGCTCCCGTACGCGACCGGTCTGCTGCCGACCCTGCTCCTGGTGGAGGCCGGGTTCGTGCTCTCCTTCGCGGCCCTGAACATGCAGGCGACCCAGAGCGTCGAGCCCGCGCTGCGGGCCGCTGCCGTGCCGCTCTACCAGACGGGTGTCCAGCTCAGCAGCGTCCTCATGCTGCCGCTCGTCGCAGGGCTCGCGACCCTGACCGAGAGCTTCAGGACGCCCCTGCTCGCGACCTCGCCGGCCGCCGCGCTGGGCGTCGCGGCCGCGGTGACCGGCCTGCGCGAACGGGGGCGTTGACCGGGTGCCGGCGCGTGGGGCGGACACCCGGTCGACGTGCTCAGGACGCCAGCAGCTTCTTGGTGAGGGCGTCGAGCCGCAGAGCGTCGCCCTCGTGGAAGGAGAAGTGCCGGGGGTCGAGCCGCCGGCCTTCGAAGAAGGCGCTCAGCGGCTCGGCCGGAGGTGTGTCGAGGGCCGCGACGATCGGCGCGATGCCTGCCTCCACCGGCTTGGCATACCGCAGCATCTCCTGGACGCGGGCGGCGGTGGCCGGTTCGAAGTCGCCGGCGAACCCGGTCGCCGTACCGCCGGGGAAGTCCAGCACGTAACGGGTCCGGTAACCCCGGCTCTCCTGGGCGAAGGAGACGCCGAGGAGGTCGTTGAGCTTTCCGCCCTGGAACATGGCGGCCCAGCCGTCGTAGCCGCGTTCCAGTCCCAGGTCGTCCCAGTAGATCTGGCCGGCTTCCACGCCCGGCCCCGCCACGTTCATGATGACCGGCTCGGGAGCCTTCTCCAGGAGGTCCACCAGGCCGTACCCGAGCAGGTAGCGGCTCAGGTAGTACAGCGCGAAGTTGTGCTCGAAGCCTTCGGACGTCACGCGGCGGAAGGAACGGAAGAACCGCGCGCACAGCACCAGCGCGTCGACGACGGAGAACTGCTCCGCGATCTCAGCGACGACGCGCTTGTTCTCGGCCACCAGGCTCAGGTCGGCCCGCATGAAGAAGGCATGCTGCCTGGCGCCGAGTTCGTCGGCCGCGGCGAGAAACCTCTTCCCTTTCTCCGGGTTGGGGCCGATGACGACCACGTTGTCCCCGCGCCGCAGATAGGTGTACGCGAGCGCCTCTCCGATTCCGGAGGTGCCGCCCGAAATAACCATGGTCTTCACAGATGTCTCCCTGACAGGAAAGAAGGGTCTCTTCATGAGCAACGCATCGGATCAGGATGTGGCCCGCATGGTGGCGCAGCTCACCGAGCGGGTCGAGGAACTGGAAAGCATCCGCGCATTGGAGAGGTTGCGCACGGAGTTCCATCGCTGCCTCAACAATGCCGAATGGGAAGCTCTTGGCGCCCTTTTCGCCGACGACGCCCTGCTTGACTACGGGGAGTTCGGCCAGGCGCACGGCTCCGCGGGCGTCACCGACTTCTACAGCGCGTTGCCGAAGAAGATTCTGGAATTTCAGCGCGGCGCCTCGGAGATCAACTTCAAGAACTTCATACAAGGGCACCAGGTGGAGCTCACCGGCAAGGATTCCGCCAAGGGGGTGTCCTTCTTCGAGGAGAAGATCCGCTTCGACCGGGCGAGCGAGATCCACCACAGCACCGGTCAGTTCACCGACACCTATGTCCGCCGCGACGGACGCTGGTACTTCGCCGGGGTCGAGCTCGACCACTACTGGGTGGTGCCGAACAACGACGACTGGCGCTGGCCCTGGTGATCCGCCCGGCGCGTGGAGCCCTGCCGTGACCGGTGCCCGCAGGCCCCCGAGGCGTGACCTCGGGGGCCGTGCCGTGCGGGCCGTCACCCCCGCGCGGCTTCCTTCCGCGGTACGGGAGCGGCTTCGGACGCCGGTTCACGCCGGCGCAGGGCGGGGAGCATGGCGAGCACCCCGAGTACGGCGAAGATCAACGGCACCACCAGAGCGAGTCGCAGCCCGTGCAGGAACTCACCGGGAGAGCTTCCGGTGTTCGCGGCGTTGACCGCGGTCACCACACTGAGACCCAGTGCCGGACCGATCTGGAACGAGGTGTTCACCAGACCGCCGGCCACACCCTGGTCCTGTACCGGGACGCTGTCGGCCGCCGCCATGGTCAGCGGTCCGTACGCCAGTGAGAAGCCCACGCCGATCAGGAGGAAGGCCGGCAGCAGCAGCGCGACGTAGCCGGAGTCCGCCGAGAGGAACTGCAGCAGGGTGTACGCCAGGACGGCCGAGACCAGCCCCGCGAGAATCACGCGTTCCACACCGAAGCGGCCGACCAGCGGCGCCGCGATGCGGGTCGAGAGCGCGGCGGCGACCAGCCCGACCGGGCTGACCGCGAAGCCGGTCTCCATCGCCGACCAGCCGCGGAACTCCTGGAGGTACAGCGTCATGGTGAACAGCACGCCGATCCAGGCGCCGATCAGCGACATCGCGCCGATGTTGGCTCGCACCAACGCGGGGGACCGCAGGATGTCCAGCCGCACGAGGGGCTTCGCGACCTTGCGCTGGATCACGGTGAACACCACGAGGAGAATCACGGCGGCCACCAGCGAGCCCAGGGTGCGCACCGAGGTCCAGCCCGCCTCGGGTGCCTGGACCAGGGTGAACACCACGAGCAGCATGGTCGCCGTGACGGTCACCGCACCGGCGATGTCGAAGTCCTTCGCGCCGCCGTCGGGACGGGCCGAGCGCGGGATGAACGTGAGGCCGGCCAGGAACGCGGCGAGCCCGACCGCGGCCGGGGCGAAGAACACCCAGCGCCAGTCCAGATCGGTGAGCAGGCCGCCGATGACCATGCCGAGCGCCATGCCGGTGGCGCCGGTCGCGGTGAAGATCGACAGGGCCTTGTTGCGGATGTGGCCCTCGGCGAAGCTCGTGGTGATGATCGAGAATCCGGCCGGAGCGCTGAACGCGGCACCGACGCCGGTCACGAAGCGCGCCGCGATGAGCACCGTCCCGTTCGGAGCGGCGCCGCCGACCACCGAGCCGACGACGAAGACCATGAGCGAGATCAACAGCATCCTGCGCCGCCCGAACAGGTCGGCGGCGCGCCCGCCAAGCAGGAGGAATCCGCCGAAGCCGACCACGTACCCGGTGATCACCCACTGCAGGGAGCTGGTCGACATGTCGAGCGTGGAGCCGATCGCCGGGAGCGCGACGCCCTTCATCGAGACGTCGAGGGCGTCGAGGAATAACGCGCCGCAGAGGACGGCCAGCATGGCATAGGCCTTGGGGGTCAACGACGTGAACGTCGCCTGCGCCGGGGGTGGAGCGGACATGGTGCCTCCCGTGGGGCGGACCGATCGGTCCGGAATGAGGATGGACCCAGCATGACCATGCGTGTGACGGGATGTCAATGAGCTGCCCCGGAAGGGTGGACCGATCGGTCCGCCCGCTCCCCCTTGGGTGGGACCGATCGGTCTGTTAACCTTCGAAGCCATGGCGCGCAAACCCACGTCCGACGCACACGACCGCATCCTGGATGCGGCGGCCGACCTGTTCGACCGTTTCGGCGTGCACGCCGTCGGAATGCAGCAGATCATCGACGAGCTCGGCTGCGGAAAGCAGCTCCTCTACCGCGAATTCGCCAGCAAGGACAAGCTGGTCGTGGCGTACCTCCAGCGCTCCACCCAGGACTGGGACAGGACTCTGGAAGGCGCCGTGAAAGCCGCGGACACCCCGGAGGAGCAACTGGTCGAAGTGGTCCGTGCGGTGCAGCTGATGGCCCCCGGCACCCGCGGCTGTTCGCTGCGCAACACGCATGCCGAGTTTCCCCAGCCCGATCATCCCGCGCACCGGATCTCGGTCGAACACTTCAGGACCGTTCGGGAACAGCTCCGCGAGTTGGCACGGCGCACCTCGGCCGCACATCCCGACCGCCTCGGCGACCGGATCATGCTGATCATCGACGGTCTGTACGCGAGTGGTTCGGTCCTCGGGGCGAACGGCGCGGCGGCGGAGGCAGTGGATTTCGCCCGGGACGTGATTCGGTTCGAGACCTCCTTGGCATTGCACTGAAGCGTCGAAAACCTGTGGGCCTCCCGTAGGGACACGGTGCATATCCGCAGCGTTACGGTGACAACCCTTGCAGCTGAATCCCGAGGGAGAACACCGTGAACCAGCACAAGCCCGTCGCGTTGATCAGCGGAGCCAGCCGGGGAATCGGCGCGGCGACCGCGCGGGAATTCGGGCGGCGCGGATATCACGTCATCGTCAATTACCGCAGCAGCGCCGACGCCGCCAAGGCCGTGGTCGCGGCGATCGAGGAGGAGGGCGGTTCGGCCCAGGACGCCCAGGCCGACGTCTGCGACGGCGACCAGGTCGCCGCGCTGGTCGAGGCGGTGCGGGAGGAGCACGGCCGCATCGACGTACTGGTCTGCAACGCCAATACGGTCAATCCCTCGTTCCTGCCGCTGACCGAACTCTCCTGGGACGCCTTCGCGGAGAAGGTCAACGGCGAGCTGTCCGGCGTGTTCTTCCTCAGCCAGCGCATTCTGGCCGTCATGCGCGAGCAGCGGTCGGGGCGCATCGTCTTCATATCGAGCACCGCCGCGGACTCCATCGGCATGGCCGTGGCGCACTCCACCGCCAAGGCCGCGCTCAACACCTTCAGCCGCCATGTCGCGGGCATCGGCGCGCAGTACGGCGTCACGGTGAACACCATCGCGTTCGGCGCGGTGCGCACGGAGTCCTCGGGGCAGGGTTTCGGCGAGGCCCTCCAGACCTATCTGACGGACCGCTCCGTGCTCAACCGACTCGTCGAACCCGAGGACGCGGCACGGGCCGTCGCGCTGTTGGCCGACGCCGACTTCGGCGCCGTGGCGGGCCAGCTGATCCGGTTGGACGGGGGGTACGACATTCTGGATCAGCAGCTCCACCCGCTGACGAGCCACTTCGCCTGACGGCTGGCGGGCGGGCGTCCCAGGGGGCCGGAGGCGCGTCTCATCGCCTCCGGCCGTGGGCCGCGGCATACCCCCTTGGCTACTTCTGAGTCACCTCTATGGTCGGGTACCGTCCGGAGCTGGTTAGTCCGCTTCTAGCTCCCGCCCCGTCTCGAGGACCCATGCCTGCCACCGAAGTCCGCGCTCTCAGTGCCCATCGGCCGTCTCGCATACCGTGCGGCGGAGCTCTGGTCCCTTGAGATTCCGGATCAGACGCCCGGCCGACCCGCCCACGGTCCCGTACCCGGAGGATCCCGCACCCACCGCGGCCGTGGACACCGCCCAGCCGGAGGTCGCCGAGGCGCCCTTGTCGGACCACGAGATAGCGCTCATACGCGCCTCCGTCGCGGTGGTCGAGCCACTGGCCGCGGACATGACGGTCTATTTCTACGCGATCCTCTTCACCCGCTACCCCGAGGTGCGGCCGATGTTCCCGCCGGGGATGGACACCCAGCGCGGCCGGCTGTTGCGCGCGCTGCTGCGCATCGTCGACCTGGTCGACGATCCGGAGAACCTGGTCCGCTTCTGCGGACACCTCGGGCGTGACCATCGCAAATTCGGCGCCCTCCGGGAACATTTCCCCGCCGTGGGCGAATGTCTCCTCGCCTCTCTGGCCCGCTACGCCGGACCCGCCTGGACCGCGGACATCGCCGCCGCGTGGACGAAGGCGTACGGAGCAGTCGCCGACGTCATGATCAGCGCGGCCGAGCAGGACGCGACGGTACGGCCCGCCGTCTGGCCCGCCACGATCGTGCACCTCGTCCCCTGCGGGCCCGGCATCGCCGAGGTCACCCTGCGTCCCCACCTGCCCTACGAGTACGCCGCCGGCCAGTACGCCAGTATCGAGACCCCCTGGCACCCCAAGCAGTGGCGCTACTACTCCCCCGCCAACGCGCCCCGCGAGGACGGCACCCTCACCTTCCACGTACGGGCGGTGCCCGGTGGCCCGGTCAGCAACGCGCTGGTGCACCGGGCCGCGGTCGGCGATGTGGTCCACCTCGGCGCGCCGATGGGCGACATGGTGCTGGACGCCGCCGTCCACAGCGACCTGCTCTGCGTGGCCGGCGGCACCGGCCTGGCCCCCATCCGCGCGCTCATCGAAGACGTCGCTCGACGCGGCGGCCGGCACCAGGTGAACCTCTTCATCGGCGCCCGCACCGGTGCCGAGCTGTACGGGGTGGACGACATGCTGCGCATGGCCCAGCGGCATCACTGGCTGACGGTCAGGGGCGCGGTCTCCGACGAGTACATCCCCGGGATCCGGGGGTCCCTGCCGGAGGTCCTGGCCGAATACGGACCGTGGTACCAGCACGACGTCTTCCTCAGCGGTCCCGCCCCGATGGTCACGTCGGCCAGGCAGACGCTCACTCACGGCGGCACGTCGCCGGACCACATCCATCACGACCCGTTCGACACCCCCGTCCTGACCACCCCCTGAGCCACGGAGCGGCTAAGCGCGGTCCCGACCCGCGGAGTCGGACGGTCCGGCGGACACGTCATGCTTGTTCTCGCCGGCGGGTTCCTCCACGGCGGGCACACCGGAGGAAGGAAGCAGCTGCGGAATGCCGTCGACGATCGGATAGCGGCGGCGCAGGCGCGGATTGTAGAGAGCGCCCCCGAGCTCGTCGAGGATCAGCGGCCCCTTGTCGAGCGGGCAGGCGAGGATCTTCAGCAGCGGGTTGTCAGGCTTCATGGCCGGGTTCCTTCGGAGGTGGGGGTAGCCGCGTCGTGTCGCGGCAACGTGAGCAGAACCGTCAGTGCGAGCACGGTGCCGCCGAGACGCAGTAACAGCCGCAACAAGTCGTCGGGCAGCGGTTCGTCGAACGCGATCGTGCCGCTCACGATCGTGAACACACAGGTCACCGTCGAGCACACCGGGACGATCAGGGACGCCCGGCAACGCTGTAGCGCCGTCTGCGACAGCACCAGTCCGCTGACCCCTGTCAGCAGGAGGAGGTACGGGTACGGGGAGGCGAGCAGGGCGGGCACGGAGCCCGCGAGGTCCGAGGTGTCCAGATGCCCGGAGACGCCCTTGATGGCGAGCGAGCTGACGCCGTAGATCAGACCGACCGCGACCGCGTAGGCCACTCCGGAGGTCGGCTGCCGATGGCGCCGGCGGCCGCGCCGCTCCGCGGCCGTGTAGAGCACCAGCCCGGCCGCGAGGGTCGGCACGCACAGTGCCAGCAGGATGCCCGTGGGCGCGCTGCGGCTGATCTCCTCGCTGGTCCCGTACAGCGATGCCACCACCATCACCAGCGCCAGACCGACGACAGCCACCGCACGCCGCTCACGGCCGGAGGGGCGCTCACCGAGCACCACCGACGAGAGCACCAGCAGGAGGACCAGACCGGACAGGAACAAGCCCTGCGCGGCGGCGATGGGCAGTGTGCGGTAGACGGCCAGCTGCGCGGCGAACCCCAGGGCCAGTGCCATGGCCCCGCAGATCCACAAGGGCCTGCTGGCCAGCAGGATCAGGGCCCGCCCCGGCTGTGCGGCGCTGAGCGGCGGCATGCCGGCCAGCGCGCGCTTCTCCAGGACGAAGCCGGTGCTGTACAGGACGTTCGCCACCAGCGCGGCGGTCACACCCCACACCACGGCTACACCTTCCTCGCATGCACGAGGAGGATGGAAGCGAGGGACGGCAGCCCACAGGCCAGGCGGTCCAGTGGGCGGAGCGGGCGCGGCACTCCGTGGAACGGCGCACCGGCGACCGACACCACCTCGAACCCGGACGCCGCCACGAACTCGCGCAGCGCGCGCGCCGTGTACAGCCTCAGATGGCCGACCACCTCCCTGCCCGGTCGGCCGTGGATGCGGCGCAGGCTCACCTCGGAGAACACCGGCTGGACTCCGGCGAGCAGCAGGGCGCGGTTGTACCAGGCGCCGAGGTTCGGCGTCGAGACCATCAGATGCCCACCGCGTCGCAGCACCCTACGCAGTTCGTCGAGGGCACTGTCGGGGTCGACAAGGTGCTCGACGACCTCGCTGAACAGCACGGCGTCGGCACTGCCGGACGCGAACGGCAGCCCGCTGCCGGTCAGTTCGCCGCGGACGACCTGGCTCAGGCGCGGCGCCGCCCGGCGCAGCGCGTCCTGCGACCAGTCGATCCCCACGATGCGGTGCCCGTCCAGGACGCGGGCTGCAGTCGCGCCGGCCGAGCCGTCCCCGCAGCCCACGTCGAGCACGGTCGCGGCCGGGCGGCCGGGCCCGACGGGGCCGAGCGCATCGGCCAGCATCCGGGCCTGGCGCAATGTACGGGCTTCCCCGGAGGCGACGGGAACGGCGGGGTTCTCGTAGAAGTCCCGCAGCCCGGGGACCGGCCGGCTCAGCGAAGTCACCGCCGCCTCGGGCGACTTCCCGGTTGCTGCGGAGCCGCTGGTGGAGAGGGTCATGACAGCCTCTTGTGGTTGTCCTGGGTGGAGCGGGCTCCACCTGATGTCGGGTCGGGATGCGGCGTCTCGCGGTGGTACGGGCCGCCCGGGCCCCATGCGTGATCCCGGGCCGGAGTGGCCTCGGCGTCCGCGGCGGTGGCGTCCACCTCCCGGATTCCGGCTCCGGGCCCCGCCCCCGGAGCATTCGCCCCGGCCGGGGTGAGAGACGTCACCGAAAGCGATTCCTCGAACAAGCCCACCAGGTCCGCACCGGCCGCGTCACCGAGCAGCGCCCGCGACCAGCGCAGCGTCACATGCAGTCGCCCGCCGGTGGAAGCCGCCGCCACGCTCAGCCCGCGCGGCATCCGCGCCGGTGCGGAGAACCACACTGCCGTCGCCCGGCCGGCATCGCCGAAGTCCAGCGCGTACGGCACGCGTCCGATGTTGGTGACCAGTGCCGTCGACATCCAGGGCGCCGCCGCCCGCCGTGCGCCACGGGTGAGCATGCCCCGGATGCCGACCGGGAGCAGCGGTGCGGTCAGCAGACTCGCGCCGGCACCCAGGGGGGCGCCATGGGACGACTTCAGCGCGTGGGTGCGCCGAGCGGTGGTACGCAACAACCGGGCCACAGCTGCCGGGTCCGGCCGCTCACCGAGCAGCAGCTCCGTGTCGCGCGGGTCCTCGGAGGTCATGGCCACCTCGACAAGCCGGGTTCCGTTGCCCATCGGCATCTCCGTGCTGCGCGACCGGTCGTCCACGGGCATCGTGATCCGTACCGGACCGGCCGGCCGGCCTTGCGAGACGTTCCAGCGGCCCACCATCAGCGACGTGGCAACCAGCAGTTGGTCGTTGACAGTCCAGGGCGGGAGGTCTCCTGTCCGCGCCGCACGCCGCGGAACGGGCAGGTCCGCCTGCAGCATCCCGTTGCCGACCGCGAGGGCACGTACCGGTCCGGGGCGGGAGTCCGGCGCGACGCGTACGGGGCGAGCACGTACGGCGCGGCCGGTGCCGCCGGTCCCGCTCGGAGCCGGACCCGCGCGCCCAGGCCGGACCCGCCCGGTGGCCGGGAGGCCGGCCACACCGCCGTACTGTTCGGCGGTCGTGGCGAGCACCCGCAGCCCCGACGGCGCGTCGAGGGCCGTGTGATGCATCGTCAGGAGCAGCACGGTCCCGGTCTCCGAAGCCACGCCCGCCGCCGACGGCTCCGGGGCAGCCGTTCCCCCGTCCTCCTCGACGACTTCCAGGCGCATCGGTGGCGACAGGGTGAGCGGCGGGCATTCGCTCAGTGCGCGGGCCCGGGCCCTGGCCAACGCGTCGGGGCCCCGCCCCGCGAGGGTCACCGGGTCGCTGTCCGGTTGACCGGTCAGCTCCCACGCGAAGGACCGCCGGTTCCGACGGCCGGGCACTTCCCGCATCAGCACCCTGGGGTGCGCCAGCAGCGCCCGCCGGAAGGCGGCCCGCAGCCGTGCCGGGTCCAGTCGTCCGGGCAGATGGACCTCGATGTGTACGCTCTCCGGTTCGTCGTCACTGAGACAGTGCCGCGACACCTCATCGACGGTCGGAAAGGGAATCCGGACCCTGCCGGGAGGGGTCGCGGTCCTCCTCCCCCCGGCGGCGGTCCACGGCGCGATCACGAGGGGCCACCGCCTTCCGGCCGCCGAAGGGGCGGCTCGGGCCGGTGCCCGTCGCCGGTGCTTCGGGGCCGGGCCGTGACCACCGGTCCGGCTTCCGACGCGTCGGAATCGTCGTGGTCTTCATGCCCGTCGTCATGCCCACGCCCGGCGGCCACGGACGCCGGCCTCACCGCCGTCACCAGCGCGGCGGACAGGGCCACCAGGGCGAGCACCTGAGCGAAGCCGCTGAACGCGCCCTCCCCGGTGGCGACCGGCTCCCCGGCGCCGACGGCCGCGACAAGGCCCGCTCCGGCCATCGCCGCCGCCGCGGCAGGCACCAGCAGGGCCGGCCGGAACCGTGCCGCCACGGCGAGTACGGGCACGGCCAGGGCCAGCGGCCCCGCCGCCACCGCGACGACACCGGTCAGCGCCAGTGTTCCGAGCAGCATCCCCGGGGGCGACGGTTCGGGCAGCTCCTCGCCGGTCCCGCCGTCGTAGCGTCGGCGGCCCACGAAGGCCAGGGCGACCAGCCCGACGAGTGCGATCGCACCGCCGATCAGGGCTGCCCTGTACGGCCCGGAGGGCTCGAACTCCATGGTCACCGTGCCGGACGCCCCGGCCGGGATCACCCAGGCCTGCTGCCAGCCGTCGAGGCGCACCGGCTCCAGCTCCTTGCCCTCCAGGGTGGCCTTCCAGCCGTCGTTGGCGTTCTCGTAGGTCCGCAGGTACGCGGCCTCGCCCGAGCCGGCCGACACCGAGACGGTCCGGCTGTCGTCGGTCCACCGGGTGACGGTGGCCTCGCGACCCGCCGCTCCCGCCAGTTCCTGCGGAGTGCCCCGGGTCAGCGTGACGTCGGTGATCGCCAACGGGCCCGCGTCACCCGCCTCCACCTCGTGATCGCCGGGCGGAAGTTCCAGGGTGCCGTCCTTCTCCTCGCCCGCGCAGAGGGCGACGGTGACCGGGCGCCGCTCGGTGAGGTCCCGGACGAGCCCGGAGACCTTCGTCTTGTGCAGGACACCGCCCACTGCGAGGTCCGGGCCCTCACCGCACGGCAGCGAGAAGCGCGCGGACGGCTTCGGTCGCGGCACCCGCAGATCGGCCAGTGCGGGAACGTGCACCTCGCTCAGCCCGACCGGCAGCTGCAACTGCGCGTTCGCCACCGGATTGTGGACGGTGAGTGGGGCGACCCTGCTCATGGTGATGTCGAGCCGGTTCGTCTCGATCGCCGGGAAGCGGACCCGCCCGTTCTCGTCCACGTCCGCCACGGCGGCGCCATCCGGGGAGCTGATCATCACCTGCTCGGGCCGGGTGGACACCCCGCCCGCCGGCGCGAGGATGATCTCGTCGATCTTCTTCTTCTCGGGCCAGCTCAGGCGGACGACCGGCCGGTCGCCCGCTATCCAGGCGGTCGTCAGATCACCGTCGACCAGGTTGCGGGCGCCGAGTGACGTGCCGTTGCGGCTGGTGGAGTCCACGGTGGCCGTCACCCGGTTCTTCGATCCGGGAGCCGAGCGGTCCAGAAGTTCGTCCAACGGGCCGCCGGGTACCGCGACGGCTCGCGCCGACACCTTGTACTCGCCCGGTTGCTGGGTACTGACCCGCCGGTGCAGTCCCACCTCGGCCGATGCGGGCGACAGACCGCCCGCGTCGGTGCCCCGGTGCAGGGAGTACACGCTCGCCGCCGCATCGGTGCGCTCCGCATCGGCAGGTAGCACCAGCATGCGCGTCACCTGCACGTCCGGAATCGACACCTCGGAGAAGCCGGCCCCGGACAGACCCGGCCGCGCCTGTTGCGCGGCAACGACGGTGATCTTCATCCAGGATGCCTCGCCGGAAGGAGCCCTGACGGTCTGCGGCAGGCCGTTCGTCTGCAGCGGGCTTTCGGCTGAACCGCGGTCGGTCTCGATCCGCACCTGCGTGGGCGCCGCGCGCATGGCGTCGCCCGGCAGGGGCGTCAGCTGGAGGGAGGCCGGGATGTCGGTCGGCCGGGAGAAGTCCACCTTGAGCCACTGGCCGGCCGGCCGGCCCGGGCTGCCCTCGGCCCAAGCGGTGTCCGGGTTGCCGTCGAAGGCGTTCACCGGGTCGTACTGCGGCAGGTGGAACAGCCAGTTGCCACTGCTGGATGCCGTCACTGACTCGGCGCCGCGCAGCACCGCCGTCGTCTGATGATCGGTGCCCTCCCACGGCAGGATCTGCTTGGGCTTCTCCCCCGGGTTCTGCAGGCTGCCGGAGTGATTGCGCTCGTCCGCCGTGTAGGTGTACGAGGTGTTGTTGTTGACCAGGCCGAACCGGGTGTCGGCTCGGCGCAGCCCGTCCGCGACCGCCTTCACCGGTGCGACGACGCCCTGGGGAAGCCTGTCCCCGGCCAGTACGGCCGGCCGCTCGGCCATCGAGGGGTCGGCGGACAGCTGGAGCAGCGCCTCGGGTCCGCCGCTGACCACGGCCGTGTCGGCCACGGCCGAGACACCGACCCTGTCGGGCCTCCCGTCGCGGTCCTGCGGCTCGTAGATCTCCACGGCCTGGAGCCGCGGGTAGAGCCCCTGCACCTGGAGCGGGGTGTCGGCGGCGATGCGTCCGCCGGTCACCGGCGGGCCGAACCCGGCGACCTTGCGGTAGCCGGACGACTCCAGGGTCCGCTTCACCGTCTGTGGCGGGACGTAGCCGATCTGGTCGGGGTCGAGGTCGTTGCGGACGACCACCTCGTGCATGCCGGCCCGCGCCAGGTACGCCCGAAGGCCCGGAACCTCGGTGCCGGACAGCAGCGCCTGCTCGACGGCGTCCGTCATGCGGCGTGCTCCGGGAGTACCGAAGGGGACGAAGTCCCGCTGCGCCCAAGGGGTATCGGCCAGCACGTCGAACGGCTGGTCGATGGGGGAGCCCCAGGTGTAGATGCCGTGCGCCGTCGCCGGGACGACCAGTGCCCGGCTGTTCGGGGCGTTGTCCTCGAGCCAGCCGGCGGCCTTCTCCCAGTGGGCGGGCAGCTTGGTGAACGCCCCGGGCTGCAGGATCGAGCCGTTGACATACGGGAGCGCCAGGCCGGGCAGTACCAGCACCGCCGCGGTCACGGGCACCCAGCGGAGACCGCGTAGTGCACGAGAACCTCTGCTCACGGAGAGCACGGCTGTCAGATGGGCCAGTCCGAGGGCGAGCGCGAGGGCCAGTCCCGGCTGGAACTTGTAGATGTTGCGGAACGGCTTCAGCGGCCCGTTCAGCCAGTCCTGGACGACACCGTGGAACGGACCGCCGATGGCTCCGCCGTACCCGGCGAGCGCGATCAGGACGACGGCCAGGACGGTCAGCAGCAGCCAGCGGCGCTCGGGCAGGTCCCGCCGGGCCAGGCCCGCCAGCCCCAGCGCCGCGGCGAACGCCGAACCGAGAACGGTGATGACGGAGGTCGCGACGGTCCAGCCGGCCGGCAGCCATGCGTCACCGAAGTTCAGGTAGGCCACCCAGTTGCCGGCGCCGCGCAGCAGCTCGGTCGCCGACATGGTGGCGGTCGTGGTGTCGGCCTGCTCGACGTACGGCATGAAGTCCTCGCCGTAGATGCCGAGCAGGAGCAGCGGCGCCACCCACCAGACGGTGGCCAGCACAACTCCCGGTATCCACCAGCCCAGCAGCGCGCGTCGGCGCCGGCCGGACGGGCGGCTGAGCAGGTACAGACCCACGGGCAGCAGCGCGGCCAGTGTCGAGGCGGCGTTCACGCCGCCCATGAAGGGGATCAGCAGGGCCGAACGCGCGGCGGCCATCCGGTGGCTCAGCGTCGCGGAGGTCAGCGGCAGCAGCACCCAGGGCAGCAGGGCGCCGGGCAGCGCGGCGGCGGAGGTCGATCCGATGACGATCGTGAAGGTGGGCCACAGCGCGTAGACGACCGCACCGACGACCCGGGACGCGGGCGTCCCCAGGCCCAGCCGTTCGGCGAGCCTGAGCGCGCCCCAGAAGGCAGCGGTCACGATGAGCGACAGCCAGAGCCGTTCGGCCAGCCACACCGGCACCTGGAGCAGGTCCATGAGCGCGTAGTAAGGCAGTGCCGGGAAGGCGTAGCCGATGTACTGGTTGGCTATGCCGCCCAGGCCCACGTTTCCGTTCCACAGCGAACCGAGGTCGCCGATGAAGCGCCAGGGGTCGAGGGCGACGCCGAGTTTGGTCTCGAACGTCATCTTCCCCGGTGACACCGCGAGGAACGACACCAGCACGACGGCCCAGAAGCCGAACAGCAGGCGTCGTCCGCGCGGCTCGCCGGACGTCTCCGACGGCCTCGGGCCGGGCTGTGGCACCCGGGTGGGTGCCTGGACCGTGGTGGTCATGACCGTTCCTCGCTTCGCATGCTCATGGGCTTCGCCTGAGAATCAGCAGCAGATTCCAGGTGGCGATCTCGCGGAGTCCCGGCACCCGGGTGATCGTGCTCGCGAGGAACGGCCAGTAACGGGAGCGCGCCGTGACGACCTGCACGTCGTCGCGGCCGCGGACGTGCCGAAGGGTGGGACCGATGTGGACGGGGAAGAGGTTCTCGCCGAGCGTGTGCTTGGCCTCGCGGCCGGTGCGCCGTGCGTAGCGTTCGCGAGCCCGGTCGGCCCCGAGGTAGTGCCACGGCGCGGTCTCGTGACCTCCCCAGGGGGAGAGCCAGTTGGTGAACGACAGGTAGATCAGTCCGCCGGGGCGGGTGACCCGCGCCATCTCGCTGATGAACGTCTGCGGGTCCGACACGTGCTCCAGCACATTGGACGAGAAACACACGTCCGCCGCCCCGTCGGCGAGCGGCAGCAGATATCCGTCGGCGAGCACCGCGTCCTCGGTGACCGGACCGCGGGCGCTCAGCTCCCGCAGGTCGGGCTCGAAGAGGTAGCTCTGCGCGCCACGGCGGCGGAACTCCTCGGTGAAGTGGCCGCTGCCGCCACCGATGTCGACGACGATCTTGCCGGGCAGGTCGATATGACGTGCCACTTGTGCGACCGAGTCGCGGGCCAGCAGGGTGTAGCACCGCTCGGGATCGCTCTGTTCGCGCATGAACGCCCGGAAGAGGGCGGTCGATCGCTTCAGCGACGGATCCTTGAATCCGCGTTCGGTGATCTCAGACATGGCCGCCCCTGCCGCCTCTCGAGGCGGCGGCGAGCGCCGCGGCCTCGGCGGCGACCGCCTGGAACTGACGGACCGTCGCGCTCCAGCGGAAGCGCGTGGCGCGATGCGCGGCGGCACGTCCCATGGCCGCGCGCCGTTCGGCACTGAGGGACAGGGCACACCACGCGGCGGCGAACGAACTCTCGCCCCGGGCGAGCACCCCGGTCTCCCCGTCCTCGATGGAGTCGCACAGGCCGGGTATGTCGAATCCGATCGCGGGGGTGGCCCGGGCGGCCGCCTCGGTGACGACCAGCCCCCAGCCCTCGACGAGCGACGGGTGCAGCAGGAGCCACGCCTCGCACATCAGCCGGTGCTTCTCGGCGTCGGACACCCGGCCGGTGAACGTCACGGCGGGGCCGGCCATGGCTTCGAGGCGTGACCGTTCGGGGCCGTCACCCACGATGACGAGTCGGCCGCCGGTGACGGGGCGGACCCGCTCCCACAGCCTGAGGAGCAGGTCGATGCGCTTGTACTCCACCAGTCTGCCGACGGCCAGGAACAGCGGTTCCTTCGCCTCGGGAAGCAGCGGGCCGGGGTCTTCGACACCGTTGTTGACGATCCGGATGCGGTCCGCGGCCACGCCGATGCCGCGCAGCTCGGAGGCGGTCGACTCGGAAACGGCCACCATCAGGTTGTCGCGGTGGGTGCCGGCCAGAGCCCAGTGCTCCAGCCTGCGTCCGAGCCGTGCCGCCGGACCCGGGTAACGCATCTGCCAAAGATCCGTGTGCACGTGGTTGACCAGGCACAACGTTGGTCCGCGATGCCACAGCGGCGCCAGGTACGGCATGCCGTTGCACACTTCGACCAGCAGGTCGCAGTCGCCGACCTCGCGGGCGAAGATCGCCCTGGCGCGCAGGAAGTGACCTGCGTCACTTCCTGCGGAGACCACCCGGTAGTCGCGTTCGGCGGCCGGGCCGCCGCATACGAGCGTGACCTCATGGCCGCCGGAGGTCAAGCCGTCGGCTATCCGGTCGATGAGCAGTTCCGAGCCGCCGGCGGCCTGGTTGGCCAGGTCACGGCGGGCGAGGAAGGTGATCCGACGCGGTTGTGGCATCCCGGGGGATGCGACGTGCGGGTCGGCGGCGAGCGAGTCGGCGACATGGCTGCCGGTGCGGGCTTGAGCGGGGACGGAAAGGGAGTCCTTCTGGCCGAGGGCCAGAGCGGACGCGCGCTGGGGCATAGAGGTGCTCCAACTCGGCGGCTGCGGGAGGCAGACGGGTGGGGGGATTGCCGGGCTTCCGGGGATGAAGCGCTGGGCTGGCTCGGTGTACGGGTACTGCGGGCACTGCGTTGATGCGGGTGCTGCGTGTACTTCGGTGCCGGAGTGGCCGTGCGGTCGTCCTGCCTGCACCGGGCCGGTGGCAGACTCCTGGGACAGGAGCCGACTCAACCCGGAAACACTGGTCTTACCGAGGGGTAACGTCAGTGTTCGCTTCAGCAATTAGTTCCGGCTACTCACAGGGGTGACAAATTCGCGCTGTTCGAAGGAGGCGCTTTCATCACCCTTCTGAGTGTTCGGGCCGTCGGCGGCCGCGGATCAGCAACGCAATGCCCGCAGCGACCAGCAGACCGCCCGCGATCCCGCCCCCCAGGGGTACGGTCTCGCCGAGCAGCTTCAGCCGGCTGCCGTCTTCCGAAGCGAGCTTCACCTGCTCGCGGCGGGTCGCCTCGGTGAACTCCAGCCGCTTGCTGGACAGCAGGGTGACCGCGTCCTTACTCGAACCCGGGGCCCGCAGCGTCTTCGTCGGCGCGATCAGCGCGTTCATGATCCGACCCGTTCGCCGGTCCACGGTCAGCTCGATCCTCGCGTTGGAGTACCACTCCTCGGCCAGCACCTGACCCGGCTTCGAACTGCCCACGAGCACGCCGGGCACCATACGGGTGCCGGTCGCGGTGGCCTCGACGGTGCCGACGAAGCGGTAGCCCTCGTGCCCGTCGACCCTGGTGACCTCCTCGAACTCCAGCGGCACGGCGGCACCCAGGGTGCTGTCCCACCAGGTGTAGGTGCGCTTCTCGACGTCGAACGGGAACTTCAGGTAGGCCTCGCCCTCGAACCCGGGCTTCTCCTCGCAGCAGTGCACCGGGAGGTTCGTCCGGCGGTCGGTCACCCAGCGTTCGGTGGTCCACTGCAGGGATTTCCGCGGGTCGGCCAGCGGCAGCGTCTTCGGCGTATCGATCTGGGTCGACACGTCCCAGATCGCGTTTCCGCTGCGCTCACTGCCCGCGACGTCCCCCAGCACCCGGCGGGTGATCGTTATCGTCTGGTCTTCCACCGTGGAAACGGACCCGGTGTCGAAGTAGCTGCCCTGCCCCTCGAAGACCGTCGTGGAGTTCACATCGGTCGGTGTGCGCTTGGCGCGCGGCTCCACGTACCAGGCGAGCAGCTGGGTGAGCACCAGCAGAAAGACACCGGCACCCAGCAGAATCAGGGACAAAGGCGATATTGAACGACGCATGCGGGTACTCCGATACGGACGCGAGATGCGGGAGTTCAGGGCGGTGCGGGACGGGCCGCGCGCACGGATCACAGCCTGTCCGGTGCGATGAGCGACTTACCCGGTAGTAACGCTGCTGTGAACGGCGAAGCTAAGTGGCGCTTGACCACCTGTCAATGCGCCTCCCATACTGACCGCGCCGGACCGGGCCGGCGCGCTGGGTGACAGACCTCATCGACTGAGAGGCCGATCATCCTCATGTCCAGACTGCTCGCCGCCTTCCTGACCTGCGTCGCCGCTGCCGCTTTGGCCACAGGCGCCGCCTTCGGAATCGTCGCCGCTCTCGATGCCGCACCCAAGCAGCAGAACGTGCCGCTCGTCACATTCCCCGACCCGCCCATCGGCGGGCCTTCCAGCACGCCGGGGTCCGGCGCGGGCTAGTTTGGGCCTGTGCGGGCCGGCTGACCGAGCTCATGTAGACCGGACATCCTGGAGCGGTGGTTTGGAAGCCTCGTCAGCGTGGCGCAACGTGCCACGAGAACGGATTCAGCAGTTCGCCGACCGAGCCCTGGAGCAGATCCCCGAGCTGGCGCAGGACATCCTCGCCGAGATCCGACGGGAATATCCGGGTCTGGTATTCAGCGTCGACGAGTCCGGAGAGCCGAAGGCCCTGGTGGCGATCCGGCACGCGCTGGAACTCTTCGTGGAGCAGATGACCACAGGCTCGGACCGGCCCAGCGCGATTCCCGAGATGTTCCGGGACTTCGGGCGCGGCGAGGTCGCACACGGGCGCAGCCTGGACTCCCTGCAGGGGATCTACCGGCTGGGCGTGCGCCTCTCCTGGCGGCGCATGGCGGAGATCGGCCAGCAGGCCGAGATTCCGTCCTCGGCCATGTACGAGCTCGCCGAGTCCGCGTTCGAGTACCTCGACGTCATAGTGGCCCAGTCGGTACGCGGCTACGCCGAGGCCATCGCCCGCCAGGCCGGGGAACGGCTTCGCCTGCAACGTCTTCTCGTCGATCTCCTGCTCGCCGAGCACCGCTCGGACCCGTCCGCCTTCCTTGCCGACCGCGCGGCCGACGTGGGCTGGGAACTGCCCGAGAAGGTGGCGGTGGCCGTGCTGCTTCGCCCTGCTGTGGAGGCTGTCGCCCCTGCCGTGGGCGACGAGGTGCTGTTCGACATGGAGGGCGAGCGGCCGCGTCTGGTCGTGCCGGACCCGGATGCCCCCGGACGCACGGAGTTGCTGCACCGGGCGGTCGCCGGCTGGTCCGGCGCGATCGGCCCGTCGGTTCCCGTGACGGAGGCCGCCACGTCGCTGCGCTGGGCCGAGGCCGCCGTCGGGATGATCGAGCAGGGCCTGCTGCCGCGAGGGCGGCTCTTGCAATGCAGTGAGCACGTCGAAGCCCTGGTACTGCTGCCCGCAAGTGAGTTGATCGACGATCTGGCGCGGCGGAGGCTGGCACAGCTGGACGACTCCGGCGGCCCGGCGCACGCCCACCGTCTCGCCGAGACACTGCTGGCTTGGCTGGAAACGCGGGGAGGCGCCCCGGAGGTGGCCGCCCGGCTCGGAGTCCACCCGCAGACCGTGCGCTACCGGCTGAGACAGCTCCGCGAGTTGTGGGGCGCCGACCTGGACGACCCGGACCGCCGCTTCGAACTCGAGCTGGTGCTCCGTACCCGGCGGCTGCGCGGAGATCTCGTCCCGCCGCCTGACTGACGCCGGGGCGACGGAGACGTACTGCCGGGATCCCCGCGTGATGGCCCACCCGACGGCGTGGCTCTGTGCGGGGTCAGGTGTCGAGATGCTGCGCTCTCCGAAGGGCTGTGCGCGGAGGATCAGGACGACGTCGTCGCGCCCGTGGTGTGCGTCGCTCGGGGCACACCGGTGCAGGATGCCGGCCTTGTGGCACCGGGCACGAGCGGCCGTCGCGTCCCCGGCGGGCGGACCGCGAGGCGGAGCGCCGCGTCGCTGTCGCGCGTGCGTGGTCCTGCCGCGCGGGATCCGCGCGGCAGGACCACACGCGGGTCAGGACAGCGGCGTCGGCTCCTCCGGTGCCAGCGAGTTGCCTTCGCGTATGCGGCCGCAGTCGGACGGGGCCGTCCGGCCCGCGAAGCGGTCATCGAGCCAGTCCAACGCGAGGGGGGCCCAGATGACGGGCACGCCCACGTGGCTGAGCAGTTCGTACTGCTGGTACTTGATGCCGGCGTTGCCGGTGGCGCAGTACTGCCGCGCGAGCGCGCGCACGTCCCCGGCGACCATGACACCATCGCCCGTGCCGATCCCCGGGCGGTTGCCGAAGGTTCCCTCCAGGACGCCCGCGTCGCCCTGGGCGATGAACCCGGGGATGGTCGGCGTGGCGGCGGAGCCGAGGTTGATCCGGTTCACCGCCGTGACGAGCTCGGGAACCGAGTTGATGTTCTCGTAATCGGGTTTCGCCATCTTCTTCCAGGTCAGACCCGGGTAGCGACCGAGGGCGTTGACGATGGACCCCTTCTCCAACTCCGCGTACACCTTCAGGCCGTAGCTGTTCAGGTAGGGCTTGACGTCGATGTCGAAGGAGCGGGAGACACCGATGATCGCCATGGGGATGACGCCCGACCACGACAGGGAGCCGTCCACGTACTTCAGGTTGTGCGCCGGGGCCACGAGCAGGCCGCCCTCGGCGAATCCGACGAGCTTCCGGTTCACGTCCGGTGCGTAGGACGGCGCCATCGCGGCTGCCCAGTTCGTGGCGATGGCGCCGCCCGAGTAGCCCATGAGACCGAACCTGGTGTTGTCGCTCAGCCCTGTCTGCCCGGACCTGGTCGCGGCACGGATCGAGTCCAGGGTGTTGGTTCCGTACTCGGGTCCCGCGGCGAAGGAGGCGCGCTGTCCCTGGGTGTCCGGTATGACGAGGGTGTAGCCCTTCGCCAGCAGCGGCGCCATGAAGACCGCCTCGACGTTGGGGATCACGCCGCCTAGGGTGAGGTTGCCGGCGATGGCGCGGGACGGCCCGTCCTCCGGGTTCAGCGAGTCGTAGAACGACTGGTACGACACGGCCTTGCTTCCGTCACCCGTGAGGCTGCGCACCACCGTGGTCACGTTGGCGGCCGGGCGTCCCTGAGCGTCGGTGCTGCGATGGAGCAGCTGGATCGCCTTCAGCGGCGTGGGAATGCCGACGAGGTGGTACTGCAGCGTCCGCGTCTTCAGCACGGCGCCCGGGGCGAACGACGACAGGGGCTCGCTGCCGTCGTACGTGTAGAACGGGTCGCTCGCGGTCGGCGTGGCCTTGGTCGTGGTCGCAGCCGGCGCGGGCTCGCCGGCGGATACGGCCGGCGCGGCGGTCATGGCCGCCGCGGTGGCGACAGCGATGGAGAGCAGACGAACGGCTGTCCTGGACATGGCTTCCTCGATTCGTGAGTGGGGGGGCCGACGCGCGGGCCTGAGGGCGCGCAGAACGGCACGACCGACCGGAGTTGTCGGCACTCTGCCTGGGGATTCCGGATGCCGGCTCCGGGCAAAGGCGAGCAGGAGTCCATGACGCTCTCCTGTACGGCGAGCGGACGTTCGGGCATAGCGCCTCTCCGGTGGCGTCAGGTCGTACGGGGAGAGCCGATGACGGCGCGGCCGTGGTCCGCCACCTCTGGCAATCCACCGGCATGGCGTGTTACCAACCGGTAGGAGATGTCCCGGAAACATTGTGGCGGCGGTGGCCTGCCGCGCCTCCAGGGCTGACAACAGACATTTGCGAGGTGGGTTGTGACCGAATCCAACGCCCCGGCACGCGACGCGGTGCCGCACTTCGGCGGCGTTCCGGTCTACGAGCGACTCCATGCCGCCGCCGGAGCACTGGAGCGTGCGGTCATGGTCCGGCTCGTCGAACGGCTGCCCGTCTATGGAAGGCTGCCGCCGGAACAGCTCGGCAGCGACATCGCCAAGCAGGTGGCCCGCGGCATCCGGTGCTTCGCCGAGATGCTGCGCAGCGGCGAGCTGCCGGATCAGGCGGAGCAGACAGCGATCCGCGAGTCGTCGGCCCGGCGTGCCGACGAGGGAGTGCCGCTGGAGGCCGTGGTGGGCGCCTATCACCTCGGTGCGGAGGAGTGCGCCGCCCATGTCTTTCCGGCGGCCGAACCGGGCGACATGAGCGACCTGCTGCTGGTCCAGCGTCACCTGCTCACGTATCTCAGGCTGGTGAGCTGTGAGGTCGCCACCGGGTACGTGCAGGAGCGGCAGACAGCTCTGAGCGACGACCAGGTCGCCCTGCAGTCGCTGCTGTCCAGGCTGCTGGAAGGCGGCAGCCCCCAGGCCGCGGCCGACCGCGCCGGCATCCGACTACCGCCCTGCTACCTGGTGCTGAGCATCTCCGTGGGACGGCATCCGGACGAGCTGGTGCCCGGCCTGGACCACGCGGTCGCCGCTCGCCGTAAACTCCGGCGGCTGCGCAACGAACTACAGCGCCAGACAGTGGGAGTTCCGCTGTCCTTACTGTCAGGCGGCGGAGGGCTGGTCCTCATCCCGTACGACGCGCCGGCCGCCGAGTTCGGCCCTGCGGACCGGAACCGGCTCTCCCGACTGGTCGCGGAGCTGGGCCGGATGTGCGGCGCCGAGGTGTTGGCCGCAGCGGCCGCCGCGCCGCCGGAGGGCGTTGCGGATGCCGCCCGGCTGGCCGGTGAGGTACGTGAAGTGGCCGAGGCTTCCGGCCATGGGCCGGGACTGTACCTGCTCGACGATGTGCTGCTCGAATACCAGCTGAGCCGTCCGAGCTCTGCCAGGGAAGGGCTGGCCGCGCTGCTCGACCCGCTGGACACTCGCCCGGAACTTCTCGCCACCCTGCGCACCTTCCTCGCCTGCGGTCTCGACCGTCGCCGGGCCGCAGCCCGGCTCCAGGTGCACCCGAACACGGTGGACTACCGCCTGCGCAAGGCGACGGATCTCACCGGACTGGACGCGTCCCGGGGCGCCGATCTGGTCACGCTGCACGCCGCGCTCGCCGCCCATGACGCGGTACGGCGCGCCGAGCCCGGCGTCGGCCCCACGCGCCAGGGCTGAACCAGCTGGATGCTGCCGCGCCCGTGCCGTCGCGGGAGCCGTCCGCCTCGTCACCCCCCCGCCAGATGGACCACCGCTCGCGTCGAGGACGACGGGAACAACCGCCCATGTCCCCCAGGAACGGCGGCGCGGGGTGGGGGGCTCATTGCTCGTGCTCGTCCACGCGGATGAGCGTCTGCTCTCCGTGGGCGACGAGTTTCCAGTCTCCGTTGTTCTGTCCGCCGTACACCTCCTGTGCGGCGGAGCCGTCGGTGCTCTCGGCGCCGACGCTGTGGGCACCTGCCCTGCGGGCCGGCTCAGTGCTGTCCGCGCGGGACGGCGAGGTCGGTCAGGGGTGCGGTCTTGCACACCCGGGTTGGGTCCGATCAACAGCAACGTCCCTACATCGGTCGGCACTTCGCCTACGACATCGAGAAGGCTGTGGCTGTCCGCCGCCCGTCCACCAGCCGGCGGCCGGCCGCCGGGGCGTCGCGAAGGCCTCGCGGTCCGAGGGGGCGGTCATAGTCGGGCACGCCCTCGGGCCATGCGCTCTTGGCGTGCCGCAGGACGACCAGCCGCCGCAGCGGGAGGGCGATTTCGAGGGCGTGTTCCACTCTCTCAACGGTACGCGGCACACCGTCGAGCAGCGGCGATCCGTGTCGTATCGAGCCGGGTGTGCGCTGCTTCGCGGTCGGGGAGGGGAAAGCAGTCCCCGCCGACCCTGACGGACGCTCCCCTCCGATCTGCGACGGCAGGCACACTCCCACCCGTCTCGCCGATCCCACTCCTGTGTCCCCCGGGGCGCGTCGCCCTGGGGGACACAGGAGTGGTCACTCGGATCGGTCCATCAGCGGTGGTGCTCAGGGCGCGTTCTGGGCCACGGCGAGCCGGTCGATCCAGCCGCCGAGGGACTCCCAGCCCGACCAGCCGTTGTTCGGCGCGGTCTGCCACATGTGCCACACGGCGCCATCGGCTCCACGGGCGAAGATCTCCAGCCGGCCGTCGGCGTTCTTGCTGATGTCCAGATCGTCGATCCAGCCGCCGAGCGACTCCCAACCCGACCAGCCGTTGTTCGGCGCGGTCTGCCACATGTGCCACACAGCCTGGTCGGCGCCACGGGCGAAGACCTCCAACCGGCCGTCGGCATTGCCGTCGAGAGCCAGCATGTCGATCCAGCCGCCGAGCGACTCCCAGCCCGACCAGCCGTTGTTCGGCGCGGTCTGCCACATGTGCCACAGAGCCTGGTCGGCGCCACGGGCGAAGACCTCCAGCCGACCGTCGGCATTTCGGGCCGTCGCGAGACGGTCGATCCAGCCGCCCAGGGACTCCCAGCCGGACCAGCCTCCGCCCGGTGTGGTCTGCCACTTGTGCCAGAGTGCCTGGTCCCCGCCACGGGCGAAGACCTCCATCCGGCCGTCGGCGTTACGGCCGATGTCCAGATCGTCGACCCAGCCGCCGAGCGACTCCCAACTCGACCAGGTGCCGTTGGGGGCGATCTGCCACATGTGCCACACCGCGCCATCCGCTCCGCGAGCGAAGATCTCCATTCGGCCGTCGTTGTTCTGAGCGATCTTGAGGTTGTCGATCCAGCCGCCGAGCGACTCCCAGCCGGACCAGCCGTTGTTCGGCGCGGTCTGCCACATGTGCCACACGGCCTGGTCGGCGCCACGAGCGAAGACTTCCAACCTGCCGTCGGCGTTGCGGCCGTAGCTCAGCATGTCGATCCAGCCGCCCAGGGACTCCCAGCCGGACCAGCCGTTGTTCGGCGCGGTCTGCCACATGTGCCACAGCGCCTGATCGCCACCACGCGCGAAGATCTCCATGCGTCCGGCCGCCTGCTCGGAGGCCTCCCGTACGGCTGCACCGGCGTTGAGGAACGTGCCGATGTCCTTGCCGGGGTCCGGAGTGACCGCGGTCCCTGTGGCGTTGAGCATCTGGCGCACTTCGGCGTGGCTGAGACCGGGGTTCGCGGCCAGCATCAGCGCGACGGTACCGGCGACCTTCGGCGTCGCACCGGAGGTGCCGCCGAAGGGGTTGCGGTACGCGGTGTCGGAGCTGCTGTCGCAGGTCACGTCGTGCGAGTCGTCGCCGGGTGCGCACACGACGATCCGGGGGCCGTAGTTGCTGAACCACGCCCGCTTGTTGACCGTGGCGTCGTAGGCCGTGGCTCCGACCAGGATGGAACCCGTCTCCGGAATCGGCCTGCCGTCGTCTCCGATGCCGGCGTCCCGGTCTCCGTTGCCCGCCGCCACACAGACGACCACTCCCGCGGCGATCGCCGTCCTGATGGCCGCGTTGACCGACGGGACGTACTCGTAGTTCCCGTACGCCCCGGTCTGGACTTCGAGGATCACGACCTTGCGCCTGCCGCCGCTGTCGGTGGTACGCACCCAGTCGATGCCCCGGGCCCAGGCGTCTCCGCCGAGTGGCTCACCTGTCCCCGAATCCGACCGCACCGCCCAGAGCGTGGAGTCGTACGCGACGCCCGCCATGCCGAGATGGTTGACCGTGGCACCGGCCAACCCCATGACGGCGGTGCCGTGGGAGACGTCACCGCTCGTGACGTCGGTGGTGCCGTCGAAGGCGTTGTACGTCTTGCTGATGCGCCCGGCGAGGTCGTTGTGCGAGGTCCGGTAGCCCCAGTCGACATCGGCGACCACCACGTCGCGGCCGGTGGACATGCCCCACGCCTGGTTCACGCCACAGCGGAAGATGTACCACTGGTTCTCCAGGCCGGTGACGGTGTCCACCACCACGGTCCCGCCCATGCCGACCAGCGGTTCCGCCAGTGGAGCCGACGGCGCGAGCACCGTCGCGCCTCCGGGGCGTTCCGCCATGACCGTCGGCGGCAGAGCCACGGGGACGGCGATCGCCCGCTCCACCTCGGGAAGCGCGTCGAGGCGCGACGCGATCGCGACCGTGTCCGCCTCGTCGGCGAAGTGCAACGTGACGAACCGCGCCAGGTTGGGAGTATCGAAGCCCTTCGAGGCCGCGCGCGCCTGCACGGAGGTGGCTTCCTGCGGTGTGATCAGGAACGTCGATTCCGCCGTGACGAGGTTGTTGTCCATCAGGATGCGGTTGAACTCGTCGAGTGGTCCTTCGGCGATGCTGCGGACCTCGGGGGGCGCGCCGTCCGGGGGCTGGGTGATGTCCGGGGTGACGCCCTCACGGAACTCCACCTCGACGACGCCCGGCTCGTACGACGGACCGCTCGGCAGGGTGCCCCCGGGCCCGCCGAAGCGGGACACAGCGGGCGTACCGCCGTTCGGGAACGGCGGGGGCTCGCCGCCCTCCGGAGGCTTGCTGCCCTTGGGCGCTTGTCCCGTCGGTTCCGACCTGCCGGTCATGCCGACCGCGGGCATGGGCATCGCTCCGCCGGCGGACGTGGCGTGCATCCCCGGCATCGGCATCTCGGACCCGCCGGTTGCCGCCGCCGACTGCATGCCGGGCTTCGGCATCTGCCCTGCCGCGGGGCTCCCGGCTGCTGTCTGCATACCCGGGACCGGCATCTCGCCCGCCCTTCTGGCTGTCGGCCCGGCGGACGTGCCGGAAGTCCCCGGCACCGGCATGCCCGATGCCTTGTCCGGCTGCTTCGCCCGCCGGTTTCCGTCGTGGCGATTGCCGTGATGCGACATGGCTTTCCTCCAGGAGAGCTACCCCTTTGGCCGGGGTGATGGGCTGGGACTGACGTGAGAAATGCAGGACTGCGCAGAGGGGCACAGGCGAGAAGCCGAGTCTTGTCCCGCGGTCGTGATCGCTGCGGTCGCATTCGGACGGCCGGTACGGAGGACGGCAGGTCGCCGGTCCTCTCACACACGTGACACCGCCGTGCTCAGGGAACGGCTGGCGGCACACAAAGTACGCATCCACGCACGAAACGACACTACCCGTGCCGAGACCTTCCCGCCCGCGCGAGCAGCCGACCACCGCGACCTACCCATGGGCGAGCACAGCGGGCAGCACACCAACTCGCGTCGTCCGCCCCGTACGCCTCGGCCCCCCGGCTGCGCACCCGAAATCACCAGCGACCCCAACTCCCCGAAGCAGCGCCGGTGCGACCCCATGTCGAGAGCGAAGCCATCGTTCGGTGCGGCCGGACATCCCGCCTACAGTCCGGGGGCACCCGCCCCTACCCGAGAAACGACAGCCGCACCTGGCGCTCCGGGTTGTCCCTGTTGGTGTCGACGAGGCAGATCGACTGCCAGGTGCCCAGCTCGAGGCGCCCGCCGAGGACCGGCAGCGTCGCGTGCGGTGGGACCAGGGCCGGGAGGACGTGGTCGCGGCCGTGGCCCGGGGAGCCGTGGCGGTGCTGCCAGCGGTCGTCGGCCGGGAGGAGGTGGTGGAGGGCCGTGAGGAGGTCAGTGTCGCTGCCGGCGCCCGTTTCGAGGATGGCCAGGCCGGCCGTGGCGTGCGGGACGAAGAGGTTGAGGAGGCCGTCGGTGGCCGGGGCCGTCTCGGTGAGGAACTCCGCGCAGGCCTGGGTCAGGTCGGTGACCGTCTCCGAGCTACCGGTGGTGAGCGTCAGGACGCGGGTGGTGAAGGTCGACATGGGGCCATCCTGCCGCTCACTACGCGGGATCGCTCGTCCACGCTCCGAGACACCGTTGACCTACACCGGAACGGGTCGCTACGTTCGCGCCATGTTGCGTACAGCCCTGCTCACCACGCGCGGTCACATCGACCTGCTGCGGGTGGCCTCCGCCGCCTGTCGTCGCGGCTGCTGACGCCCCCTCACCTCGCTCTGATCTTCACACGCTGACACCCGTGGTCGCGTGCTTCCGGCGTGCGCACGGACGCTGACGCGTACTCACTCTCCCTCCCCACGGAGCCCTTTCATGACCGTTGGCCATGCCCCGCCCGAATTCGCGCCGGACATATCCCCTATTTCAGAACTTGAGGAGGTGGTGTCCGCCGCCCGGACGGGATCAGGGCGGCGCGCCCGCGTGCCCCGCTGGCTGCGCCGGACCATCGGCCCCCTACTCCTCCTCGTCACCTGGCAGCTGCTCAGCTCGACAGGCGTACTCCCCGCCGATGTGCTCGCCTCTCCCGGGACCATCGCCCGCGCCGGCGGTGAGCTGATCGCCGACGGAACCCTCCCGCATGCCATGGGCGTCTCGCTCCAACGCGTCGCCGCCGGGCTCCTGTTGGGCGGCGCGATCGGGATCTCGCTCGCGCTGGTGTCCGGACTCTCGCGGCTCGGCGAGGACCTCGTCGACGCGACCGTGCAGATGTTGCGGACCGTCCCCTGGGTGGGCCTCATCCCGCTCTTCATCATCTGGCTGGGCATCGGCGAGGCGCCCAAGGTGGCCCTGATCGCGCTCGGTGTCGCCTTCCATCTGTACCTCAACGTGTACGCCGGTATCCGTGGCGTGGACGCCCAACTGGTCGAGGCGGGCGAGTCGTTGGGGCTCGGCCGCTGGGGGCTGATCCGTCACGTCGTCCTGCCCGGGGCGCTGCCGGGGGCCATGACCGGGCTGCGGTACTCGCTGGCGACCGCCTGGCTCGCACTCGTCTTCGGGGAGTCGATCAACGCCGACGCCGGCATCGGCTTCCTGATGAACCAGGCGCGGGAGTTCTTCCGCACCGACGTCATCGTCGTCTGCCTCGTCGTCTACGCCTTCCTCGGCCTGCTCGCCGACGCCGTCGTCCGTACTCTCGAGAGGCTGCTGCTGCAATGGCGACCGACCTTCACCGGGCAGTGACCATCGAGGGACTGACCCGCTCCTTCGACGGCCGTCCCGTCATCGACCGGCTCGATCTGACCCTGCGGGCCGGGGAGTTCACCGCGCTCCTCGGGCACAGCGGCTGCGGCAAGTCCACTCTGCTGCGGGTGCTCGCGGGGCTCGACCGGGACATCTCCGGAACCGTCCTCGTCCCCCGGCGCCGGGCCGTCGCGTTCCAGGCGCCCCGCCTCATGCCCTGGAAGCGGGTGTGGCGCAACGTGCTGCTCGGCCTGCCCAGCAATCCCGAACGGGCCGTCGCCGAGCGGGCGTTGGAGGAGGTCGGGCTCGGTCACCGTTCCGGCGCCTGGCCCAAGACCCTGTCCGGTGGCGAGGCCCAGCGCGCCTCGCTCGCCCGCGCTCTCGTACGGGAGCCCGATCTGCTGCTCCTCGACGAGCCGTTCGGGGCACTCGACGCGCTCACCCGGATCAAGGCGCAGCGCCTCGTCGCCGAGTTGTGGCAGCGGCGCGGGTGCGCGGTGCTCCTGGTGACGCACGACGTCGATGAGGCGCTGCTGCTCGCCGACCGGGCGCTGGTGATGCGGGACGGAGTCATCGCGTACGACACCCCCGTCGCCCTCGACCGTCCCCGGACCGCCGGTGACCCGGCCTTCGCCGCGCTGCGCTCCGGGCTCCTCGCCGAGCTCGGTGTCGAGGCGGAGCTCCCGGCCGTCCACCAAGCCGCCTGACCTCCCCGTACCCGCGACCCGAAGCGACCCGAAGCGACCCGAAGCGACCCGAAGGACCCACCCCAATGAAACGTTTCCTCCTGCCCGCCGCCCTCCTTCTTCCCCTCGCGTTGCTCGCCTCCGCCTGCTCCTCCCCCTCGTCCGCCGACTCCGGCACCGACGGCAAGGGTTCCGTCGTCCTCAGGGTCGGCGACCAGAAGGGCGGCGCCGAAGCCGTCCTCCGCGCCGCCGGGGAGCTCGACGATCTGCCGTACCGCATCACCTGGTCGACCTTCACCTCAGGCCCGCCGCTCCTGGAGGCCGTCAACGCCAAGGCCGTCGACATCGGCGCCGTCGGCAACACCCCGCCCGTCTTCGCCGCCGGCGCCGACTCGAAGATCGCGGTGGTCGCGGCCACCCACGGCGACCCGGCCGGCGAGGCGATCGTCGTGGCACGGGACTCACCGCTGCGCACGACCCAGCACCTGAAGGGCCGTAAGGTCGCTGTGGCTCAAGGCAGTTCCGCCCACTTCCAGCTGATCGCCTCGCTCAGGAAGGCCGGGCTCTCCCTCGACGACATCGACGTGAGCCTGCTCCAGCCCGCCGACGCGCTCGCCGCGTTCACCAGTGGCAAGGTCGACGCCTGGGCGGTCTGGGACCCGTACACCTCGCAGGTCCTCGCGAACGGCAAGGCCCGCGTGCTCACCGACGGCCGGGGCGTGGTCAACGGCCTCGGTTTCCAGGTCGCCGCACCCGCCGCGCTCGCCGACAAGGAGAAGGCCAAGGCCATCGGCGACTACATCGAGCGGCTGCGCCGCGCCCAGGACTGGGTCTACGCGCACCCGGACGCCTGGGCCAAGGCCTGGGCGAAGGAGACCGGGCTGCCGTACGAGGTCGCACTCGCGTGCGTGAAGCGCAGCAACGGCACCCGGATCGCGGTCGCCCTCGACAAGGAGGCCATCGCCTCCGAGCAGGAGATCGCGGACACCTTCGCCGAACTGAAGCTGATCCCCCGGACGTTCCGCTTCGCCGACTACGTCGACACCCGCTTCAACGAGAACCTGCCGCCGTCCACCACGCCGGCCCGCGGCTACGGAAAGGGCTCCACCTCATGACCGTTCATCTGCACTGGTTCCTGCCGACCGGCGGCGACGGCCGTACGCTCGTCGACCGGCACGCCTACACCGACGGCGGCATCAGCCGGTCCGGGACCGTGACCGGCGTACGCGCCCCCGACATCGAGTATCTGGCGCAGATCGCCAAAGCCGCCGAGCAGTTGGGCTTCGAAGCCGTGCTGACCCCCACCGGCACCTGGTGCGAGGACGCCTGGCTGACCACGGCGGCGCTCACCCAGCACACCGAGCGGCTGAAGTTCCTGGTGGCGTTCCGGCCAGGGGTGATCTCGCCCGTCCTCGCGGCGCAGATGGCGGCCACGTACCAGCGGATCAGCCGGGGACGACTGCTGCTCAACGTCGTCACGGGCGGCGACTCGGTGGAGCAGCGGCGCTTCGGCGACCATCTGGACCACGACCGGCGCTATGCCCGTACGGCGGAGTTCCTGCAAGTCGTACGCGGGGTGTGGACCGGGCAGCCGTACGACTTCCAGGGCGAGCACTACCAGGTGGAGGGCGGGCTCACCGCCCTGCCGCCCGACCCGCTGCCGGAGATCTTCTTCGGCGGCTCGTCGGCGGCGGCCGGGCCGGTCGCAGCGGAGCACGCGGACGTGTATCTGACCTGGGGCGAGCCGCCGTGGCAGGTCAAGGAGAAGATCGACTGGATCCGGCGGCTCGCGGAGGAACGCGGGCGCGAGGTGCGGTTCGGCATCCGGCTGCACACCGTCTCGCGGGACTCCGCGCGCGAGGCGTGGGCGGTCGCGGACCGGCTGCTGTCCGACCTCGACGCGGAGACGATCGCGGCTGCGCAGCGGGCACTCGGGCGGAGCGAGTCGGTCGGGCAGCAGCGGATGCTGGCGCTGCACGGCGGCGGTTCGCTGGACCGCGACAAGCTGGAGATCGCGCCGAACCTGTGGGCGGGGGTGGGTCTCGTACGAGGTGGGGCAGGTACGGCACTGGTGGGCAGCCACGCGGACGTCGCCGACCGGATCGAGGAGTACCACGCCCTCGGAGTGGAGCACTTCGTGCTCTCGGGCTATCCGCATCTGGAGGAGGCGTACTGGTTCGGGGAGGGCGTGACCCCCGAGCTGGCGGCGCGCGGCCTGCTGCCGCGGATCCCCGCGTCGCCGCTGCTCGGTGTCCCGGCCGCGAACGGGCGTCCGGCGTCGGCGCCCGGCGGCGCTCCGCTCCTCGTGGCGGGCGGCGGTCGGTAAGGGCTGTAGCGGGACCGCAGGACCGGGCGGGCGCGGCGGGAAGATCCCCGCGCCCGCCACGGTTAGTGGAATCGTGAACGATTTCGCGGTCGAGAACGAGCAGGGCGTACGGGATGTCGACGTGGTCGTCATCGGTGCCGGGCAGGCCGGGCTCTCCGCCGCCTACCACCTGCGGCGCACCGGCCTCCTCCCGGACCGCGACTTCGTCGTCCTCGACCACGCCCCGCGGCCCGGCGGCGCCTGGCAGTTCCGCTGGCCCTCGCTCACGTACGGCAAGGTCCACGGAATGCACGCGCTGCCCGGGATGGAGCTGACCGGTGCCGACGACGGGCGGCCCTCGTCCGAGGTGATCGGCGCCTATTTCACGGCGTACGAGACCCGCTTCGACCTGCGGGTCCACCGGCCGGTGGAGGTGAGCGCGGTCCGCGAGGGCGAGGGCGGGCGGCTGCGCGTGGAGACCTCGGAGGGGACGTACGCCACCCGCGCCCTGATCAACGCGACGGGCACCTGGGACCGCCCCTTCTGGCCCCGCTACCCGGGCCAGGAGACCTTCCGCGGCCGCCAGCTGCACACCGCGAACTACCCGGGTCCCGAGGAGTTCGCAGGTCAGCGGGTGATCGTCGTGGGCGGTGGGGCCTCCGGGACCCAGCATCTGATGGAGATCGCCGAGGTGGCGGCGGAGACGACCTGGGTGACCCGGCGCGAGCCGGTCTACCGCGAGGGCCCGTTCGGCGAGACGGCCGGCCGTGAGGCGGTCGCGCTGGTCGAGGAGCGGGTACGGAAGGGGCTGCCGCCGCAGAGCGTCGTCTCCGTCACCGGCCTGCCGCTCACCCCCGCCATCCGCGACGCCCGCGAGCGGGGTGTCCTTGACCGGAACCCCATGTTCGACCGCATCACCCCGACCGGCGTGGCCTGGGCCGACGGCCGGACGGTGGACGCCGACGTGATCCTCTGGGCGACCGGTTTCCGCGCCGCGATCGACCACCTGGCCCCGCTCCGGCTGCGCGAGCCGGGCGGCGGCATCCAGGTGGAGGGGACGCGGGCCGTACGGGACGAGCGCGTCCATCTGGTCGGGTACGGACCTTCGGCCTCGACGATCGGCGCCAACCGGGCCGGGCGGGCGGCCGTCACGGCGATCCGCCGCCTCCTGGCGCGGGAGCCGGTGGCCGTCCCGGAGCTCAGCGTTCCGTAGCCCAGCGTTCCGGAGTTCAGCGTTCCGTATCTCAGCCCTGCCCCAGCGCCGCGCGGCGTTCCGCATTGAACTCCTGGACGTTCGCCTGGTGTTCGGCGTAGTCGGCGGTGAACCGGGTGTCCCCGGGCTTCACGGTCACGAAGTACAGCCAGTCGCCCTCCGCCGGCGCGATCGACGCCGCCATCGCCTGCTCCCCCGGGTTCCCGATCGGGGCGGGCGGCAGCCCGGCGCGCTCGTAGGTGTTGAACGGGCTGTCGAGCTTGGTGTCGGCGTGGGTGGTGTCCACAGTGGAACGCCCCAGGGCGTAGTTCAGGGTCGAGTCCATCTGCAGCGCCATGCCCTTGGCGAGCCGGTTGTAGACGACGCGGGCGACCTTGCCCATGTCGTCGGTGGTGTCGGCCTCGGCCTGCACGATGCTCGCGATGATCACCGTCTGGTGCACGCTCACCCCGTTGCGCTGGGCGCCCGCGGTGATGTGGTCGGCGCCGAACCGCTTGCCGGCCGTCTGGACCATGTACCGGAGCAGGCTCTGCGGGGTCGTCGCGTTCACGACCGGATAGGTCGCCGGGAAGAGGTAGCCCTCGGGGTTTCCCTGGGCGGCGGCCGGCAGACCGAGCGCGGCGGCCGGGGAGTCCGCGGCCTTACGGGTGGTTCCTTCGGCGAGGCGGAGGGAGCGGTCGACGGCCGCGTAGACCTGGCCCGACCGCCAGCCCTCCGGGATGAGCAGGGTCCGCTGCTTCTCGGGGGCGGGCTTCCCCTCGCCGAGAAGCAACAGGGGGACGATGATCGCCGCGGCCACGGCGAGGGCGGCGCCGATGAGCAGGGCGATCCGACCGCGCCGGGTGAGCCGGGGGCGGCGGCGGGGTGCTGGCTGCCAGGACCGGTACGTCATGGGCGCACGCTAACCCGGCGCGCCCGCGAAACCGGGGAGCCCCGCACATGCGGCGGCGCCGCCGGCCCCCTGGGACGGGAGACCGACGGCGCCGCTGTTCCTGCCGGGCGTACCAGGCGTGAGGGTCAGACGAGCCAGCCCAGGAAGTGGAAGACGCCGGCGAGCAGGTTGGTGATCACGTTCATGGTGGTGCTTCTCCTTGTGCGAAATGCATCTGCGGGACGGTGCGCGGTCGCGGTCTGCAGCCCGTTGCTTGCGCACCGTAATCATCAGCTGTCACAAGGGAGTTGAGCAACGAATCCGGGAACGATCACACGTTCTGGGGAACAACCGCTCCCACGTTCGTGTGTTCGTCGCGGCGCACCAGGGCCGCGTACCGGCCGTCCCGGGCGAGGAGCTCCTCGTGGTTGCCGCGCTCGGCGATCCGGCCCGCGTCGAGGACCACGATCTGGTCGGCGTCCCGGACGGTGGAGAGCCGGTGGGCGATGGTGATGGTGGTGCGCCCGGCGGAGAGGGCGTCGATGGCCTCCTGGACGGCGTGTTCGGTACGGGTGTCCAGGGCGCTGGTCGCCTCGTCGAGGATGAGCACGGGCGGGTCGCGCAGGATGGTGCGGGCGATGGCGAGGCGCTGCTTCTCGCCGCCCGAGAAGCGGTGGCCGCGCTCGCCGACGAGAGTGTCGTACCCGTCGGGCAGGGCCGCGATGTGGTCGTGGATCTGCGCGGCGCGGGCGGCGGCGCGGATCTCCTCGTCGGTGGCGTCCGGCTTGGCGAAGCGCAGGTTGTCGGCGACGGAGGCGTGGAAGAGGTACGTCTCCTGGGAGACCACGCCCACCGCGCGGGCGAGGGTGTCGAAGTCGAGGTCGCGCACGTCGACGCCGTCGATCAGGACCCGGCCGCCGGTCACGTCGTAGAGCCGGGGCACGAGATAGCTGAGGGTGGACTTGCCGGATCCGGTGGGTCCGACCACGGCGAGGCTGCCGCCGGCCGGGACGGTCAGTTCGATGGTGTCGAGCGTGGGGCGGCCGGGCGCCTCGGGGTCGTAGCGGAAGTCCACGTTCTCGAACGTGACCTCGCCGAGGACCTTCGGGAGGCGGACCGGTTCGGCGGGCTCGGTGATGGAGACCGGCAGGTCCAGGTACTCGAAGATCCGCTGGAAGAGGGCGAGCGAGGTCTGCATCTGGACGCCGGTCGAGAGCAGGCTCACCGTCGGGCGGAACAGGCCCTGCTGGAGCGAGACGAAGGCGACCAGGGTGCCCAGCGATATGGCCGGTCCGCCGCCCTGGAGGGCGAGGCCCGCGGCCCAGTAGATCAGCGCGGGCATGGCGGCCATGACGATGCCGATGGTGGACATCCGCCAGCGCCCGGCCATGGAGGAGCGCACTTCGAGGTCGACGAGGCGCTCGGACTCCTCGGCGAAGGACCGGGTCAGCGAGTCGGAGCGGCCCATGGTGCGGCCGAGCAGGATGCCGCTGACGGAGAGCGACTCGGTGACGGTCGCGGCCATGACGGCCATCTGCTTCTGTCGCTGGGTGGTGATCCTCTTGCGCTCGCGGCCGACGCGGCGGCTGATCCAGACGAAGACGGGCAGCAGGAGCAGCGAGACGACGGTGAGCCGCCAGTCGAGCGCGAGCATCGCGACGACGGTGGCGACGACGGCCGTGAGGTTCGAGACGAGGGAGGTGGCGGTCGAGGTGACCGTCGCCTGCATGCCGCCGATGTCGTTGGCGATGCGGGACTGGACCTCGCCGGTACGTGTGCGGGTGAAGAAGGCGAGCGGCATCCGCTGCAGCCGGCCGTAGACCGCGGTGCGCAGGTCGTGCATCACGCGCTGGCCGACGGTGGTGGAGAGCAGGGTCTGGAGCACGCCGAAGACGCTGGTGATCACGGCGGTGGCGATCATGCCGAGGGCGAGCAGGCTGAGCAGCCCGGTCCGGCCCTGCGGGATCGCGGTGTCGAGGATTTCCTTGAGCAGGAAGGGCGAGGCCACCGACACCAGGGACGAGGCGCCGACGAGCAGGCCGACGATCGCGAGCCGGCCTCGGTAGGGACGGAAGAGCCGCAGGATGCGCCGCATCTGGGCGGGCTCCTTCGGCTGTGCGGGATCGCGCGGTGGAGGTGTCCATTCGGACTCTTCGTGGTGACGCATGGGCTCCTACGAGGGGGGAGAGGTCAAGACGATCAGAGCATAGCTCACTGTTACCTATACTCACAATGAACCAGGTCCTGATATTGTTCCCCCATGAACAGCCCCGACGCCGACGGCCTCCTCGCCGAGCAGCTCCTGCGCCTCACCCGACGGCTGCAGCGCAGCCAGAAGCGCCTCCTCGAGCCGGTCGGCATCACGCCCGCCCAGTCCCGGCTGCTGCGCACGGTCGCGCACTACGAGCACCCGCCCCGGATGGCCGACCTCGCCGAGCGGCTGGAGGTGGTCCCCCGGGCCGTCACCAGCCTCGTGGACGGTCTGGAGGCCGCGGGGCGGGTGCGCCGCGTCGCCGACCCGACGAACCGACGGGTGGTCAGGATCGAGCTCACCGACGCGGGACGCGAGACCCTGCGCGCGTTGCGCAGCGCGCGTCGGGCGGCCGCAGAGGACATCCTTGCTCCATTGACCGTCGATCAGCGCGAGGTGCTCGGAGGTCTGCTGTCCGCTCTGGTCGACCACGTGCCGGAGCGCCGCTGCTGACCGCGCGGGCCCGGGGCGCCGAGGGGAGCCGTGACATGCCACTGCTGGAGCCGAACCCGCAGGCCCTGCGCCCCGGGACGGGGCGCAGGCCCGCCCCCGACCGGGTCCCCGACCTCCGGTCCCGGGGCACCCCGCGCCGGCTGCGGGAGGAGCTGGTCGCGCTCCTCGGCCCCGAGAAGGTCCTCTCGCACATCTCCGACCTCGTGCGGTACGCCTCCGACGCCAGCCCGTACCGGTTCGTGCCGCAGGTCGTGGTGGTCGCGGAGGACATCGACGACATCTCCGCCGTCCTCTCGTACGCGCACGGCAAGGGCCGTGAGGTGGTCTTCCGGGCGGCCGGGACCAGCCTGAACGGGCAGGCGCAGGGCGAGGACATCCTCGTCGACGTGCGCCGGCACTGGGTGGGGGTCGAGGTGCTCGACGACGGCGCCCGCGCCCGGATCCGCCCCGGCACCACCGTCGTCCGGGCCAACGCGGCCCTCGCCCGCCACGGCCGCGTCCTCGGCCCCGACCCGGCGAGCGCCATCGCCTGCACGATCGGCGGGGTCGTCGCCAACAACGCCTCGGGCATGACGGCGGGGACGACCAGGAACTCGTACCGGACGGTCGCCTCGCTCACCTTCGTGCTGCCGAGCGGCACCGTCGTCGACACCGGCGATCCGGCCGCGGACGAGGAGCTCGCGCGCGCCGAGCCCCGGCTGTGCGCGGGGCTCCTCGCACTCAAGGCCGAGATCGAGGCGGACGCGGAGCTCACGGCCCGCATCCGCGCCAAGTACTCCCTCAAGAACACCAACGGCTACCGCCTGGACGCCTTCCTGGACGGCGCGACGCCCGTGGAGATCCTGCGCGGGCTGATGGTCGGCTCCGAGGGCACGTTCGGTTTCATCTCCGAGGTCGTCTTCGACACCCTCCCGCTGGACCGTCAGGTCTCCACCGCGCTGCTCTTCTTCCCCTCCCTGACCGCCGCGGCCGCCGCCGTGCCGCGCTTCAACGACGCCGGGGCGCTCGCGGTCGAGCTGATGGACGGCAACACGCTGCGGGCCTCGGTCAGCGTCGCCGGGGTCCCCGCCGACTGGGCGGAGCTGCCCAAGGAGACGGCGGCGCTGCTCGTGGAGTTCCGCGCCCCGGACACCGCCGCCCAGGAAGCGTACGAACGGGCGGCGGCCGAGGTCCTCGCAGAGCTGGCTCTCGTCACGCCCGTCGCCTCGGTGGAGAACGCCTTCACCCGCGATCCGGGCACCATCGCCGGGTACTGGAAGGCCCGCAAGGCGTTCGTGACGGCGGTGGGCGGTTCCCGGCCCTCCGGTACGACGCTGATCACCGAGGACTTCGCCGTACCGCCGGCCCGGCTCGCCGAGGCCTGCGCGGACCTCCTCGACCTGCAGTCCCGGCACGGTTTCGACGCGGCCGTGGCCGGTCACGCGGCCCACGGCAACCTGCACTTCCTGCTGGCCTTCGACGCCGGCGACCCGGCGGACGTGGAGCGGTACGCCGCGTTCATGGACGAGTTCTGCAAGCTGACGGTGGAGCGGTTCGACGGCTCGCTCAAGGCCGAGCATGCCACCGGCCGCAACATCGCCCCGTTCCTGGAGCTGGAGTGGGGACCGAAGGCGACGGAGCTGATGTGGCGGATCAAGGAGGTCATCGATCCCGACGGGGTGCTCGCGCCCCGGATCGTCCTCGACCGCGACCCGCAGGCCCACCTCCGCGGTCTGAAGACGATCCCGAAGGTGGAGGCGATCGCCGACCCGTGCATCGAGTGCGGATTCTGCGAACCGACGTGTCCCAGCCATGATCTGACGACGACTCCCCGGCAACGCATCGTGCTGCGCCGGGAGGTGATGCGCCAGAGCGACGGCTCCCCCGTGGAGGCGCACCTCCTGGAGGCGTACGGCTACGACGCCGTGGACACCTGCGCCGGCGACTCGACCTGCAAGCTCGCCTGCCCGGTCGGGATCGACACCGGGGCGCTGATGAAGGAGTTCCGCCACCAGCGGCACTCCCCGCGCGAGGAGCGGGTGGCGGCGCTCGCGGCCAGGAACTTCCGCGCCGTGGAGGCCTCGGCCCGGCTCGCGGTCGCGGCGGCCGACCGGATCGGCGACCGGATCCTGGGGACGGCGACGGGCCTCGCGCGGAGGGCGGTGCGGCCCGATCTCGTACCGGAGTGGTTGCCCGAGATCCCGGGCGCGGCGGCCCGCCGGCTCCCCCGCACGCACCGCCCGGCGGCCGTCGCCGTGTACTACCCGGCCTGCGTGAACCGGATCTTCGGCGGGCCCGAGGGGCCGCGGGGGCCGTCGCTGCCCGAGGCGGTGGTGGCGCTCGCCGGCCGGGCGGGCCGCCCTGTGTGGATTCCGGACGACGTGGCCGGTACGTGCTGCGCGACGATCTGGCACTCCAAGGGCTACGAGCGGGGCAACGAGGTGATGGCCAACCGGATCGTGGCGGCGGCCTGGGGTTGGACGGCCGGAGGCAGGCTGCCGTTGGTGGTCGACGCGTCGTCCTGCACGCTCGGCATCGCCCATGAGGTGGTGCCGTATCTCACCGACGACAACCGGGAGTTGCACGCGGAGCTGACGGTGGTCGACTCGCTGGTGTGGGCGGCGGACGAGCTCCTGCCCCGGCTCGACGTACGCCGCAGGGTGGACTCGGCGGTGGTGCATCCGACCTGCTCCATGCGGCACCTGGGGGACGAGGAGCAGCTGACGACGCTGGCGCGGGCGTGCGCGGAGGAGGTCGTCGTACCGGCCGAGGCGGGCTGCTGCGCCTTCGCGGGCGACCGGGGCATGCTGCATCCGGAGCTGACGGCCTCGGCCACGGCGCGCGAGGCGGCCGAGGTGACGGCGCGTCCGTTCGACCTGCATCTGTCGGCGAACCGGATGTGCGAGATCGGCATGGACCGGGCGACGGGGCGGAGCTACCGGTCCGCACTCCTCGCGCTGGAGCGCGCGACGCGCCCCTGACACCACGGCCGTCGGAACATTCTGACGGATCGTCATCCCGCTGACGTAACACGACGAGGGTCGCTTCCCCCATGTGGGTGAGTGGCCCTCGTCGTCCGCATGGTCCGGCGATGCGGAATGGAAGAGTCCAACTACCCATCGCAAGAATCCAATCCGCGCCCTTGCGCACCACCAGTCTCAACGGCCAGGGTCCTGAGCGGGATTCATGAGCCAGCCGTGCACACAGCTACTGGAGGTTCCATGAACGACAACGCACCGCAGCCGCCGAGCCGTCGCTCCGTCCTGCGGACCACGGCCGGGGTCGCGGGAGCGGGCATCGGCCTCGGCGCCCTGGGCACCGGGAGCGCCGAGGCCGCCTCCGCCGAGGCCGCCGCGGTCGCCGAACACCCCGCCGATCAGGCCGTACGGACGCCCCGGCGCAGAGGCGCCACCATGGCGAACGTCCCCTTCGAGCGGCGCTCCACGGTCCGGGTCGGGATCGTCGGACTCGGCAACCGGGGCGGCGGCATGATCGACCTCTTCCTCGCCCTCCCCTGGGTGCGGGTGGTCGCGGTCTGCGATCCGGTCCGGGACAAGACGGAGCGCGCCGCCGCGAAGGTCGTCGCCGCCGGACAGCCCGCCCCCGCCGTGTACGCCAAGGGCGAGGACGATTACGAGAACCTCTGCAAGCGCTCGGACCTGGACTTCGTCTATCTGGCGACGCCCTGGGACGTGCACTTCGAGATGGCGAAGACGGCGATGCTGAACGGCAAGCACGTCGGCGTGGAGTGTCCGATCGCGATGACGCTCAAGGACCTGTGGGAGCTGGTCGACCTCTCCGAGCAGACCCGCCGCCACTGCATGCAGCTGGAGAACTGCTGCTACGGCCGCAACGAGATGCGCGTGCTGCGGATGGCGCACGCGGGCAAGTTCGGCGACCTGCTGCACGGCGCGGGGGCGTACAACCACGATCTGCGCGACCTGATGTTCTCGCCGACGTACTACGAGGGCCCCTGGCGCCGGCTCTGGCACACCAGGCTGCGCGGCGATCTCTACCCGAACCACGGCTTCGGGCCGGTCGCCAACTACATGGACGTCAACCGGGGCGACCGGGTGGTCAGCATCAGCAGCTTCGGGACGCCCGCGCTCGGGCTCGCCGAGTACCGGGCGGAGCACATGCCGCCGGGCGACCCGAGCTGGAAGGAGTCGTACATCGAGAGCGACCGGACGATCAGTCTGGTCCAGACGGCGAAGGGCCGCGTGATCCGGCTGGAGCACGATGTCTCGACCCCGCATCCGTACAGCCGGATCAACAGCCTCGGCGGTACGCGGGGGGTGTTCGAGGACTATCCGGCGCGGATCTATCTGGAGCCGGACCACCAGGGCCACGAGTGGGGCGACTTCGGGGCGTACGCGCCGGAGTTCGACCACTGGCTCTGGAAGGAACACGCCAATCCGCCGGGCGGGCACGGCGGCATGGACTACATCATGATCTACCGGCTGATGCAGTGCATGCAGTTGGGGCTCGTCCCCGACTTCGACGTGTACGACGCGGCGACCTGGACGGCGCCGGTGCCGCTCAGCCACGACTCGATCAAGGCGAAGGGCGCGCCGCAGGCGATCCCCGACTTCACCCGCGGCGAGTGGAAGAGGGCCAGGACCGGCGTGGACTCGGCGAAGCCGGCCGGCTAGCCCGTGCGCGGGGCCCGGCTCGCACGTGCCGGGCCCCGCGGTGGGTCACTTGGCGGGCTGTGGAGCCACCGCCCCGGCCTCCCGCTCGGCCTCCGTGTCCTCCTCCGGTACGAAGGCGATCTCGCCGTTCATGACCTTCTGGGCGGTCACCCGGTCGAGCGCCCCCTCCCAGCGGGAGACCACGAAGACGGCCACGCAGTTGCCGAGCAGGTTCGTGGCGACGCGCATGGCGTCCATGATCCGGTCGACGCCGAGCAGCAGGGCCACGGCCCCGGCGGGGATGACGCCGAGCGCGGCGGCGGTCGCCGAGAGCGCCAGGAACGCCGAGCCCGGGACGCCCGCCATGCCCTTGCTGGTGAGCATCAGGACCAGGACGACCGTGATCTGCTGGCCGAGGGTGAGGTCCACGCCGACGGCCTGGGCGATGAAGAGCGTGGCGACGGAGAGGTAGATCGAGGCTCCGTCGAGGTTGAACGAGTAGCCCGTCGGGAGGACCAGGCCGACCGCGTCGTCACGGCAGCCTGCGGCGCGCAGCTTCTGCATCATGCGCGGCATCACGGTCTCGCTGGACGCGGTGCCCAGCGCGAGGAGCATCTCCTCGCGGGTGTACCGGACGAACTTCCAGAGGCTGACGCCGGTGAGCGCCTTGAGGGCGATCCCCAGGACCAGCAGGAAGAGCAGTGCCACGCCGTAGCAGATGGCGATCAGCTTCCCGTACGTGGAGAGGGCGCCGAGGCCGTACTCGCCGACCAGGTGGGCCGTCGCGCCGAAGACCGCGAGCGGGGCGAGCTTCATGATGAAGCCGACCACGGCGAAGACGATCTCCTGGACCTGCTCGATGGCGGGCAGGATCGCCGGGACCCTGGTGTGGCCGAGGTGCAGCACGGCGGCGCCGACCAGACAGGCCAGGACGAGCACCTGGAGCAGCGAGTTCTCCGCGAAGGCGCCGACCGCGCTGTCGGGCAGCGAGTACAGCAGGAACTCGGAGGTCGAGGGGAGCTCGCCGCCGCCGGTCTTGGCGTCGACGGCGGAGGCGTCGAGGGTGGCGGGGTCGATGTTCATCCCGGTGCCCGGGCCGAACAGGTTGCCGGCGAGCAGACCGAGGACGAGGGCGACCGTCGTGGCGACCTCGAACCAGATGAGGGCCTTGAGCCCGATCCGGCCGAAGGCCTTGAGGTCACCGGCCTTGGTGATGCCGACGACGACCACGCAGAATACGAGCGGGGCGATCATCGCCTTGATCAGCCGGACGAATCCGTCGCCGAGCGGCTGGGCGGCGGAGGCCACGTCGGGCCATATCCGGCCGACGAGGACGCCGAGCAGGAGCGCGCAGGCGACCTGCGCGAAGAGGGATGTGCGCAGCAGACGGGCTGCGCGCCGCGCGAGGGACGGCGCGGGCGGTGCTGGTGGGGCGGCGTGCGGCACGGGCACTCCTCCGTAGCGGACTTCTGTCATGCGGAAAGAAACTTCCACAGTGCGCGCCACTATGGCGGAGCTGCGTATTCCACAGAAGACCCGATGCAACATCCACGTAAATCTTGGACCATGCTCCAAACCGGGCGGAAACGCGAAGGCCGCGCCCGCCGACGTACGCGGGCGCGGCCTCTGTCGCGCGGGGAAGGGCCGGGTCAGGCCGTGTGCAGGGTGAGCCCGTAGCGGCCGAGGATCTCGTTGACCGGCTGGAACCAGGTGTTGCCGCCGCTGGAGCAGTTGCCCCAGCCGCCGGAGGTCACGCCCTGGGCCTGGTCGCCGGTGATGAAGGCGCCGCCCGAGTCACCGCCCTCGGCGCAGACGTTGGTCCGGGTCATCTGGTGCACGGCACCCTGCTGGTAGTTGACGGTCTCGTTCTTGCCGAGCACCGTTCCGCAGTGGAACTTGGTCGTGGACCCGGAGCGGCAGACGGACGAACCGACCGGAGCCTCCCACGAGCCGCGCACCAGCCGGTCGGAGGTCTGACCCCAGCCGTACACCACGGGCACGGTCCACCAGCCGAAGCCGGTGCGGACCCACGCCATGTCGTCCCCGGGGAACGAGGAGGCCTGGAACGTGCCCATGTCGGAGCCGTCCCAGCCACGGACGAAGGTGCCGGGCCCGCCGCAGTGCCCGGCCGTGACGAAGCCGCCGTGCACCGAGAAGCCGATGGAGCAGCGGTACTGGTTGGTGTAGTACGGGTCGCCGCCGACGGTCCCGGCGGCGAAGGTGGTCGGCGCAGCGTCCACGGTCTCGACCCGGACCGGACCGGCGGCACGGGCGCGGTCGAGGAAGGTCGTCACCTCGGCGCTGCCGGCGCGGTCGGCGTCGACCTGCACGACCACCTCGTTGGCCCGCACGTCGACATGCCAACTGCCCACGGCCGCAGGCGCCTTCATGCGGTCGATGCGCTGCTTGACCGCGTCGAGGCGGGCCGCGGAGTGGGTGACGACCTGGGCGGTGGCGCCGGTCGCCCGTACCGCCTCGGCCTTCTGACGGTTCGTCACGGCGACGGTCAGCCGGCCGCTGTCCGCGTCGAACCAGGTCCCGGCGAAGTCGGCGCCGGCCGCGCGTTCGGCCTTCGGCTGGAGGGCGAACGCCTTCTTCTCCTGTGCGAGCCGCGTGCGCGCCTCGCGCTCGGTCAGACCGAGGTCCCGCTGCATCGCGGAGACCAGCCCGGGGGACGCCTCGGAGTCGGGGGTCGCGGCGGCGGCGGTCGAGGGGGTGAGCGCGGCGCCGCCCCAGGCGGCGACGAGGAGGAGGGCGGAGAGGACGGTGCGCAATCCGTTTCTGCTGGTGCGTCTCACGGTTGGGGACCCTTCTGCTGTTCCGGTGGTGTGGGGAGGAACATCAGGTGCTGTGGTGTCGAGGCACTCCGAGAACGCGCTGCGAGCTGAGAGCGCTCTGAGAGCGCTCTCAGGAGGGTAGGGGCTCTCTCGGCCGCTGCACAGGGGTGCGCACGAAATCGCGGCGCGGGTGACGGGAGGTGCCCGTAAGGCCGGGGGAACCTTGGCCTGTTCTGTGCCCCGATGCGAATAATCGATTGCCTCGGGCGGCCCTCCGGCGCGAACCTTGCACGGTTTCAGCCATCGTCCGACGAATCGGAAGACCCCGGGACGCCATGCAGATTCGCGATCTACCGTACGCAGACCCAGGGGTCCCCGATGTCCGCTCGGGCACCCGCTTCCTCCTCTGGCTGGGCCGCAACCAGCTGGGCGGGCAGGTGAAGTCGCTGCTGTGGGGACTGCTCCTGCAGCTGAGCATCGCCGGCCTCGCGCTCGCGGTCGGCCTGGCCGTGCAGGCCGTCGTGGAGCGCGACGGCGGACGGCTCGCGCTCGTCGGCGGGCTGCTCGCCCTGCTCGGCGCGGGCATCGCGGTCGGCGACGTGATGCTGCACCGCACCGCCGTCACGAACTGGATCACCGCCTCCGCCCGCGTCCAGCAGCTCCTGTCCCGCAAGACCGCCGAACTCGGCTCGGTGCTGACCCGTCGGGTCGCCGCCGGTGAGGTGGTGGCCGTGTCCACATCGGACGTCGAGAAGATCGGCTGGTTCGTCGAGGCGCTCTCCCGGTTCGCCGCGGCCGCCCTGACGATGGTCCTGGTCTGCGTGGGCCTCGTCGTCTACCAGCCGACCCTCGGCCTGGTGGTCGCCGTGGGCGTGCCGGTGCTCGCGCTCGCCGTCCTGCCGCTGCTCCCCCGCGCCACGCGCCGGGCCGACGTCCAGCGCGAGAAGGCGGGGCGTGCGACCGAATTGGCCTCGGACACGGTGGCCGGGCTGCGGGTGCTGCGCGGCATCGGCGGCGAGGAGCTGTTCCTCGGCCGCTACCGGTCCGCCTCCCAGGAGGTCCGGCGCGCGGCCGTCCACAGCGCCCGGATGTGGGCCCTGATCGCGGCCGTACAGGTCCTGCTCCCCGGGCTGCTGCTCGTCGGTGTGCTCGCGTACGGTGCGCGGCTCGCGCTCGACGGGCGGATCGCGGTCGGCGAACTGGTCACCGTCTACGGCGCGGTGGCGCTGATGCTGCATCCCCTGCGCCACTTCGAGGAGATCGCCATGGCGTACTCCTTCTCCCGGCCCTCCGCCAAACGCGCGGCCCGTGTGCTGGCCCTGGCGCGGACCACGACCACGACCACGCCGACGGGCGGGCACGACGCGGCGACGGGCGACCTGTACGACCCCGTCACCGGACTGCTCGCGCCCGCCGGCCGCTTCACGGCCGTCGTCTGCGGCGACCCGGACGCGGCAGGCCGGCTCGCGGACCGGCTCGGCGGCCACCCCACGGAGCCGGGCGAGGGCCACACCTCGGTCCTGCTCGGCGGGGTGCCGCTCGACGAGCTGGACCTCGACACCGCCCGTGCCGCCGTACTGGTCCAGGACAAGGACCCGGTCCTGCTCTCCGGGACGCTCCACGAACTGCTCGACGTGCCCTCCTCGGGCGCGGTCGGTGCGGAGGAGGCGCTGGCGGCGGCCCAGTGCGGGGACGTGCTCGACGCGCTCGCGCAGGCGTCCGTGGACGCCGACGGCGACCCGATGCGGACCCGGATCACCGAGCGCGGCCGGTCCCTCTCCGGTGGCCAGCGCCAGCGCCTGGCGCTGGCCCGCTCCCTGGTGACGGACCCGGAGGTGCTGGTGCTCGACGAGCCGACCTCGGCGGTCGACTCGCACACCGAGGCGCGCGTCGCCAACGGGGTGCGGGAGCTGCGCGAGGGCCGTACGACGGTGGTCCTGGCCTCCTCGCCGCTGCTGCTCGACCGGGCGGACCGGGTGGCCCTGGTCCACGACGACGAGGTCGTCGCCGTCGGTACGCACCGCGAGCTGCTGGGTACCGAACCGCGCTACCGGGCCGTCGTGACCCGCGAGGCCGAGGACGAACAGGCCCTGGAGGCCAGGGTGTTGGAAGAGAAGCTCGAAGCGGAGCTGGAAGGAGAGTCGGCATGATCGGCCTGACGCCACCCGCGTACGACCCGGCGGCCCCCACGTCGGCGACGACCCTGCCCGTGGGCACGACCGCGACCGTACGGGGCTACGTCCGCGAGTTGCTGCGCCGCCACCGCGCGGCGTTCGGCCTGCTCGTCGGCGTCAACACGGTCGCGGTGACCGCCTCGATGGTCGGCCCGTACCTGCTCGGCACGCTCGTCGAGCGGCTCTCCGAGGGCGCGCGCGAGCTGCAACTGAGCCGCACGATCGCCCTGTTCGTGGCCGCCCTCCTCGTCCAGACCTTCTTCGTACGCCTGGTGCGGCTACGCGGGGCGATGCTCGGCGAGGAGATGCTGGCCGACCTGCGCGAGGACTTCCTCGTCCGGTCGGTCGGGCTGCCGCCGGGTGTCCTCGAACGGGCCGGGACCGGTGACCTGCTGTCCCGTATCACCACGGACATCGACCGGCTCGCCAACGCCATGCGGGAGGCCGTCCCGCAGCTGGCGATCGGCGTGGTCTGGGCCGGACTCCTGATCGGCGGCCTCCTGGTCACCGCGCCGCCGCTCGCCCTCGCGATCGCGATCGCGGCGCCGCTGCTGATCGTCGGCTGCCGCTGGTACTTCAAGCGGGCGCCGTCGGCGTACCGCTCGGAGGCCGCCGGTTACGCCTCGGTCGCCGGCGTGCTCGCCGAGACGGTCGACGCGGGCCGGACGATCGAGGCGCACCGTCTCGGGGCGCGCCGGGTGGCCCTGTCGAACCGGCGGATCGGCGAGTGGACGGAGTGGGAGCGGTACACCCTCTTCCTGCGCTCGGTCCTCTTCCCGGTCGTCAACCTCACCCACACCCTGGTCCTGGCGGGCGTCCTGCTGCTCGGCGGGGCGTTCGTGCTCCAGGGCTGGATCGACGTCGGCCAGCTGACCACGGGCGCGCTGCTCGCGCAGATGCTGGTCGAGCCGGTCGGGATCATCCTGCGCTGGTACGACGAGCTTCAGGTGGCCCAGGTGTCGCTGGCCCGGCTCGTGGGCGTCCGCGACATCGAGCCGGACGCCGGTGACGCGGCCGTACGCCCCGAGGGGCGGGACGTCCGGGCGGACGAGGTGCGCTTCGGGTACCGCGAGGGTGTCGACGTGCTGCACCGGGTGTCGATGGACGTCGCCCCCGGGACCCGGCTGGCGCTCGTCGGCCCGTCCGGCGCGGGCAAGTCGACGCTCGGCCGGCTGCTCGCCGGCATCTACGCCCCGCGGACCGGTTCGGTCACGCTCGGCGCGGCCGAACTGGCGAGGATGCCGGCCGAGCGGATCCGTGAACACGTGGCCCTGGTCAACCAGGAGCACCACGTCTTCGTCGGCTCGCTCCGCGACAACCTGCTGCTCGCTCGGACGGGCGCGGCGGACGCGGAGCTGTGGGCGGCGCTCGGCGCGGTCGACGCGGACGGCTGGGCGCGGGCCTTCGACGAGGGCCTGGACACCGAGGTCGGCTCGGGCGGGCTCGCGCTCACCCCGGCGCAGGCCCAGCAGATCGCGCTGGCCCGGCTGGTCCTCGCCGACCCGCACACGCTGGTCCTGGACGAGGCGACCTCGCTTCTGGACCCGCGGGCGGCCCGCCATCTGGAGCGCTCGCTCGCCCGGGTCCTGGACGGCCGTACGGTCGTCGCCATCGCCCACCGGCTGCACACCGCGCACGACGCGGACGTGATCGCGGTGGTCGAGGAGGGCCGGATCAGCGAGCTGGGCAGCCATGACGAACTCGTCGCGGCGGACGGCGCGTACGCGGCGCTGTGGCGGTCGTGGCACGGCTGACCCGCCGGCGCGGATCGGGGGCCGGTCGGCCGGACCGCCGGGGCCCGTCCCCGGCGGTCCGGCCGAGCCGCCCCGTGCTCAGTAGCCGATCGTGAAGCGGCGCTGGACGAAGCGGGGCAGCTCCGCCTCGTCGACCAGCGCGACGGCGGCGTCCTCCGCCGAGACGTGGCTCCTCCCCTCGGCGTCCCGGACCGGCTGGTCGCCGCCGAGGCGGAAGCGGCCGGTACGCTCGCCCGGCGCGATGTCCTCGGCGGGGCTGAAGTAGGTCCACCTGCGGTTCGAGGTCCGCAGCACGTTCAGGGCGTCCCGGTGGCCGCGGACCGCCGCCGCGTAGGCGCGGGGCAGCCCGACGGCGTCGAGGGTCGCGTGGAGCCGCTCCTCCGCGTCGGCGAGTACGACACCGGGCTCGATCTCCAGGCTGCCCGCGCCGCCGACCACGATCAGCCGGGTTCTGGGATGACTCTCCAGCGCCTTCAGCAGGGCCCGTGCCGCGGCGGCGTAGACACCGGCGTCCGCGATGGAACGCCGCACGGTGTCGGGGAGGTCCCGAGCCGCGTTTCCGGGCTGGAAGGCGCTGATCAGGACGTCGAGCCCGGGCAGGACGTCGGCGACGGCACCGGCGTCCAGGACGTCGAGGCTCGCCCAGGTGATGTTCCCCCGGGTCTCGCCGGCCGCCGCCTTCGTGGCGTCGCGGCTGAAGGCCCTGATGTGGTGCCCGCGCTCAAGGGCCTCCGCGACGACGCGGCCGCCGATGGTCCCCGTGGCTCCGATGACTCCGATGTGCATGACTCTCCCCTGTGATCACAGCACGGACCTAACGCCGTGCGAAAACTATACGCCGTGAAGTGCACACCGTGAAGTTTCCGCACGCCGCGAACCAAAGGTGACGCTGTAGAGTTCCCGCGTGGCCAGGAGAACAGAGACCGGGACAGGCGCGGGCGCGGGCGTGGCGGGCCGGGGGCGCCGAGAGCGGCTGAGGGCCGAGACCACGGCCGAGATCAAGGACACCGCCCTGCGGCTGATGGCCTCGGGCGGACCGGACGCCATCACCCTGCGGGCCATCGCCCGGGAGATGGGCATGACGGCGAACGCGATCTACGGCTACTTCGCCACGCGCGACGACCTGGTCACCACGCTCGTCGACGACGTGTACTCGGCGCTCGCCGACGCCGTCGAGGCGGCCTGGGCGAACGCCCCCGCCGCGGACCCGGCCGGCCGGATCCTGGCCTGGGCCCGTACCTTCCGCATCTGGGCCCTCGCCAACCCCGAGGGCTTCCGGCTCGTCTACGGCGACCCGGTGCCCGGCTACCGGGCCCCGGAGGGCGGCCCCGCCCCGGACGCGGCACGGAGAGTGTGCACCGGTCTCGCCGGGCTCGCCGCGGCCGCCTGGCCGTTCGCCGAACCCCTCTACCGGGACAGCGCGTTCACCTGGTCCGACTTCGACCCCGGACTCCTCGACAAGGTGCGCCCGGCCTTCCCGGAGCTGCCGCCCGCCGGCGTCGCGCTCGCCCTGCGTCTCTGGGGGCACCTGCACGGCCTCGTGGCCCTGGAGGTGTACGGGCATCTCGGCCGGCAGACGACGAGCCCGGACAAGCTCTTCGAGGAAGAGCTGACCAGGCTCGTGACGACGCTGGGCGTCCCCCGGTCCGCCTGAAACGGGCCACCGGGGGTCCCGTACCCGCTAGAGATACCGGAGGTACTAGAGGTACCCCAGCGCCGACGCTCCGCCCACCCCGCCGAGCAGCATGAATGCCGGCATCAGAACCTTCAGCTCGACCCAGCTGCCCGCGCGGAACCGCATCCCCTTCGGCGGGCCGATCGGGTACCAGCGCTTCCGGCCCACGGGGATCGGCCACAGGATCGGGCAGCCGGAGACCGTCAGCGCGTCGCCGATGTCGTGCACGAGCGCGCCGAGGACGATCGGCAGGCCCAGCCAGAGGTACTCCTGCCCGGGGGCGGTGAAGAGCCAGTCCGCGCCGTTGCCCGGCTGGTCCAGGACGCCCGCGAGGATCCAGGCGCTGGTCGCGCCGAGCAGCCAGACCAGGATATCGCTGGACATCCGGGCGGCCCGCCACAGCAGGCCCTCCACCGCGAGCACGAGGTGGACGAAGAGGATCGCGAGGACCGCCCAGCGCCCGCCGGTGATGGCCAGGACGGAGGCCCCGGCGCCGATCAGGACCGCCCAGAGCCAGGTGTGGGTGAGCGTGCGGTGGCCGCCCGAGCGGCGGGGGTCCGCGCTGGAGCGGGTCGCCTTGTAGACGGCGTACGAGAGCTTGTCGACGATCTCGCACAGGCCCTTGGAGACCGGCCCGAAGGCCCGCGAGATGGTCGCCGACTTGTGGTCGAGGTCGGGGGCGAGCGCCGCGCCCGCGCAGATGAGCGCTCCGACGACGACAACCGGCCACGGCATGGGGTGGCCGGCGGCGGCCGCCGCCGCTCCGACGCCCAGCCAGGCCGCCGCTCCGGACAGCGAGTGCGCCGGTCCCATCATGCTTGTTCCCGCCCCATTCCTCGGGTGCCGGCGCTCAGTTGACGGCCGGTCGACGGGTCAGCGTATCGTCCGTGATCTTCCGGCCGGTGGCCGGTTCCCTCATCCGGGCGGAATCCAGGCAAGATGGGGGCGTGACCCTTATCGATCAGCTGCCGCAGAACGCCGACCCCGACGCCCTCTTCGAGGCTTTCTCCTCCTGGGCGGAGGGCCGGGGCATCACGCTCTACCCGGCCCAGGAGGAGGCGCTGATCGAGGTGGTCTCCGGGGCGAACGTGATCTTGTCCACCCCCACGGGCTCGGGAAAGTCGCTGGTCGCGGCGGGGGCGCATTTCACGGCGCTGGCCAATGACCAGGTGACCTTCTACACCGCGCCGATCAAGGCCCTGGTGTCGGAGAAGTTCTTCGAACTCTGCAAGCTCTTCGGCACCGAGAACGTCGGCATGCTGACCGGCGACGCGTCCGTGAACGCCGACGCGCCCGTGATCTGCTGCACGGCCGAGGTGCTGGCCTCCATCGCGCTGCGCGACGGCAAGTACGCCGACATCGGCCAGGTCGTGATGGACGAGTTCCACTTCTACGCGGAGCCGGACCGCGGCTGGGCCTGGCAGATCCCGATCCTGGAACTCCCGCAGGCGCAGTTCGTCCTCATGTCGGCGACGCTCGGCGACATGTCGATGTTCGAGAAGGACCTGACGCGCCGCACGGGCCGTCCGACCTCGGTGGTCCGCTCGGCGACGCGGCCGGTCCCCCTCTCGTACGAGTACGAGCTGACGCCGATCACCGAGACGCTCACCGAGCTCCTGGAGACCAAGCAGGCGCCCGTCTACATCGTGCACTTCACGCAGGCGCAGGCCGTCGAGCGGGCGCAGTCGCTGATGAGCATCAACATGTGCTCGCGCGAGGAGAAGGACCAGATCGCCGAGCTGATCGGCAACTTCCGTTTCACCACCAAGTTCGGCCAGAACCTCTCCCGTTACGTCCGCCACGGCATCGGCGTGCACCACGCGGGCATGCTGCCGAAGTACCGGCGGCTGGTGGAGAAGCTGGCGCAGGCCGGTCTGTTGAAGGTGATCTGCGGGACGGACACGCTCGGCGTGGGCGTCAACGTGCCCATCCGTACCGTGCTGTTCACGGCGCTCACCAAGTACGACGGGACCCGGGTGCGGACGCTGCGCGCGCGGGAGTTCCACCAGATCGCGGGCCGCGCGGGCCGGGCCGGCTTCGACACGGCCGGTTACGTGGTCGCGCAGGCGCCCGAGCACGTCATCGAGAACGAGAAGGCGCTCGCCAAGGCCGGCGACGACCCGAAGAAGCGCCGCAAGGTGGTGCGCAAGAAGGCCCCGGAGGGCTTCGTCGCGTGGAGCGACACCACCTTCGAGAAGCTGATCGCCGCCGATCCGGAGCCGCTGACCTCCCGCTTCAAGGTCACCAACATCATGCTGCTCTCGGTGATCGCCCGGCCCGGCAACGCCTTCGAGGCGATGCGCAAGCTGCTTGAGGACAACCACGAGCCGCGCAAGGCGCAGCTGCGGCACATCCGCCGGGCCATCGCGATCTACCGCTCGCTGCTCGACGGCGGTGTGGTGGAGCAGCTGGACACCCCGGACGCCGAGGGCCGCACGATCCGGCTCACCGTCGACCTCCAGCAGGACTTCGCGCTGAACCAGCCGCTGTCGACGTTCGCGCTCGCCGCGTTCGACCTGCTGGACCCCGAATCCCCTTCGTACGCCCTGGACATGGTCTCCGTCGTCGAGTCGACGCTCGACGACCCGCGCCAGATCCTCGCCGCCATGCAGAACAAGGCGCGCGGTGAGGCGGTCGGGCGGATGAAGGCGGACGGCGTCGAGTACGAGGAGCGGATGGAACGGCTCCAGGAAATCTCGTACCCGAAGCCGCTGGAGGAGCTGCTCTGGCACGCGTACAACGTGTACCGGACGTCGCACCCGTGGGTGGGCGACCACCCGGTGTCGCCGAAGTCCATCATCCGTGACATGTACGAACGGGCGCTGACCTTCACGGAGTTCACGTCCTGGTACGAGCTGGCGCGGACCGAGGGCATCGTGCTGCGCTATCTGGCGAGCGCGTACAAGGCGCTCGACCACACGATCCCGGACGACCTGAAGACCGAGGACCTCCAGGACCTGATCGAGTGGCTGGGCGAGATGGTGCGCCAGGTCGACTCCTCGCTGCTCGACGAGTGGGAGCAGCTGGCGAACCCGGAGGTCCAGACGGCCGAGGAGGCGCAGGAGAAGGCGGACCAGGTCAAGCCGGTCACCGCGAACGCGCGCGCCTTCCGGGTCCTGGTGCGCAACGCGATGTTCCGCCGGGTGGAACTGGCCGCCCTGGACAACGTGGACGCGCTGGGCGAGCTGGACGCCGAGTCGGGCTGGGACGCGGACGCGTGGGGCGACGCGATGGACGCGTACTGGGACGAGTACGACGACCTGGGCACGGGCCCGGACGCGCGCGGACCGAAGCTGCTGAACATCGAGGAGGACGCGGCGCACGGGCTGTGGCGCGTCCGGCAGACCTTCGCCGACCCCAACGGCGACCATGACTGGGGCATCAGCGCGGAGGTGGATCTCGCGGCCTCCGACGGGGAGGGCCGCGCGGTCGTCCGTGTGACGTCCGTCGGACAGCTGTAGAAGGAGCGTTGAGGTGACCAACCCCGCCGAGAGACTCGTCGACCTGCTCGATCTGGAGCAGATCGAGGTCAACATCTTCCGTGGCCAGAGCCCGCAGGAGTCGCTGCAACGGGTCTTCGGCGGCCAGGTCGCCGGCCAGGCCCTGGTGGCGGCCGGACGCACCACGGACGGCGACCGGCCGGTGCACTCGCTGCACTCGTACTTCCTGCGGCCGGGCCGGCCGGGCGTCCCGATCGTCTACCAGGTGGAGCGGGTGCGGGACGGTCGTTCGTTCACCACCCGGCGGGTCACGGCGATCCAGCAGGGCCGGACGATCTTCAACCTGACCGCCTCCTTCCATCTGCCGGAGGAGGCCGGGTTCGAGCACCAGCTGCCGCCCCGGCACATGACCGACCCGGAGACCCTGCCGAGGCTCGCGGACGAGATCCGCGACCACCTGGGCGTGCTGCCGGAGGCGCTGGAGCGGATGGCCCGGCGCCAGCCGTTCGACATCCGCTACGTGGACCGGCTGCGCTGGACGAAGGACGAGGTCGTGGGCGCGGACCCGCGCAGCGCGGTGTGGATGCGCGCGGTGGGCCCGCTCGGCGACGACCCGCTGGTCCACACCTGCGCGCTGACGTACGCCTCCGACATGACGCTCCTGGACGCGGTCCGCATCCCGGTCGAGCCGCTGTGGGGTCCGCGCGGCTTCGACATGGCGTCGCTGGACCACGCGATGTGGTTCCACCGCCCGTTCCGCGCGGACGAGTGGTTCCTCTACGACCAGGAGTCCCCGATCGCGATGGGCGGCCGGGGCCTGGCCCGCGGCCGCATCTACGACCGCGAGGGCAGGCTGCTGGTGTCGGTGGTGCAGGAGGGACTCTTCCGGAAGCTGTGACCGAGGATCGTATGGTGATCGCATCCCAGTCTCGACGAGGAGCTGTTTCATGAGCCTGTACGACATTCCCCTGCGCACCCTGTCCGGTGACCCGATCTCGCTGGCCGACTACCGCGAGCAGGCCGTCCTGGTGGTCAATGTGGCCTCCCAGTGCGGTCTGACGCCGCAGTACGCGGGCCTTGAGCGGCTGCAGAAGGAGTACGGGGACCGCGGCTTCATCGTGCTCGGTGTGCCGTGCAACCAGTTCCTGGGGCAGGAGCCGGGCAGCGCGGAGGAGATCCAGAGCTTCTGCTCGACGTCGTACGGCGTGACGTTTCCCCTTCTGGAGAAGACCGAGGTGAACGGCGACGCCCGCCACCCGCTCTACGCGGAGCTGACCAAGATCGAGGACGCGGCGGGCGAGTCCGGCGACGTCCAGTGGAACTTCGAGAAGTTCCTGGTCGGCAAGGACGGCCGGATCACCCGCTTCCGCCCGCGCACCGAGCCGGAGGCCCCGGAGGTCGTCGCGGCCATCGAGGCGCAGCTCTCCGCCTGAACCGGCGGTACGGCCGGGGCGGGATCACACGATGTCGATCATGTAATGTGAGCGGCTCCAGCAGGAACGATCGAGGAGGTGGGACCCATCAACGCCATGCAGGCAGGGTGCTCCCCCTCGACGACCGTGTGGTCCGCCCGACAGAGGTGACCGCGGGAGCCCCCTCGGCTTCCCGGAAGGTTTCCATGTCGATCGACCCGTCTTTCTCCCTTCGTTCCACCACCGTCTCCCGACTCCGCGCCGCGGGCTGCGTGTTCGCCGAGGACGAGGCGGAGCTGCTCCTCTCCGCCGCACACGACGCCACCGAACTCGACGCGATGGTCGAACGGCGGGCGGCCGGCCTGCCCGTCGAGCACGTCGTGGGCTGGGCCGCCTTCGCCGGGCTGCGGATCGCCGTCGACGCCGGGGTGTTCGTGCCCCGGCGGCGTACGGAGTTCCTCGTCGGGCAGGCCGTGGGCCTCGCCCGGCCCGGGGCGCTCTGCGTCGATCTGTGCTGCGGGTCCGGCGCGGCGGGCGCGGTGCTGCTCTCCACCGTGCCGGGCGCCGAGGTGTACGCCTCGGACATCGAGCCCGCCGCCGTGCGCTGCGCGCGGCGCAACATCGAGCCGCGCGGCGGCCGGGTCCACGAGGGCGACCTCTTCACCCCGCTGCCGGACGGGCTGCGCGGCCGCGTCGAGGTGCTGGTCGCCAACGTGCCGTACGTACCGACCGAGGACATCGGTCTCCTGCCGCCCGAGGCGCGCGAGCACGAGCCGCTGGTCGCCCTCGACGGCGGCGCGGACGGACTCGACGTCCTGCGCAGGGTGGCCGCCGAGGCCGCCGACTGGCTGGCGCCGGGCGGGCACCTGCTGGTCGAGACGTCCGAGCAGCAGGCCGCCCGCGCCGTGGAGGCGGTGGCCGGGCGCGGCCTGGAGCCCCGGGTGATCACCTCCGAGGAGCTGTACGCGACGGTGGTCGTCGCGACCCGACGCTGACCTACCCGCGCTGACCTAACCGCGCGGGCGGAGCCGGCAGCGGGCCGGGCCGGTCGCGCGGAGGGTGATCGCCGCGGCGACCGGGACCTCGGTGTCGACCGCCTCCAGGTCGTAGGCCTGGAGGATCATCGCCAGCGCGATCACCGACTCCAGCATCGAGAAGTGCTGCCCTATGCAGGCGCGCGGGCCGCCTCCGAAGGGGAACCAGGCGTAGCGGGGGCGGGCCGCCTCGGGTACGGGCATGAAGCGGTCGGGGTCGAAGCGCTCCGGGTCCTCCCAGTACGCCGGGTGGCGGTGGGTGACCCAGGGGGCGACCATCACGTCCGCGCCGGCCGGGAGGGTGTGCCCGTCGATCTCGGTGGCGGCGACGGCGCGGCGGCCGATGACCGGTCCGGCCGGGTAGAGCCGCATGGCCTCCTTGAGGACCTGGGTCAGGAAGGGCAGGGCGTCGAGGTCGGCGGCGCCGGGGGTGCGGCCGGCCAGGACGCGGTCGACCTCCTCGTGGGCCCGCTTCCGCTGGTCCGGGTGGCGGGCCAGCAGGTGGAGGGCGAAGCCGAGGGAGGTGGCCGTCGTCTCGTGGCCGGCGAGCAGGAAGATGAGGACCTGTTCGCGCAGTTCGCCGGCGTCGAAGCTGCCGTCCTCGGCGCTCTCGGCCTCGGCGAGGAGGGTCAGCAGGTCCTGCGCCCCGTCGCCGCCGGCGTCCGCCCCGCTCGTCTCCCGCCGCTCGGCGATGATCCGGTCGCAGACGGCGTACAGCTCCTCGTGCGCGGCGGCGGCGCGGCGGTTGCCGGGGGTGGGCCAGTCGCGCGGGATGTTGAGCGGCGAGAAGCCCCGGCGCAGAACGTAGTCGCCCATCACGGGGAAGGCACGCTCCACGATCTCGACGGCGGCGTCGACGTCCGTGCCGAAGAGGATGCGGGCGACCGCACGAAGCGCCAGCCGGGCCATCTCCTCCAGGACGTCCACGGTGGCGTCGGGGGCGGTGCGCCACTCCTCGGTGACGGTCGCGGCCTCGGTGGCGACGGCTTCGGCGTAGCTGTCGACGCGGCGGCGGGTGAAGAGCGGCTGGACGAGCCGGCGCTGCCGCAGGTAGTCCTCGTCCTGGCTGGTGAGCAGGCCGTTGCCGAAGGACTCACGTACTTCCTGGTAGAAGGCGTTGTCCTTGCGGAAGTTGGCGGCCTGGGTGGCGAGGACCTGCTGGGCGCCTTCGGCGGAGAAGACGCCGTAGATCGTGGCGCGTGCTCCGGGCGGTCCGGCGGTGATCCGGACGACGTCCCCGTGTGCGCGCTGGGCGTCGAGGAAGGTGCCGAGCGAGTCGTTCTTGAGGTCGAGCATCGAGCCGAGCAGCGGAAGCCCCGCCGGGCCCGGTATCGGGGTGGTTGCCATGTGTACGTTGCCCCCTTGATCGTCACCGGCCCGGCGATTGTCCCCCACGGGGTCGGCCGAGAGGTAGGGATGGGCGAACACCCGACCGAATCCGGCCTGTGGGGGCCGCTCTTGGGGGCCGCCGGGGCCGCCTTCGGGGTCGCTGTCAGTGGTGTCTGGGACGCTCGGCGCATGGCACCGATCGAGATGACGTTGCAGATCACCATCGACTGCGCGGAGCCCCAGCGGCTCGTACGTTTCTGGGCGGAAGCCCTGCGCTACGTCCCGCAGCCGCCGCCCGGGGGACACGCGAGCTGGCGGGCGTACTGGGCGTCGATCGGCGTGCCCGAGGAGGAGTTGACCGAGGGCGCGGGCGACCTGCCCGAGTCACTGGTCGACCCGAAGGGGGTCGGGCCGAGAGTCTGGTTCCAGCAGGTCCCGGAGCCGAAGACGGTCAAGAACCGGGTGCACCTGGACCTGAAGGTGGGCGGCGGAAAGGACGTGCCCCTGGCGGTGCGACGCGAGCGCGTGGATGGCGAGGTGGCCCGGCTGACGGCGCTCGGGGCGACGATCCTGTACGCGATGGACGAGCCGCACGGGATGGACTACTACGCGGTGGTGCTCCAGGACCCGGAGGGGAACGAGTTCTGCGTGGTGTGACCCGTCCGGCCTTCCCGGCCCCGCGGCCCTTCCCGGCCCCGTCGCGAGGGGCCGAGGGCCGGGGGCCGGGAAGGTCACGCCGTCGGCCTCAGCGGATCGGCATCCCCGAGAGGGTGCGGGCGATCACCAGACGCTGGATCTCGCTCGTGCCCTCGAAGATCGTGTAGATCGCCGCGTCGCGGTGCATGCGCTCCACCGGGTACTCGCGGGTGTAGCCGTTGCCGCCGAGGATCTGGATGGCCTGGCCGGTGACCTTCTTGGCGACCTCGCTCGCGTACAGCTTGGACATCGAGCCCTCGGCCGAGGTGAACGGCTTGCCGGTGGTCGCCATCCAGGAGGCGCGCCAGACGAGGAGCCGGGCCGCGTCGATCTGGGTGCGCATGTCGGCGAGCTGGAAGGCGACGCCCTGGTTGTCGATGATCGGGCGGCCGAACTGCTCGCGGGTCTTGGCGTAGTCGAGGGCGACCTCGTACGCGGCGCGGGCGGTGCCGACGGCCATGGCGCCGACGGCGGGGCGGGAGGCCTCGAAGGTGGCCATCGCCGCGTTCTTGACGCGCTCGCCCCCGCCTGCCTTCGCCTTCTCGTGCGCCCGGGCGAGGCGCTCGTCGAGCTTCCCCTTGCCGCCGAGGAGGCAGTGGCCGGGGACGCGGACGTCTTCGAGGACGACCTCGGCGGTGTGCGAGGCGCGGATGCCGTGCTTCTGGAACTTCTGGCCCTGGGAGAGGCCGGGGGTGTTCGGCGGCACGATGAAGGAGGCGTGGCCCTTGGAGCCGAGTGCGGGGTCCACGGCCGCGACGACGACATGGACGTTGGCGATGCCGCCGTTGGTCGCCCAGGTCTTGGTGCCGTTGAGGACCCACTCGTCCTTGGCCTCGTCGTAGACGGCCCGGGTGCGCATGGCGGCCACGTCGGAGCCGGCGTCGGGCTCGGAGGAGCAGAAGGCGGCGACCTTGACGTCGTTGGCGTCGCCGTACATCTGCGGGATCCAGGTGCCGATCTGCTCCTCTGTGCCGTTGGCGAGAACGCCCACGGCGGCGAGGCCGGTTCCGACGATGGAGAGGGCGATGCCCGCGTCGCCCCAGAAGAGCTCCTCCATCGCCATCGGGATGCCGAGGCCGGTCGGGTCGAAGAACTGCTGGGCATAGAAATCGAGAGAGTAGATGCCGATCTTGGCGGCTTCCTGGATGATCGGCCAGGGAGTCTCCTCACGCTCGTCCCACTCGGCGGCGGCGGGGCGCATCACGTCCTCGGCGAATCCGTGCAGCCAGTCACGGACCTGCTTCTGGTCGTCGTTGAGTTCGAGCGTGAACTCGGCCATATTCCCCTCCAGCAGTACGTTACTTGCGGTAACAGCAGTCTGTTACTCACGGGTAGGCGCTGTCAACCTGCGACGGAGCACCCCGGGCGACCCGGCACCGAGTGCCGCTCTGGTGTTACGTTGCGACAGCCTCAGGGAATTCGCACGGGCGGGGAGACACGCTATGGAGACCACACACCGGACCACCGACCAGCAGAAGCCGGCCGATCAGCGGCGCCGTGAACTGCTGGAGGCGGCGGACCGGGTGGTGCTCAGGGACGGCCCGCAGGCCTCGATGAACGCGATCGCGGCGGAGGCGGGGATCACGAAGCCGATCCTCTACCGGCACTTCGGCGACAAGGGCGGGCTCTACCGGGCGCTCGCGACCCGGCACACCGACGCGCTGCTCTCCGCGCTGCGGGCGGCGCTCGACGCACCGGCCGACCGGCGCCGACGGGTCGAGGCCACGCTCGACACGTACCTCGCCTCGATCGAGGCGCTGCCACAGGTCTACCGCTTCCTGATGCACCCCGCGGAGGAGACGCACCAGGCCGAGCAGGGCTTCGACGTCGGCCGCCACTCGGCGCCGGTACTGCGGCGGATGGGCGAGGAGCTCGGCCAGGTCATCGCCGAGCGCATCGACCTCGGGCCGGTCGGGGACGCGCAGGCGCGGATCTGGGGGCACGGGATCGTGGGCATGATGCACGCGGCGGGCGACTGGTGGCTGGGTGAACGACCCTGCTCGCGCGCGGAGTTGGTCAGCGCCATGGCCGACCTCCTGTGGGGGCGGCTGGCGGAGGCGGGCGACAAGCCCGGCGCCCCGGGGTTCTAGGCCCTGGGGTGAGCGGCCCTGTCCGCGCGCCGCACCCGTGGGGTGCGCCCAGCCCACGACGGGCCCTACCGGCCCCTCCCCCACGGCTCCTTACGGATCGCTCGCAGCAGGCGTGACTTCCGCCACCCCGTGACCCGGTCCGCGTACACCCCGCCCTCCAGGTGGTCCGTCTCGTGCTGGAGGCAGCGGGCGAAGAAGCCGGTGCCCTCGACCCGCGCCGGGGTGCCGTCCAGGAGCACGCCTTCCACCACCGCGCGGTCGAAGCGGGGCGTCGGCGCCTCCAGGCCCGGCAGGGAGAGGCAGCCCTCGGCCCCCCGGATAACGTCCCCGTCCGCCTCCACCAGGCGCGGGTTGACCAGGTGCCCGAGGTGACGGACCTCCTCGTCGTCCGGGCAGTCGTACACGAAGACCCGCAGGCCCACGCCCACCTGGTTGGCCGCGAGGCCGACGCCGTTCGCGGCGTACATCGTCGCGAACATGTCCTCGACCAGCCGGGCCAGCTCGGGGCCGAAGTCGGTGACGGGTTCACAGGGGGTGTGCAGCACCGGTTCGCCGAGCAGGGTCATCGCTCGGACGTGGCCGGAACTGCCGGGGATCGGCCGGTTTCGCATGGGCGTAAGGGTACGGTCCGCCGTGACCTCGTCGTTTCGGCGCGGGGCCCCGCGGTGCCGCAGTTCGGGTCGCTGGCCTGATCTCGATAGGCTGAGCCCGGACCGACGCAAGGAGGAACAAGGAAGATGTCAGGACACCCCGGTAATCCAGAGCCGCTGTCGCCGCGCGCCAAGCTGGCCGTGACGGCGGGCAAGGCCGCGGCGGCGGTGTCGCGTGCGGCGGGACGCGGCAGCGGATCGGTGATCGGCGGCAAGGTGGCGCTGAGGCTCGACCCGGACCTGTTGGGTCGCCTCGCGCAGCATCTGGACGTGGTCCTGGTGTCGGCGACCAACGGCAAGACCACCACCACCCGGCTGATCGCCGAGGCGCTGCGGGCCAGCGGCCCCGTCGTCTCCAACGCGCTGGGCGCCAACATGCCCGCGGGCATCACCTCCGCCCTGGCCGGCGGCTCGGACGCGAAGTACGGCGTCATCGAGGTCGACGAGAAGTACCTCGCCGGAGTGGCCCGGGACACCACGCCCAAGGCGATCGCGCTGCTCAACCTCTCCCGCGACCAGCTGGACCGCGCCGCCGAGACCCGGATGCTCGCCGAGAAGTGGCGCGAGGGTCTGAGCGGTACGAAGGCGGTCGTCATCGCCAACGCCGACGACCCGCTGATCGTGTGGGCCGCCTCCTCCTCCCCCAACGTGGTGTGGGTCGCCGCGGGGCAGGAGTGGAAGGACGACGCCTGGTCGTGCCCCGCCTGCGGCGGTGTGATGCAGCGTCCGGGCGACGACTGGTTCTGCGGCGAGTGCGGATTCCGCCGCCCGGCGCCGAGTTGGGCGCTCAACGGCGACCACGTCCTGGACCCGCACGGTTCGGCCTGGCCGATCCACCTCCAGCTGCCCGGCCGCGCCAACAAGGCCAACGCCGCCACCTCTGCGGCCGTCGCCGCCGTCTTCGGCGTCCCGCCGCAGGTCGCCCTGGAGCGCATGTACCAGGTGCAGGCCGTGGCCGGCCGCTACGACGTGGTCACCTTCCAGGGCCGGGAGCTGCGGCTGCTGCTCGCGAAGAACCCGGCGGGCTGGCTCGAAACGTTTTCCCTCATCGACCAGCCGCCGGCCCCGGTGATCCTCTCCGTCAACGCGCGCGGCGCCGACGGCACGGACACCTCCTGGCTGTGGGACGTGGACTACGGGCGGCTCGCCGGCCACCCGATCATGGTGATCGGCGACCGCAAGCTGGACCTGGCGGTCCGTCTCGAGGTCGCGGGCGTGGACTTCCGCGTGTGCGAGACGATCGACGAGGCGGTCCAGCTGGCCCCGCCCGGCCAGATCGAGCTGATCGCCAACTACACCGCCTTCCAGGACGTCCGCCGCCGCGTCGGCAACTGACCCGTAGAGGACATGCAGCATGAGTGACAGCAGCCTGCGCCTGGTCTGGGTCTACCCGGACCTGCTCAGCACGTACGGCGACCAGGGCAACGCCCTCGTCGTCGAGCGCCGCGCCCGCCAGCGCGGTCTGGACGTCCAGCGCGTCGACGTCCGCAGCGACCAGCCGATCCCGACCTCCGGCGACATCTACCTGATCGGCGGCGGGGAGGACCGGCCGCAGCGGCTCGCGGCCGAGCGGCTGCGCCGCGACGGCGGCCTGGAGCGTGCCGCGTCCAACGGCGCGATCATCTTCTCGGTCTGCGCCGGCTACCAGATCCTGGGCCACGAGTTCATCAACGACCTGGGCGAGCGCGAGCCCGGCCTGGGTCTGATCGACGTGATCTCCACCCGCGGCGAGGGCGAGCGGTGCGTCGGCGACGTCCTCGCGGACATCGACCCGCGGCTCGGTCTCCCCCAGCTCACCGGGTTCGAGAACCACCAGGGCATCACGCACCTCGGCCCGACGGCCCGCCCGTTCGCCCGCACGATCCTGGGCCGGGGCAACGGCACCGGCGACGGCACCGAGGGCGCGTACAACGAGACCGTCTTCGGTACGTACATGCACGGACCGGTCATGGCCCGCAACCCGCAGATCGCGGACCTGCTCCTGAAGCTGGCCCTGGACGTCAACGCGCTGCCGCCGACCGACGACCGGTGGTACGAGGCGCTGCGCGCCGAGCGCATCGCCGCCGCGACGCAGCCCGCCTGACGCTTCCAGGACCCGCACCGGACACCTCTCGTACGAATCTACGGTGTCCACTGTGCGGACATCCGTTTCGGCCCCGCCATCCGGCACCGATAGGGTGGCGGGGATCCAACCGGACGACGTGGTCCGGGAGTCGGCCCACGTTGCAAAGGTTTTCGGGCTATGCGCATTGGTGTGCTCACCTCCGGAGGCGACTGCCCCGGTCTGAACGCCGTCATCCGTTCCGTCGTGCACCGCGCCGTCGTCGACCACGGGGACGAGGTCATCGGCTTCCACGACGGTTGGAAGGGCCTCCTGGAGTGCGACTACCGCAAGCTCGACCTCGACGCGGTCGCCGGCATCCTCGCCCGGGGCGGCACCATCCTCGGCTCCTCCCGGGTCCAGCCCGCGCACCTGGTCGACGGCGTCGAGCGCGCCCGCGGCCATGTCGCCGACCTGGGCCTTGACGCGATCATCCCGATCGGCGGCGAGGGCACGCTGAAGGCCGCCAACCTGCTCTCGCAGGCCGGGCTGCCGATCGTCGGCGTACCGAAGACGATCGACAACGACATCGCCTCGACCGACGTCACCTTCGGTTTCGACACCGCCGTCGGGGTGGCGACCGAGGCGCTCGACCGGCTGAAGACCACCGCCGAGTCCCACCAGCGCGTGCTCATCGTCGAGGTCATGGGCCGGCACACCGGCTGGATCGCCCTGCACTCGGGCATGGCCGCCGGCGCGCACGCGATCGTCGTGCCCGAGCGCCCCTTCGACATCGACGAGCTGACCGCCCGGGTCGGCGCGCGCTTCGAGGCCGGCAAGCGGTTCGCGATCGTGGTCGTCGCCGAGGGCGCCAAGCCGCGCGAGGGCTCGATGACCTTCCAGGTCGGCGCCAAGGACCAGTACGGACACGAGCGCTTCACCGGCGTCGCCAACCAGCTCTCGGTCGAGCTGGAGCGGCGGCTCGGCAAGGAGGCCCGGCCGGTGATACTCGGTCACGTCCAGCGCGGCGGCACGCCGACCGCGTACGACCGGGTCCTGGCGACCCGCTTCGGCTGGCACGCGGTGGAGGCGGCGCATCGGGGCGAGTTCGGCATGCTGACCGCCCTGCGCGGCACGGAGATCGAGATGGTTCCGCTGGCCCAGGCCGTGGAGACCCTCAAGACGGTTCCGGCCGACCGCTACGCCGAGGCCGAGACGGTGCTCTGACCGCCGTAGCGCCACCCGTACCGCCACCACGAACCGCCCCCGGTCGCAGCCGCGAACGGGGGCGGTTCTAGTCTGGTGCGGACAACAAGCGCGAATCGGGCTCCAGGAGTAGACAGATGGATCACAGCGGGCCCGGCATGACGATGGATCTGCCGCCGTTCACGCTGGGACGTGGCCTTGAGTTCTCGCCGGACGCGTTCTTCCTCGTCGGCTGCCTCGTGGGGCTCGCGTTGTACGGCTGGGGCGTGGCGCGACTGCGCAAGCGCGGTGACGGCTGGCCGCTGAGCCGGACCATCTTCTTCACGGCCGGCGTGCTGAGCGTCGCGCTGATGATGTGCACCAAGCTCAACGACTACGGCATGGTCATGTTCAGCGTGCACATGGTGCAGCACATGGTCATCTCGATGCTCTCGCCGATCCTGCTGCTGCTCGGCGCGCCGGTGACGCTCGCGCTGCGCGCGCTGCCGGTCGCGCCCCGGGGCGACAAGGGCCCGCGCGAGCTGCTCCTGATGCTGCTGCACAGCCGCTACATGAAGATCATCACGCATCCCGCGTTCACGATCCCGCTCTTCATCGCGAGTCTGTACGGCTTCTACTTCACTCCGCTCTTCGACACCCTGATGGGCTCGAAGATCGGCCACATCGCGATGATGGTGCACTTCCTCGCCGTCGGTCTGGTCTTCTTCTGGCCGATCATGGGCGTCGACCCGGGGCCGCACCGCCCGGGCTATGTGATGCGGATGCTGGAGCTCTTCGCCGGCATGCCGTTCCACGCCTTCTTCGGCATCGCCCTGATGATGGCGAGCAAGCCGATGATCAAGGCGTACGAGAACCCGCCGGCCTCGCTCGGGATCGACGCGCTCGCCGACCAGAACGCGGCGGGCGGCATCGCCTGGGCGTTCAGCGAGATCCCGTCGGTGCTCGTGCTGATCGCGCTGGTCTACCAGTGGTACCACTCCGAGCGGCGGCAGGCAGTCCGCAAGGACCGGGCCGCCGACCGGGACGGGGACAAGGAGCTGGAGGCGTACAACGCCTATCTGGCCTCGCTCCAGGCTCGCGGCCAGTAGCTTTCCCGGTCCCGTCGTCGCACGGGAGTAGCATTCGCCCGCCCCAGGGGTGACCATGAGCGTGACGGTCCCGTCAGGAGGAGGGAGGCGGACAGATGTCCGGTCCCACGAAGGCGATGAGCGTGCTCACCGTCGCGGCCCTGGTGCTGACGACGGCGTACACGGTGGCGCTCGGCAGCAGCGGCTGGCTCTGGTTCGGCTGGATCGTGCTCGTCGTGGTCACCATCGGCATGGCGGCCGCCGACAGCTCCGTACCGGCGGCGGGCGCGCCCCGGCGCGGACCGGGCAGGCCTGGCCCGCAGCCCTGATCACATGTGCCGGTTGCTGTAGTAGTGCTCGATCAGCTTGATGATGTTGCTGTCGTCCTCGTGCTGACCGCTCTCGAACTCGGGCGAGTCCTTGATGTCGTCCCGCGCACACGAGAGACGGACCGTCTCGTTCTCGACGTCGATGAGGGAGACCAGGCCCGCGGGCAGCAGGACGCGCCTGCCGAAGATCCACGGTCCGGTGTCGACGACGAGGTAGGACCGGCCGACGTCCTCGGTGTGCTTGTCGACCTTGCCGATGGTCCCGTCGGTGGCCTCGACGGTGAAGCCGATGAGCTTGGTTCCGGGCACATGGCCCGAGGTCTCGGCGTAACCCCAGATGTCGGCGCCCATGGCGGGCCTCCTCACTGCTTCCTGCTCCGTGGCGAGCGAGTACCCGGCGCCGGGCCCGCTATCCGCTCGGGCTATCCGCGGGGGGCGAGGACGACCCAGGTCTTGCCGGGGGCGAAGTTCAGGGGCGCCCCGTCGGGGGTGGTGAAGGAGGTGCCGTTCGGGGCGGCCGGGCGGCTCCAGCGGGCGTCGTGGGCGCGGCCGTCGCGCAGGACGACGGCGCTGCCGCTGCCGACCGTCTCGGTGTACGGGGAGACGCTGCCGAGCACGTCGCGGAAGCGGGAGTCCCGGATGTTCACGTACTGGACCACGACGGTCGAGGCGGTGACCGGGCCTTCGTCGGTGGTACGGGCGGGGCTGCCGTCCATCGCGATCCGCCAGCCCTTGTCCGCCGGGGACCAGGTGAAGGTGTAGCGGGAGGCGGGGAAGCGGACGGTCCGTTCGTTGACCGGTTCGCCGCCCGAGGGGGCGGGCCCGAAGCGGAAGCCGATGTCCTTGGCGTCGCCCGCGTCCGGGGCGGCGGCCAGGGCGCGCCCGGGCAGGACGTACAGGTTGTGGGGAGCGGCCCTGCCCCGGTCGCGGACGTAGGCGCCCGGGGCGTCCTCGGGCGGCAGCGCCTCCAGCGGGGCGGCCTGGAGCAGGGGTTTCAGGCCACCCTGCGAGCCGGAGTAGGCGAGCGCCGGATTGTCGAACTGGCGGAGCAGCTCGATGTCGGACTCGCGGGCGCTGCGGACCGGTCCGATCCGTTCGGGGAGCTCGGCGGAGTAGACGGCGAGCAGTCGCGTCTGGCCGCCCTCGACCTGCTCGACGTAGACGAGCTCGGCGGCGCCGAGGCCGGTGTGCGGACGGGCCGGCGGCACGTTGTCGATCTTGACGGCGAGGACGGGGGCAGGCTGGGCGGGCAGCCCGGTGAAGGGCGAGCGGCCCTGCGGGAGAGGGGTCGACGGTATGGGGGTCGACGGTATGGGGGTCGACGGCGCGGGGGTCGGGGTCGGTTCGGGGGTGCCGGAGTCGGCGCAGCCGTACAAACCGGCGGTCATCACCGCGCACAGGAGCACGGTGACGGCTGCGCCGGGGCGTATGTGTCGCGGTGTGCGGCGTCGTTCGGCGGCCATCGGCAACCCACTCTCCGTCTCCAGTGTGGACCAGGGACGCGCGAGTGGTTACAAATAACCATCGCTCTACCGAGACGGGGGCCGCCGGTGTTCTATCGCGTCATGAAGTACGTGCTGCTCGGGCCGTGGCTGAAGCTGCTCTTCCGGCCACGGATCGAGGGGCTCGAACACATCCCGGAGGACGGCGCGGCGATCGTCGCCGGCAACCATCTGTCGTTCTCCGACCACTTCCTGATGCCGGTGGTGCTCAAGCGGCGGATCACCTTCCTCGCCAAGCAGGAGTACTTCACAGGGCCGGGCATCAAGGGCCGGCTGACCGCCGCGTTCTTCCGCAGCGCCGGGCAGATCCCGGTCGACCGCTCCGGCAAGGAGGCCGGACAGGCCGCGATCCGCGAGGGGCTCGGGGTCCTTGCCAAGGGGGAGCTGCTCGGCATCTATCCCGAGGGCACGCGCTCGCACGACGGCCGGCTCTACAAGGGCAAGGTCGGGGTCGCCGTCATGGCGATCAGGGCCGGGGTGCCGGTGATCCCGTGCGCCATGGTGGGGACCTTCGAGATCCAGCCGCCCGGCAAGGTCGTGCCCAAGGTGAAGCGGGTCACGATCCGCTTCGGGGAGCCGTTGGACTTCTCCCGGTACGCCGGTATGGAGGGCGAGAAGGCGGCGGTCCGCGCGGTGACGGACGAGATCATGTACGAGATCCTCGCGCTGTCCGGGCAGGAGTACGTCGACGACTACGCGGCCAAGGTGAAGGCGGCCGAGCAGGAGGCGAAGGCCGGGAACTCCACCGCCTCCAGAAAGTTCCCGCGCCGCCGACGCTGACGGCGGATCCGCGCACGGCGAAAGGTCCTGGGACGGCGATGACGGCCGCCGTACCGTCGCGTCCATGGGACCAGGACACGCTTTCGTGCTCGGAGCGACAGGACAGGTGGGGCGGGCGGCCGTGCGGGCGCTCGTCAAGGACGGCTGGGAGGTGACGGCGGGCTCACGGCGCGGCGGCCGGGACGAGGAGTGGCCGGCGGAGGTCCGGTCGGTGGCCGTCGACCGCGACGAGGAGGGCGCGCTCGCCTCCGCGCTCGGCGACGGCTGTGACGTGCTGGTCGACATCGTCGCCTACCACGCGGGACACGCACGGCAGTTGACGGCGCTCGCCGACCGGATCGGCTCGGCGGTGGTGATCTCCAGTGGCGCGGTGTACGAGGACGACCGGGGCCGTAACTTCGACACCCAGGACGAGCCGGACGGCTTCCCGGCCTATCCGGTCCCGATCCCGGAGACGTGGCGGACGGTCGCGCCGGGCGAGGGGTCGTACGGGACGCGGAAGGTGGCGCTGAAACGGGAGTTGCTCGCGGCGGGCGACGCGCTGCCGACGACGGTGCTGCGGGCGGGCGCGATCCACGGGCCGTACTGCCCGGGGCCGCGCGAGCTGTGGTTCGTCAAGCGCGCGCTCGACGGGCGGCCGGTGCGGATTCTCTCGTACGACGGCACGTCCCGGTTCCACCCGGTGCACGTGGACAACCTCGGCGAGCTGGTCCGGCTGGCGGCGGCGAGGCCGGGGAGCCGCGTGCTCAACGGCGGTGATCCCGAGGCCCCGACGGTCGCGGAGATCGGTGCGGCGATCGACGCGGTGATGGGCGTGGAGAGCGAGACGGTGCTGATGGAGGGGGCGCCGGAGGGCACGTTGGGGCTCACGCCGTGGACCGCGCCGCACCCGGTTGTCCTCGACATGGGCGCGGCGGAGCGGGAGCTCGGGTACCGGCCGGTGGTGTCGTACGCCGAGTCGCTGCCGGCGACGGTCGCGTATCTGTCCCGGCGGATGGCGGAACAGGAGTGGCGGGAGGCGTTCCCCGGCCTGGCGAAGTACGGGGTGGACTTCTTCGACTACGCGGCGGAGGACGCCTGGCTCGCGGCGCGTTGAGATGAAGGAGGAGTGGGCCGCCCTCCTGGGCCGGCCCACCCCTCCCCCGTCATGCCGTGGTCACGGCTTGGGCGTGGCGTGCGGCGCGCACGTCACGTCGCGGCTGTCGAGCTTGCCGGTGAGGAGGTAGGCCTCCACCCGGGTGTTCAGGCAGGGGTTGGCGAGGTTGGTGATGCCGTGCGAGCCGGCGTCCCGCTCGGTGATGAGGCGCGAGCCCTTGAAGCGCTGGTGCAGTTCGACCGCGCCCTCGTACGGGGTGGCCGCGTCGCGCTCGGCCTGGGTGATGAGCACGGGCGGCAACCCCTTGCCGGTGCGGACCTCGGTCGGCTGCTGACGCGGCGTCGACCAGGTGGCGCAGGGCAGGTTCAGCCAGGCGTTGGACCAGGTCATGAACGGGTTCCGCTCGTGGAGCCGGCTGTTGTCCCGGTCCCACTTCTTCCAGCTGGTCGGCCACGGGGCGTCGGCGCACTCGACGGCGGTGTAGACGGCGGTGCCGTTCTCCGAGGCGGCGTTGCCTGCCGTGTCGGTGAGGTCGGCGGCGGCAGCCTCGATCAGCGGCTGCGGGTCACCGGCGGCGTACGCGCTCCAGGCCTCGGCGACCGGGACCCACATCGAGTCGTAGTAGGGCGCGTTCTGGAAGAAGCCGATGAGCTCGGCCGGGCCGACCTTGCCGCCGAGGGGGTTCTTCTTGGCGTCGGCGCGCAGTGTCTCCCACTGCTCGCGGACCTCGGCGTAGGTGTCGCCGAGGTGGTACGTGGCGTCGTGCTGCGCGACCCAGGTCATCCAGTCCTTGAGCCGGATCTCGAAGGCGACGTCCTGGTCGAGGTTGGCCTCGTACCAGATCTTCCGCTTCGAGGGGTTGACGACGCTGTCGAGCACCATGCGGCGGACGTGCGTCGGGAAGAGGGTGCCGTAGACGGCGCCGAGGTAGGTGCCGTAGGAGACGCCGACGAAGTTGAGCTTCTTCTCGCCCAGCGCGGCCCGGACGACGTCGAGGTCGCGGGCGGTGTTGAGGGTGTTGATGTACGGCAGGATGTCGCCGCTCTTCTCCGCGCAGCCCTCGGAGTACTCGGCGGCGAGCTTGCGCTGCGCGCGCTTGTCGGCCTCGCTGTCGGGGACCGGGTCGAGCTTGGGGCCCTTGACGAACTCGGTCGGGTCGACGCAGGAGATGGGGGCCGAGTGGCCCACGCCGCGCGGGTCGAAGCCGACGAAGTCGTAGGCCTTGGCGGCGCCCGCCCAGATGGCGTTGTTCGTGGTGACCCGGCGCGGGAAGCGGAGGCCGGAGGCGCCCGGTCCGCCCGGGTTGTAGAGCAGGGCGCCCTGGCGCTCGGTGGGGGTGCCGGTGGAGCCGATCCGGTCGACGGCGATCTGGATCTGCTTGCCGTTCGGCCTGGCGTAGTCGACCGGGACGGTGACCCAGCCGCACTGGATCGGCTTCTCCAGGCCCCAGTCCGCCGGGCAGTCCTGCCAGTCGATGCCCTGGTCGGCGGCCCGTTGGGCGGCGACGGCGGTGCCGCGCGTCTCCGGGTCGGGCCGGTGGCGCTGGTCGGCACTTGCCGCCGGGGCGGCCAGCGCGCCCGCCACGAGTGTGCCCGTTATCAGGGCGCCTGCCGAGCCGAGCGCTGCCGTGCGTCGCCTCACGTGGTGCCTCCCCCTGTAGGTGTTCGGTCTGTCCGGGGGATCCTTTCGTCCGTTCGGCGCGCGCGGTAGATCGCACTGGCGTTTCTTTGCCGAACCAATAACCGGACACCTCAGTACCGCTGAGCGGTGAACTCAGAACGGCGCGAGGATGGAGAGCGCCTCGTCCAGGACCCGGCGCAGCACGAGCGCGTCGGGGGCGACGGCGGTGACCAGGGCCGCGGGTCCGGCGAGCGGAGCGAGCACGGCGTTCTCCGCGAGCACCCGGGCTTCCGTCGGCTTGTCCGCGAACTCCGGGTCCACGACCAGGAGTTGACCGGTGGCGCGGTGTCCGTCGAGGACCGCTCCGCCGTCCCAGCCGCCGAAGGAACCGGGCCCGTACGCGACCTCCTGGTCGAGCAGGGGCCGTCCGGCGCGGTGGACGGTGAGGCGCGAGGTGAGGGTGCCGGTCTCCTCGCCGTGGCGGCCGAGGATCTGCTCCTCCCGCAGCACGAGCCGTGCGGTGGGGGCGAGTTCGACGGTGGTGCGCATGACGAGGTCGGATCCGTGGGCGCAGACGAGCTGTTCGGGCAGCCAGCGCAGTACGGCGCCCTCGCCCACGGTCAACGTGACGCCGTACGTGGCGGGTTCGGTGCCGCGTCCGGGCAGGGCGACGGTCGCGGCGGCGGAGTCGACGAGCAGCCGCGCCCCGTCCCGAACCTCCGCCTCGATCGCGAGCCGGTCACCACCGAGCGGGGCGCTCATCGCGCCGACGACGGTGACCCGGGTGTACGGACCGGTGCTCCGCGTCCGGCGGAGGGCGAACGGCCCGTCGCTCCGGAGGACCGGCAGCCCGCCGTCGGCGTCGGCGACGATCCGGGCGGTGGCGCGCACGCTCATGCGGACCAGGCGGCGAGCCGCTCGCGTACCCAGTCGCAGACGGGGGCGACGCCCTGCTCACCGGTGAGCGAGGTGAAGGCGACGGGCAGGTCGCCGCGCTGCTCCTTGGCGTCGCGGGCCATGCGCTCCAGGTCGGAGCCGACGTACGGGGCGAGGTCGGTCTTGTTGACGACGAGCAGGTCGGCGGTGGTGACGCCGGGGCCGCCCTTACGGGGGATGTCGTCGCCGCCGGCCACGTCGATGACGAAGATCTGGGCGTCGACGAGTCCCTTGGAGAACGTGGCGGTCAGGTTGTCGCCGCCGGACTCGACGAGGATCAGATCGAGCGGCCCGACCGTGTCCTCCAACTCTTCGACGGCTTCGAGATTGGCGGAGATGTCGTCACGGATCGCGGTGTGCGGGCAGGCGCCGGTCTCCACGGCCTGGATCCGCTCGGGCGGCAGAACGGCGTTACGGAGCAGGAACTCGGCGTCCTCGCGGGTGTAGATGTCATTGGTGACGACCGCGATCGACAGCTGATCGCGCAACACCCGACAGAGCGCGGCGACGGTAGCGGTCTTGCCCGAGCCGACGGGTCCACCGAGCCCGATCCGCAGGGCCCGCCGGGTCCCGTCGGGTCGACGGGCGTCGGCGGAGACGGCACCGAGGTGGTCGTGGGAGTGATCGAGATGCATGATGCGGCTCCTGGTCGTCTACCTGTTGTGGGCAATCGTTCCGCCTGGGGGAGGAACGGGTGGGCACAACCCACGGGGGCGGCGCCCTTACAAGGCCCCTGCGCACAGGGCCCCGTGGTTTCACGACGCGAACAGCCGCACCGGCCAGGCCGCGTGATGCTCGGCCGTGATGTCGAGCAACGGCGCCGACGCCGCCGGCAACGCGTCGACACCGAGTCGTGCCGCCGCCACCGCCCGCTCGGCGACCTCGTCCATCTCCGGGGCGAGCCGCGCAAGGACGGCCGTCGCCTGAAAGGGATCCAGGCTGAGGAGCCGTACCGCCGCCGTAGCCGGTCCACTGACCGTCTCGTACGCGACGCAGTGCGCCGCGTCCTCGGGCCCGAGCCCGGCCGCCCGGGCGGTCACCCCAAGGACAACCGGCTGGTGCGCCCCGCGCGGAAACGCGGCGGCGAGCGCGTCGAGTTCGGGGCACGGCCACGTCGCGCGCGCCGCCCGCATCATCTGCCGCCCCAGCTTGCGGGCCGCCGCGCGCAGGGCGGGCGACGGGGTGCGGGCGTCGGCGGCCGCGTCCAGCGCGTACGGGTCGTGGCCCTGCGCGGCCGCTGCCGCGAGGCCCGCCGAGGTGAGCCCGGCGGTATGGAGCCGCCCCCGGCAGAACGCGGCCAGGCTCGCCGCGTCCGTGATCCGGCCGGCCTTGACGGCGGCCTCCGCCCCACCGGAGTGGGCGTGCCCGCCGGCGGGGAACCGCCCGTCGGCGAGCACCAGCAGAGCAGCTGCGCGCGCGCCCATGTCAGAAGAGGAAGTAACGCTGGGCGAGGGGCAGTTCCTCGGCGGGGGACGGTTCGACGGGTTCGCCGTCGATCGTGACCGTGAACGTGTCGGCGTCGACCTCGACCCGGGGCATGGCGTCGTTCTCCCGCATGTCCGCCTTGGTGACCCGCCGGGTGTTCTTGATGGCGACGAACTTCCGGTCCAGGCCGAGCCGTTCGGGAAGGTCGTCCTCGATGGCCAACTGGGTCGTGAAGTTCAGGGAGTTGGCAGCCGGGGCCTTGCCGAGCGCCCCGAACATCGGGCGGGGCAGGACGGGCTGGGGTGTGGGGATGGAGGCGTTGGCGTCGCCCATCTGCGCGTACGCGATCTGCCCGCCCTTCAGCACGACCAGCGGCTTCACCCCGAAGAACGCGGGCTCCCACAGCACCAGGTCGGCGAGCTTGCCGGTCTCGACCGAGCCGATCTCGTGGTCGAGCCCCTGGGCCACCGCCGGGTTGATCGTGTACTTGGCGACATAGCGACGCGCGCGGTGGTTGTCGGCCCGGCCGTCGCCCGCGAGCGCGCCCCGGCGCTTCTTCATGACATGCGCGGTCTGCCAGGTCCGCATGATCACCTCGCCGATGCGGCCCATGGCCTGCGAGTCGGAGGAGATGATCGAGATGGCGCCGAGGTCGTGCAGCACGTCCTCGGCGGCGATCGTCGAGGGCCGGATGCGGGACTCGGCGAAGGCGAGGTCCTCCGGGACGGCGGGGTTCAGGTGGTGACAGACCATCAGCATGTCGAGGTGTTCCTCGATCGTGTTGACGGTGTGCGGCCGGGTCGGGTTGGTGGAGCTGGGCAGCACGTACGGCTCGGACACCACGGTGATGATGTCCGGCGCGTGCCCGCCGCCCGCGCCCTCGGTGTGGTACGCGTGGATGGTGCGCCCGGCGATGGCGGCCAGGGTGTCGCCGACGAAGCCCGCCTCGTTCAAGGTGTCGGTGTGGATGGCGAGTTGGGCGCCGGTCTCGTCGCAGACGGTCAGGCAGGCGTCGATGACGGCGGGGGTCGCCCCCCAGTCCTCGTGGATCTTGAACCCGAGCGCGCCACCCCGCAGTTGGGAGTACATGGCGTCGCGGGACATCGTGTTGCCCTTGCCGAGCAGGCCGATGTTGACCGGGGAGTTCTCAAGCGCCGCGAACATCCCGGCGAGGTGCCAGGGGCCCGGGGTGACGGTGGTCGCCTTGGTGCCCTCGGCGGGTCCTGTGCCGCCGCCGACGAGGGTGGTGATGCCGGAGGCGAGGGCCTCGTCGATGATCGTGGGCGCGATGAAGTGGATGTGGGTGTCGACGCCGCCCGCGGTGACGATCCGGCCGTTGCCCACGATCACCTCGGTCTCCGGCCCGATGACCAGGTCCGGGTGGACACCGTCCATGGTGTCGGGGTTGCCGGCCTTGCCGATCCCGGTGATCCGGCCGTCGCGGATGCCGATGTCGGCCTTGATCACACCCCAGTGGTCGAGGACGACGGCGCCGGTGATCACGGTGTCCGGCGCACCCTCGGCCCTGGTCGTACGGGCCTGGCCCATGGACTCGCGGATCACCTTGCCGCCGCCGAAGACGGCTTCGTCGCCCGCGCGGCCGGGACCGCCCGAGCGGTCCTCCTCGATCTCGACGACCAGGTCGGTGTCGGCGAGCCGGATGCGGTCGCCGGTGGTGGGGCCGAACAGGTCGGCGTAGACGGCGCGATGCAGCTCAGGCACGGTCGCCTCCGTTCGTGTCGGGGGCGTCGGTGCCGGCGGTCGAGTCGAGCGGGCCCGCGGGCGCGTCGAGCGGGCCCGCCGTCTCGCCGCGCAGGCCGGGGACGATCCGGCGGCCCGCCAGCGGGACGAGCTCGACCTCGACCGGGATGCCCGGCTCGAAGCGCACCGCCGTACCGGCGGCGATGTGCAGGCGTCGGCCTCGCCCCGCCGCGCGGTCGAAGGCGAGACCGGGGTTGGCCTCGGCGAAGTGATAGTGGGAGCCGACCTGGACGGGTCGGTCGGCGGCGTTGAGGACGGTGAGGCGGGTGACCGGTCGGCCCTCGTTGAGGACGACGGGACCTTCACCGAAAAGGATCTCTCCGGGAGTCATCGGCGGCGCTCCCCCGTCACACGATCGGGTCATGGACGGTGACGAGCTTGGTGCCGTCCGGGAAGGTGGCCTCGACCTGGACGTCGTGGATCATCTCCGGGATCCCGCCCATGACCTCGTCGCGGGTGAGGACCTTGCGGCCGGAGTTCATGAGCTCCGCGACGGTACGGCCGTCCCGGGCGCCCTCCAGGATGTGGGTGGTGATCAGGGCGACGGCCTCGGGGTGGTTGAGCTTCACTCCGCGCGCCCGGCGCTTCTCGGCCACGTCGGCGGCCACATGGATGAGCAGGCGTTCCTGCTCGTGCGGCGACAGATGCACGCTTCCACCTCACAGTCGTCCACCGGGCAAATTCCCCGGACAGCAGCGGACATTACCCAGCGTCAACACTCTGTTGAGCTGCGGTGATGGCCCACTCGGCCAGACATTGCACGTTAGAGCGAAAGTTTTTCCGGCGCGTTAACTCGCGCTTTGCGACCCCATGGACATCAGCCCGCGCAGCCCGTCCTGGAGCACCTCGACGTCCACGTCGCCGAAGAGCGCCTGCTGGGCGATGTACCCCTGAGCGGTGGCGATGAGGGTGCGGGCCACCCGGTCGGCGGGGACGTCCGCCGCCATCAGCCCGGTCTCGCGGTAGACCTCGACGAGTTCCGTCCAGATCCCGCGCATGCCGTTGAACCCTTCGACGAGGATCCGGAACAGCCGCTCGTCACGCAGGGTCTCGGACCACACCTGCAGGATGAGGCGCGCGAACACCTGGCGGTCCGCGCCGGGGATCCGCTCCTCCAGGACGAGCCGGAGGACCGCGCCGAGGAGTACGTCGGGCGTGGGCGGCGGCGTGGCCTTCGAGGCCTCCGCGAAAGCTCCGCGCATCGCGGCGAACGCCTCCGCCGCGATGGCCGCGATCAGCTCCTCCTTGCCGCTGAAGTAGCGGTACACGGCGCCGGCCGAGAGTCCCACCTCGGTCAGGACGTCCTGCATGGACGTGGCGTGGAAGCCGTTGCGGGCGAAGCAGCGCGCGGCGCCGTCCAGGATCTGACGGCGGCGGGCGTCGAGGTGTTCCTGCGAGACACGGGCCATACCCAGAACCTAAAACGAACATTCCTTCTTGACAAGCGACCACCCCGGCGAGACAGTGAGGCACACCGTAAAACGAACGATCCTTCTCTTTGAATCGAGAGCCTCATGCCCGCCTCAGCCACCCGCAAGACCCTCGCGGTGCTGGTACTGATCCCGGTCGTCGTGGCCCTGGCCCTCTGGGCCTTCGCCTGGCCCGCCGCCCGGATCGCGCCGCGCGACCTGCCGATCGGCGTCGCCGGTCCGGCCACCGCCACCGCCCCGCTGGAACAGCGCCTCACCGAGCGCGACGGCGCCTTCGAGGTCCACCGTTACGACTCCGAGGCCGCCGCCCGTACGGCCATCGAGGACCGGGTCGTATACGGCGCGGTGGTCGTCACACCGCAGGGCCCCGAACTGCTGACCGCGACCGCCGCGAGCCCCGTCGTCGCAGGGCTGCTGCGCGAGGCCGTCACCGCCCAGGTCCCGCCCGGCACCCAGGTCACGGTGACCGATGTCGTCCCGGCGCCCGCCGGGGACCCCCGGGGCAGCGCCTTCGGGGCGGGCCTCTTCCCCCTGATCCTGGCCGGCGCGGCCTCCGGCATCGTGGCGACCGTGCTCGGCCTGCGCGGCGCCCGGGCGGCCGTCACCCTGGTCGGGGCCGCCGCGCTCGCGGGGATCGTCGGTGTCTCGCTGACCCACAGCTGGCTCGGCGTGCTCGCCGGCGACTGGTGGACCGAGGTGGGCGTCCTCGGCCTGACCGTGCTCGCGATCGGCGCCGGTATCGCGGGGCTCGCCGCACTGATCGGCAAGCCGGGCATCGGCCTCGGGGCGCTCCTGATGATCCTGCTGGGCAACCCGTTCTCGGGCGTGGGGTCAGCGCCCGAGCTGCTGCCCGCGCCGGCGGGCGCGCTCGGTCAGTGGCTGCCCCCGGGCGCGGGCGGTTCCGCGCTGCGCTCGGTCGCCTTCTTCGACGGCGCGGGCGCGGGCCCGGCCCTGCTCGTGCTGGGCGTATGGGCGGCCGCGGGCCTCGCCGTGCTGCTGATCGGCGGACGGCGGGCCGGGGCGACGGCCACCCCGGCGGCCACCCCGGCACCCGTGGGCTGACGCCCTTCACGTACCGCCGCGCGCCCCCGCCCTGACGGACGGGGGCACGCGGCTCTGTCATGCGCCGGGAGTACCGGGGGCGCGATGCCGGGCCGCGATGCCGAAGCGCCCCTGTTCACCCGGAGCGGACGGGAGCGGGCGGACCTCGGAGACCGCGCTGCCCGCGAGATCCTCCGCGACCTCGTGCTCCGCTTCGAGTTTCGCCAGGTCAGCGGCCGACACCAGCGCCACGAGCGGCTTCCCGTGGCGGGTCACGACGACGCGTTCGTTGCCGTACACCACGCGGTTGATCAGGTCGGCGAGCTCTGCACGTGCTTGCGTCACCGGAATCTCGTAGGCCATGCTCCTCATCTTACGGGCTGTACGTCCTGTACATTTTTTACAAGGAGGCACCGCCATGCACGCTCGCTACGTCCTTCCCGAGTTCACCGAGCGCACGAGCTTCGGGAGCCGGACCCTCGACCCCTACTCCAAGCTGCTCGAGGAGCGCATCGTCTTCCTCGGCACACCCATCGACGAGACCTCGGCCAACGACGTCATCGCACAGCTCCTGCACCTGGAGTACGCCGACCCGGACCGGGACATCGCGCTCTACATCAACTCCCCCGGCGGCTCGATCAGCGCCATGTCCGCGATCTACGACACGATGCAGGTCGTCACCTGCGACGTGGAGACGACCTGCCTCGGGCAGGCGGTCTCGACCGCCGCCGTACTGCTCGCGGCCGGCGCGCCGGGCAAGCGGCTCGCGCTCCCCGGCGCCCGGGTCGTGCTCCAGCAGCCCGCGATGGACGAGCCGTTGCAGGGGCAGCCCAGCGATCTCGACATCCAGGCACGGGAATTGCTCCGGCAGCGCGCGATGCTGGCCGGGATGCTGGTCACCCACACCAGGCAGAGCCGCGAGCGGGTCGACGCGGACATCGACCGGATCACCGTCCTCGACGCGCCGGCAGCCACCGGCTACGGCCTCGTGGACCACGTGGTTCAGAACCGGGGGGCGTCGGGCGGCGCCGGGGCCAGGTGAGCGTGAGATGGTTCCCGAGCTGCCGCCGCTGCCCGCCCTGACGCGCGCCGAGGGCGAGTTCATCGACGCCTATCTCGAAGTCGTCGACCTGCTGGGCCGAATCAATCCATCCAGGGTTTCGCATACGTATGGAGCGCTCCGTGCGGCTCAGGCCCTGGTCGGGCGGGCGAACGCACTGCGCGACGCGCTGGCGGCGATGCATATCCGCGGCGAGAGCGAGGTGCACGCGGAGACATTGGCCCGCGCGCTGCGGGTGTTGGACGGTGAGCGTAGATCCGGCCGTGTCACCGTCCCGGAGACACCGGCGAGTTGACATTCCCCCGTGTCGTGTCGAGGTCCACTCGGAGCAGCGCGGCCGCATAATCGCTCCCCCGTTCGGCGTAGTCGACGAATCGACATATGTGCGGGGTGAGTTGCACAACAGGTGTACGCATCTGGCGGAATCGGGGTGTTCCACCCCTGGTCCGGGACTCGTCGGCCAAACCTGTGACGATCACGAAACACGCCTGTCCACCCGAATGGATCAGTCGTGAGGAGCCTCACATAACGTCGTTTCGGCTCGGATTTCGACCGTGATGTGGGTCAAGATCCCTCACGACGACAAGCCCCCGCCACCGCGGCGGGGCGGTCCGGGCGGACGCCGAGTCCTGCCGCTGTCCCGGATGTCTGGTCGACAGGAGTGGATCGGCAGGAGTGGAGGACCCGAGCAGTACGGGACGGCCGGCCTTCGGGGCCGTTCCTCGGGGTGAAGCCGCAGCCGCGGCCGGGCAACTTCGCCAGTCCGAACCCGACAGGTCATCCTTCACAGGCGGCTGACGAAGGGTTGCGCATGACTGCGCAGATTCATGTCCCGTCCGTGCTGTCCCGGGCCGGAGCCGTCTCGGCTCTCACCCTCGCCGCCCTCGGCGGCACGATGCTGGCACCTGGTGCCGCACCGGAGGCCCAGGCCGCGACGTCGTACGCCGGCAAGGCGCTGAACATCGCGGCTTCGAAGAAGGGATCGCCCTACAGGTACGGAGCGTCCGGACCCACCCGGTTCGACTGCTCGGGGCTCACGCTCTACTCGTACAAGAAGGCGGGCAAGTCGCTGCCCCGTACCGCGCAGCAGCAGTACAACAAGACCAGGCACATCTCCGCGTCCAGCCGGCAGAAGGGGGACCTTGTCTTCTTCCACTCGCGCGGGAAGATCTACCACGTGGGCATCTATGCGGGTAGCGGAAGGATCTGGCACTCCCCCAAGACGGGTTCCTGGGTGAAGCTCGACAAGATCTGGAGCTCCAAGGTCTATTACGGCCGGGTCCGCTGACGCCCGGTCCGTTGACGCCCGGTGCTTTGACGCCCGGTGCTTTGACGCCCGGTCCGTTCTGAGCGACGGGGGGGGTGCGGTGGCGCCGCCGCACCCGCTCGTTCGTCAGTGACCCGGGGAGATGAGCAGCGTCATCCCGAGGGCGGCGAGCATGCCGCCCGTCACCCCCTGCACGGTCCTGGCCGTCCGGGGCCTCCGCAGCCGGTGGCCGAGTCGGTCCACGCCGACCGCCACCAGCGGGAACCAGAGCAGGGCGAGCAGCACCACGATCGACGCGAGCAGCAGCGTGCGCGGCAGCACCGCCACGCCGTCCGGCACGAACTGCGGCAGCAGACTCAGGAAGAGCACGGGTGCCTTGGGGTTGAGGACGTTGGTCAGGAAGCCCTGCCGGAACGCCCGCCCGACCGCCCGCTCCCCCGCGGTGTCGGCCGACGCCTCGCCCACCGACGCCCGCAGCGCGCCGCGGAGCGCCTGCACGCCGAGGTAGAGGACGTACACGCCGCCGGCGATCTGCAGCGCACGGTAGAGCACCGGTACGGCGATCAGTACCGCCGCGAGACCGGCCACCGCGAGGACCGTGTGCACCAGGAGCCCGCCCGCCACGCCCACGGCACAGGCCACCCCGGCCCGCCGCGAGGCCAGCGCGCTGCGTACGACGACGGTGAAGTCCGCGCCCGGCATGGCCACCATGCCCGCCGCGACCCCGATGAAGGCGATCAGCTGTCCGTCCATGACCCCAGCGTGCCCGCCGCGAGCCTTTAGTGTGTAGACACGATCTTCTGGGTCTGGCCAAAGGAATGCTTTATGCAGGATCTGGTGCGGCTCGCGGCACTGGTCGCCGTCGCCGAGGACGGCTCGATCACCCGGGCCGCCGCCCGGCTGGGCTACACCCCGCCCGCCCTCTCCCAGCAGCTCGCCAAGCTGGAACGCGAGGCGGGTGCCGCGCTGCTCGTACGCCACCACCGGGGCGCCCGGCTGACCCCCGCGGGCGAACTGCTCGTCGCCCGGGCGCGCCGGGTCCTGGACGAGATGGACCGGGCCCGCCATGAGCTGGCACGGCTCAGCGGCCTCTCGGGCGGACGGCTCCGAGTCGGCACCTTCACCACCGTGGGCATCCATCTCCTGCCCCCGGTCCTCAGCGCCTTCCGCCGGGCCCACCCGGCCGTCGAGCTGACCGTCGCCGAGTACGAGCCGCCGGGCGGCGTCCGGGCCGTGGCGTCGGGCGAGGTGGATCTCGCGCTGACCCACACCTACGAGCCGGCCGAGCCGGCGCCGCCGCCGCCGGGGGTCGAGCTGGAGCCGCTGCTGGTCGAGGAGTTGGTCCTGGTCACGGCGCCGGGCCATGTCCTGGCGGAGGGGTCGGGCCGACTGCCGCTGGCCGAGCTCGCGGGTCAGCCGTTGATCAGCAGCGCGCCGGACCATCCGCCGCGGCGCGGCGTCGAGGGCGCGCTCGCCCGGGCCGGCGCGACGCCGTCGGTGGTGTGCCGTACGCCGGGCTACGCCCTGGTGTGCGCGCTGGTCAGCGCGGGGCTCGGGGTGGCGGTCGTACCGGAGATGGTCGCCTCGATGACGGCTTCGCCGCTGGGTGTACGGGCCTTGGAGCCGACCTCGTTCCGCCGGACGATCTCGGTCGCGCACCGGGGCGACGAGTCGGGCCCGGCGGCCGCCTCCCTGCGGGCGCTGCTGCGCGGCGGGTTCGCGCGGGCCCAGGCGGCCGGTGCCGGCGCTAGTTCGGGGAGGCCGTCCAGGGCAGGTTGATCCAGACCGTCTTGCCGCCCTCCTCGGTCGGGGTGACCGAGAGCCGGCCGCCGGCCTCGGCCGTCAGGATGCGGATGATGACCATGCCACGGCCGTTGTCCTGCTGCACGGCGGCCGGGAGCCGCTTCGGCCAGCGGGGATGACTGTCGGTCACCCCGATGCGCAGCTGCTCCTCGCGCTCCAGGCGGACGTCGACGGTGAAGGTGGGCGACTGCCCGAAGGTGTGCTGAACGGCGTTGGTGGCGAGCTCGGAGACGATCAGCCGGACGGTGTCGGCGGTGTCGCTGCCGCCGGCGAGCCCCCATCCGCTGAGGACGTCGGCGACATATCTGCGGGCGGCGGACACCGAGGCGGGATCGCTCGGCAGAGTGACGGTTGCTTCCTGGTGGTCTGCCATGGCGACGCTGTCCCTTTCCCACCGGGCCCGGCCCGGATTGCACTTCGCGTCAGAGTGCCACCGATCGTGCCGCCCTGTGGGGTGATCCACCAAGATATGGGCATATTTGTCGCCCGAAGCGGTGAACTCTGCCACGAGAGGCCGTATTTGGGAGCGTGCTCAGGGAGAGGGTGCTGTGCTCGGCGGCCGGGGTGGGGCGGTGCGCTCAGCCGGCCGTCGGTGCCGTCCGGACGATCGTGGCGACGGCCTGCTCGATCTGCGTGTCGGTGAGATCCGCGCGGGCCGTGAGCCGCAGCCGCGAGACGCCGTCCGGGACGGACGGCGGCCGGAAGCACCCGACGGCGATCCCCTGCTCGCGGCAGTCGGCGGCCCATCGCAGCGCCGCCTCGGGTGAGGGCGCGCGGACGGAGACGACGGCCGCGTCCGGGCGTACGGCGGCCAGGCCCGCCGCGGTCAGCATCCGGTGGAGCGTGCTGGCGACGGTCCTGACGCGCTCGGCGAGGCCGGGCTCGGCCTGGATCAGCCGCAGGCTCGCCAGGGCGGCCCCGGCCGCGGCCGGGGCGAGTCCGGTGTCGAAGATGAACGTCCGGGCCGCGTTGACCAGGTGCTCGATCACCCGGGCCGGGCCGAGGACGGCGCCGCCCTGGCTGCCCAGCGACTTGGAGAGGGTGAGGGTGGCGACCACGTCGGGGTCGCCCGCGAGACCCGCGGCGTGCGGGGCGCCGCGGCCGCCGTCGCCGAGCACGCCCAGACCGTGGGCGTCGTCCACGACGAGCCCGGCGCCGTGGGCGCGGCAGGCATCGGCCAGCTCGGCCAGCGGGGCCCGGTCGCCGTCCACGGAGAAGACGGAGTCGGAGACCACGAGCGCCCGGCGGTCCGGGTGGGCCTGGAGGGTCTTGCGTACGGCCTCGGGGTCGGCGTGCGGGACCACGGCCGTCTCGGCGCGCGACAGGCGGCAGCCGTCCACCAGGGAGGCGTGGTTGGCCGCGTCCGAGACGATCAGCGCGTCGCGGCCGCTCAGCGCGGTCAGGGCGGCCAGGTTGGCGGTGTAGCCGGAGGAGAAGACGAGGGCGGCCTCGAAGCCGCAGAACTCGGCGAGTTCGCGTTCGAGCCGTGCGTGCAGCCGGGTGGTGCCGGTGACCAGTCGCGAACCGGTGGAGCCCGCGCCCCAGCGGCGGGCCGCCTCGGCGGCGGCCTCCGTGACCTCCGTGCGGCGGGTCAGTCCGAGGTAGTCGTTGCTCGCCAGATCGAGCAGCTCCGATTCGGCGGCCCGGGGGCGGAGCGTCCGTACGAGCCCCGCCTCCGCGCGGCGGCGCGCCTCCGCGTCGGTCCAGTCGAACGGGGTCCGGCGGGTGTCCTCGTCCCGGTGCATGGGGCAGATCCTTTTGTAGGCAGCGCACAGACCCTAACCGTCCGCGGCCTGGGACGAGGTGTGGCCATGCACACACCTCAAACCGGCGCGTTTGTTCAGTTCCTCCTTGGCCACGAGGTGTGCCGTGAGCGAGGATCAGCCCTTATGGACCTGCTGAACACGCTGGTGGACAAGGGGCTGCGGCGCGAACTGCCGAGCCGTGAAGAAGCGCTCGCCGTGCTGGCGACCTCCGACGACGAACTGCTCGATGTGGTGGCCGCGGCGGGCAAGGTGCGCCGTCAGTGGTTCGGGCGGCGCGTGAAGCTGAACTACCTGGTCAATCTGAAGTCCGGGCTCTGCCCCGAGGACTGCTCGTACTGTTCGCAGCGGCTCGGGTCGACGGCCGGGATCCTCAAGTACACCTGGCTGAAGCCGGACGAGGCCTCGCAGGCCGCCGCCGCCGGGGTCGCGGGCGGCGCGAAGCGGGTCTGCCTGGTGGCGAGCGGGCGCGGCCCGACGGACCGGGACGTCGACCGGGTCGGGAAGACGATCGAGGCCATCAAGGAGCAGAACGAGGGCGTCGAGGTCTGTGCCTGCCTGGGGCTGCTCTCGGACGGTCAGGCGGAGAAGCTGCGCGAGGCGGGCGCCGACGCGTACAACCACAACCTGAACACGTCCGAGGGGACGTACGGGGAGATCACCACCACCCACACCTACGCGGACCGGGTGGACACCGTCCAGAAGGCGCACGCCGCCGGTCTGTCGGCGTGCTCGGGCCTGATCGCGGGCATGGGCGAGAGCGACGAGGACCTGGTCGACGTCGTCTACGCGCTGCGCGAGCTGGACTCGGACTCGGTGCCGGTCAACTTCCTGATCCCGTTCGAGGGCACTCCGCTGGCCAAGGAGTGGAACCTGACCCCGCAGCGCTGTCTGCGGATCCTGGCGATGGTCCGGTTCGTCTGCCCGGACGTCGAGGTACGGATCGCCGGCGGGCGCGAGGTGCACCTGCGCTCGATGCAGCCGCTCGCGCTGCACATCGCGAACTCGATCTTCCTGGGTGACTACCTGACCAGCGAGGGCCAGGCCGGCCAGACGGACCTGGACATGATCGCGGACGCGGGCTTCGAAGTGGAGAGCGCGGGGACGACCACGCTGCCCGCGCACCGCGCGGACGCGCTCGCGGCGGCGGGTGCGGGTACGGGTGCGGGTGCGGTCGCGGCCGGTGGGTGCGGCTCGGCGGCGTCGGCGGGCTGCGGTTCGCACGCCGAGGCGGGCGGCGGCTGCGGTCCGTGCGGCGGTCACGCGTCGGGGCCCGTCGGGGCGGAGCCCGTAGCGGCGGAGGCGGACGTGCCGGCGCAGGTGTCGGCCGACGCGTCGGGCGCCCGCACCGACCTGGTGGCCGTGCGCCGTCGTGGCACCGGAACGGACCTCGCGCCGAATGCGTAACGAGGAACTGCTGGCCCTGGACCGGGCGCACGTCTGGCATCCGTACGGCCCCATGCCGGGCCGTACGGATCCGCTGGTCGTCGCGTCCGCGTCCGGGGTACGGCTCCGGCTGGCCGAACCGGCCCACGGCCAGGCCGAGTTGATCGACGGCATGTCCTCGTGGTGGTCCGCGATCCACGGCTACAACCACCCGGTGCTCAACGAGGCGGCGCGCGGCCAGCTGGACCGGATGAGCCACGTCATGTTCGGCGGGCTGACCCACGAGCCCGCCGTCCGGCTCGCCACCCGGCTGGTGGAGATCACCCCCGAGCCGCTCCAGCACGTGTTCCTGAGCGACTCCGGTTCGGTGGCCGTCGAGGTCGCGATCAAGATGTGCCTGCAGCACTGGCGTTCGGTGGGCCGGCCGGCGAAGCGACGCCTGCTGACCTGGCGCGGCGGCTACCACGGGGACACCTGGCAGCCGATGGCGGTGTGCGACCCGGAGGGCGGGATGCACGAGCTGTGGTCGGGTGCGCTGCCGAAGCACTTCTTCGCCGACCCGCCGCCGGTCACGTACGAGGAGTCGTACGCGGAGCATCTGCGGGAGCTGATCGGTCGGCACGCGGACGAGCTGGCCGCGGTGATCGTGGAGCCGGTGGTGCAGGGCGCGGGCGGCATGCGGTTCCACTCGCCCGAGTACCTGCGGGTGCTGCGCGAGGCGTGCGACGCGCACGACGTGCTGCTCGTGTTCGACGAGATCGCGACGGGCTTCGGTCGTACGGGCACGCTGTTCGCGGCCGACCAGGCGGGCGTCTCGCCCGATGTGATGTGCGTGGGCAAGGCGCTGACCGGCGGCTATCTGTCGATGGCGGCGACGCTGTGCACCTCGCGGGTGGCGGAGGGGATCTCGCGGGGCGAGGTCCCGGTGCTCGCGCACGGCCCGACGTTCATGGGCAACCCGCTGGCCTCGGCCGTGGCCTGCGCCTCGATCGACCTGCTCCTGTCCCAGGACTGGGCGGTGGAGGTCAAGCGGATCGAGGCGGGCCTGCGCACGGGCCTCGCGGCGGCGACGGAGGTACCGGGGGTCCGTGACGTACGGGTCCTCGGCGCGATCGGCGTCGTCCAGCTCGACCACGAGATCGACATGGCCGCGGCCACGGAGGCGGCGGTCCGGGCGGGCGTCTGGCTTCGCCCGTTCCGCGACCTGATCTACACGATGCCGCCGTTCGTGACGGGCGACGAGGACGTGGCCCGGATCTGCGCGGCGGTCGTGGCGGCCGCGGCGGCGGCCTGACACCCTTGGCCGCCCGCCCTGCCGGAGGGGCACCCGCTCCCCCGGCGGGTACGGGCACGAGGCGTCGCGGCGCGAGCCCGGCGCCCTACGGCCCGGCACCAGCCGGCACGCCGGCGAGCGGCCGTTCGGGCCCGGCCGGCGGCGGGGCCCGACGGCCGGCCGCCTGCCGGAGAGGCACCCGCTCCCCCGGCGGGTACGGGCACGAGGCGGCGTCGCGGGGCGAGCGCGGCGCCCGACGGGCCGGCACCGGCGACACGCCGGCGAGCGGCAATCGGGCCCGGCCGTCGGCCGGGAAGCACGGCCACGATCCATGTCAGAGAGGACTGCACACCACATGAGCGTCATCGTCGTCAGCGGTACGGGGACGGAGATCGGGAAGACGATCGTCACCGCCGCGCTGGCCGCCGTGGCCACCGGGCAGGGGCGGTCCGTGGCCGTGCTCAAGCCCGCGCAGACCGGGCTCGCGCCGGGCGAGCGGGGCGACGCGGACGAGGTCGTACGGCTCTCCGGGGCCGCGACCTCGGCCGAACTGGGCCGGTTCCCCGAACCGTTGGCGCCCGCGACGGCGGCCCGGCGGGCCGGGATGGTGCCGGTAGGACCCCGCGAGGTCTCCGAGGCGGCCGAGAAGCTGGCCACCGAGCACGACCTGGTCCTCGTGGAGGGCGCGGGCGGGCTCCTGGTCCGCTTCGACCACGAGGGCGGCACGCTCGCCGACGCGGCCCGGCTCCTCGGCGCCCCGGTCCTGGTGGTGGCGCCCGCCGGGCTCGGCACGCTCAACGCGACGGCGCTCACCGCCGAGGCCCTGGCGGCGCGCTCCATCGAGCAGCTCGGCGTGGTCGTCGGCAGCTGGCCCGCGGAGCCGGACCTGGCCTCGCGCTGCAACCTGGACGAGCTGGCGGAGATGGCCGGGGCGCCGCTCCTCGGAGCCGTACCGGAAGGGGCCGGCGGGCTCGACCCGGCCGCCTTCCGGGAGCGCGCGCCCCGCTGGCTCGCGCCGGCGCTCGGCGGGGTCTGGCACGCCGGGTCGCTCTGACCTCCGTAGGCTGGTCCCATGCGCGCACAGGTTTCGGAGATCGTCTTCGATTGCGGTGATCCGGCCGGTCTGGTGCGGTTCTGGGCCGAGCTCCTCGGCGGCACCCCGGTCGACCGCGGCCCCGACTGGTCGTACCTCGAGCCGCCCGGATTCGCCCGGATCGCCTTCCAGCAGGTGCCCGAGGGCAAGGTCGTGAAGAACCGTCTCCATCTGGATCTGCACGTGGCCGACGTGAGCGGGGCGGCGGACGAGGCGATCCCGCTCGGGGCCACCCGGTCCGGTGGGCTGGTCACCGACGAGCAGGGGGACTTTCAGGTGATGCACGACCCCGAGGGCAACGAGTTCTGCTTCGTGGCGGGCTGAACGGGGCGGAACGGGGCAGAATCACCCCGTCCGCGCGTCGGAGGAGGTCCCGATGTCATCACGTACCGCCCGGGTCCCCCGGGACGCCGTCCACCATCCGCTGTTCGCCCGCTTCTACGCCCGGTTCAGCGTCTCCGCCGACACGAAGGGCGGCGTCGGCGCCCTGCGTGCGGAGCTGTTGTCCGGCGTGTCCGGCCGGGTCATCGAGATCGGCGCGGGGAACGGGCTGAACTTCGCGTACTACCCCGGGGCGGTGTCCGAGGTCGTGGCGATCGAACCGGAGCGCCATCTGCGCCAGTTGGCCGCCGACGCCGCCCTGCGCGCCGAGGTGCCGGTGGACGTCGTGCCGGGCGCGGCGGAGGCGCTGCCGGTGAAGAGCGAAGCCTTCGACGCGGCGGTCGCCTCGCTTGTGCTGTGCACGGTACGGGACCTTCCGCGGGCGCTTGCCGAGATGCACCGGGTGCTGCGGCCGGGCGCCGAACTCCGGTTCTTCGAACACGGGTTGGCCCCTTCGCCGGGGATGGCCCGGACGCAGCGGGCCCTGGACCGTACGGTATGGCCGCTGCTGTTCGGCGGCTGCCACACGGCCCGTGATCCGCTCGCGGCGATCGAGGCGGCGGGCTTTGAACCCGTCACGTTCCGCCGGCTCACGGTCCCGGAGAACGGTCCCCGACTCCCGTCGTCGTACTGCGTGCTGGGCACGGCGCGACGCCTCTGAACCTCGACGGGCGGACGGCTCAGTGGCTCCACTGGCGCAGTTCGTCGGCGATGATCCGGACGTCCGCCTCGCCCTTCTTCACCAGTCGGGCCAGATCCCTGACCTGTTCCGGCGAGGTGACGACCTTCAGGCCGCTCGCGACGAGATAGCCGTAGGCGACGGCCGTGGCGAACATGGCGTTGGAGTGCTCCAGGGCCGGTACGTGCAGCAGGAGTTGGAGCAGGGCGGCGGCGCGCGCGTGCGGGTCCCCGTACACCGGCACGCCGAAGATCTCGGCGTCGTGCCGGCCGACGGCGGCGACGAGCGCGCCCCAGTCGGTGACCTGGGGATCGCCGGGCGTCTGGTGTTCGGCCACCATGAGCAGCCAGGAGAGGTCGACCGTGACGCTCATGCGGTACGGCCACGCTCCGTGCCGGACTCCGTGCCGAACTCCTCGGCGAACACCGACTCGTACTGCTTCATGAAGTCGGCCGCCGCCTCGACGAAGGCGCGCCCCGACTCACCCGCGTCCTGCTGGACGAGTTCCTCGATGTACCGGTTGACGCTCACGCCGCGCTGCTGGGCCCGCCGGCGCGCGGTGTCGGCGGTCGTCTCGTCCACGCGGACGTTCAGCTGGGTCTTGGCCACACGACCACGCTAGCGCCGCCGCGCTAGCACCGGCAAGTGCTCCGTCACGCGCAGGACGGGCAGACCCCCCGGTACGTGACCTCGGCCGCCGACACCGTGAAGCCGAAGCGCTCCCCCGCCGGCAGGTCGGCGAGCGGGTCACCCGCCGGGTGGACGTCACGGATGGTGCCGCAGCCGGAGCACACCAGGTGCTGGTGCGGGTGGTGCGCGTTGGGGTCGTAGCGCTTGGCCCGGCCGTCGGTGGAGACCTCGATGACCTCACCGAGGGAGACCAGCTCGCCCAGGGTGTTGTAGACGGTCGCGCGCGAGATTTCCGGCAGCCGTTCGGCCGCGCGGACGTGCACCTCGTCGGCCGTGAGGTGGACATGGTCACCGTCGAGGACCTCGGCCACGACACGCCGCTGGGAGGTCATCCGCCAGCCACGCCCACGCAGTCGCTCCAGCAGGTCGCTCATATCGGTTCACCCATTCAGCTTGGACTTCGGCGGGACACACGGCGTCCGCCAAGGGACGCCAGGGATTCCGAACGGACAGCGGGTTGGCGCGCTTCTTGACTTGGACTCTGTCCATTGTAGGATCGCTTCCGGCAATAGCCAAGGGACAACATGGCTCCGATCGGGTGGCACCACCACCCTCCCGGGCCGCCGCCCAGGCTGAGCACCGCGATCCGCCCCGTCCGGAAGGATTCCCATGTCCGAGAACCACGACGCCATCGTCACCGACCCCGTACCGGAGGACTCGAGTGGCGGCTGCCCGGTCGCGCACGGCCGTGCCGCGCACCCGACCCAGGGCGGCGGCAACCGTCAGTGGTGGCCGGATCGGCTCAATCTGAAGATCCTCGCCAAGAATCCCGCCGTGGCGAACCCGCTGGGTGAGGAGTTCGACTACGCCGAGACGTTCAGCGCGCTCGACCTCCCGGCCGTGAAGCGGGACATCGCCGAGGTGCTCACCACCTCGCAGGACTGGTGGCCGGCCGACTTCGGCAACTACGGCCCGCTGATGATCCGGATGGCCTGGCACTCCGCCGGTACGTACCGCATCAGCGACGGCCGCGGTGGCGCCGGCGCCGGCCAGCAGCGCTTCGCGCCGCTGAACAGCTGGCCGGACAACGGCAACCTCGACAAGGCCCGCCGCCTGCTGTGGCCGGTCAAGCAGAAGTACGGCCAGTCCATCTCCTGGGCCGACCTCATGATCCTCACCGGCAACGTGGCCCTGGAGACGATGGGCTTCAAGACCTTCGGCTTCGCCGGCGGACGTGCCGACGTGTGGGAGGCGGACGAGGACGTCTACTGGGGCCCCGAGACCACCTGGCTCGGCGACGAGCGCTACACGGGTGACCGCGAGCTGGAGAACCCGCTCGGCGCGGTCCAGATGGGCCTCATCTACGTCAACCCGGAGGGCCCCAACGGCAACCCGGACCCGATCGCCGCGGCCCGCGACATCCGCGAGACCTTCCGCCGGATGGCGATGAACGACGAGGAGACCGTCGCCCTCATCGCCGGTGGCCACACCTTCGGCAAGGCCCACGGCGCGGGCCCGGCGGAGAGCGTCGGCGACGACCCCGAGGCCGCCCCGATGGAGGCGCAGGGCCTGGGCTGGGCGAGCACCTACAACACCGGCAAGGGCGCGGACGCGATCACCAGCGGCCTGGAGGTCACCTGGACCACCACGCCCGCGCAGTGGGGCCACGACTTCTTCAAGCACCTCTTCGAGTACGAGTACGAGCTCACGCAGAGCCCGGCCGGCGCGAACCAGTGGGTGGCGAAGAACGCCGAGGCGATCATCCCCGACGCGTACGACGCCTCGAAGAAGCACCTCCCGACGATGCTCACCACCGACCTGTCGCTCCGCTTCGACCCGGTCTACGAGCAGATTTCCCGGCGCTTCTACGAGAACCCGGAGGAGTTCGCGGACGCCTTCGCCCGCGCCTGGTACAAGCTCACGCACCGTGACCTGGGCCCTGTCGTCCGCTACCTCGGCCCGGAGGTCCCCGCGGAGGAGCTGCTCTGGCAGGACCCGCTGCCGGCGCGCGAGGGCGAGCTGATCGACGCCGCCGACATCGCCTCCCTCAAGGGGCAGATCCTCGGCTCGGACCTCACGGTCTCGCAGCTGGTCTCCGCCGCCTGGGCCGCCGCCTCCTCCTTCCGGGGCAGCGACAAGCGCGGTGGCGCCAACGGCGGCCGTATCCGCCTGGAGCCGCAGCGCAACTGGGAGGTCAACAACCCGGACGAGCTGGCCCAGGTCCTCCGTACGCTCGAATCCATCCAGGAGTCCTTCAACGCGGCGGGCGCCAGGAAGGTCTCGCTGGCCGACCTGATCGTCCTCGCGGGCTCCGCGGCCGTCGAGCAGGCTGCCAAGGACGGCGGCTTCGACGTCGAGGTGGCGTTCACGCCGGGCCGTGTCGACGCCGCGCAGGAGCAGACGGACGTCGAGTCCTTCGCCGCGCTCGAGCCGGCCTCCGACGGCTTCCGCAACTACGTCGGCAAGGGCAACCGCCTGCCGGCCGAGTACCTGCTGCTCGACAAGGCGAACCTGCTGACCCTCAGCGCGCCCGAGCTGACGGTCCTCGTCGGTGGTCTGCGCGTCCTGGGCGCCAACCACGGCAAGTCCAAGCACGGTGTCCTGACGAACAAGCCGGGCACGCTGTCCAACGACTTCTTCGTCAACCTGCTGGACTTCGGCACGACGTGGAAGTCGACGTCCTCGGCGCAGGACGAGTTCGAGGGCCGCGACGCGGCGACCGGCGCGGTCAAGTGGACCGGCACCCGCGCCGACCTCGTCTTCGGCTCGAACTCCGAGCTGCGCGCGCTCGCCGAGGTGTACGCGAGCGACGACGCGAAGGAGAAGTTCGTCAAGGACTTCGTCGCCGCGTGGACCAAGGTCATGGAGCTGGACCGCTTCGACCTCGTCTGAGTCGCCCGAAGCCTGTGACGTCCAGGCCTGCCCCGTACGGGCGGGCCTGGACGTCCGTCGCTCCGCGGCCGAAGCCGTTCCGCATACCGAAACGCGGTCGACGGACGGCCTGGCCGGTGGTGGGATTCCGGTCATGACCGAACCGCACATCCGGGCCGCCGTACCGGCCGACCTCGACGCCGTCCTCGCCTTCTGGAAGGTCGCCGCCGAGGGCACGAGCATCAGCGACGACCGCGACGGGATCGAGCGGCTCGTCGGCCGTGACCCCGAGGCCCTCATCCTGGCCGAGCGCGACGGCGAGCTCGTCGGCACGGTGATCGCCGGCTTCGACGGGTGGCGCTGCCACCTCTACCGGCTCGCCGTGCACCCCGGCCACCGCCGCCGGGGCGTCGGCGGAGCGCTGCTCACGGCGGCGGAGAAACGTTTCGTACGGCTCGGCGGGCGGCGCGCGGACGCGATGGTCCTCGACCGGAACGAACTCGGTCAGCGCGCCTGGCGGGCCGCCGCGTACGGACCCGAGGAGCAGTGGACCCGCTGGGTGAAGCCGCTGGACTCCCCGCGCGACTGAGCCGCTTTGCCCCTCCTTTACCATGGGTGGTTCCACCCCCGTACGACCGAAAGGTGTGAGCGTCCGCCCATGGGCGAGCCTCCTAGTACCGACCCTCGCGCAGACCGAGCGATCCCTCCCTCCGTGGCTGATCATGGAATGGAGGTGAACCGATGATCGAAGTGCTTCTGCTCGCGGTGGCGCTGTTGCTCGCGCTCACGTGCGGTGCCTTCGTCGCGGCCGAGTTCTCGCTGACCACTGTCGAGCGATCCGAGCTGGAGCGGGCGGTGGAGCGGGGCGAGCGGGGCGCGGCGAGCGCCCTCAAGGCCGTGAAGTCGCTCACCTTCCAGCTCTCCGGTGCCCAACTGGGCATCACGGTCACCAACCTGATCGTCGGCATGCTCGCCGAGCCCTCCATCGCCGCGCTGATCCGCGGCCCGGTCGAGGACCTCGGCCTGTCGCCGTCGGTCGCGTCCTCGGTGGCCCTCGTCCTCGGCACCGCCCTGTCGACCGTCGTCCTGATGGTCGTCGGCGAGCTGGTCCCCAAGAACTGGGCCATCTCCACGCCGCTGGCCATCGCCAAGCGGGTGGCGACCCCCATGCGGATCTTCACCGCCGCGTTCAAACCGCTGATCAGCCATCTCAACAGCACCGCGAACCGGAGCGTGCGCCGGCTCGGCATGGAGCCGACGGAGGAGCTGGCCTCGGCCCGCTCCCCGAAGGAGCTGGTGGCGCTGGCCCGCCACTCCGCCAAGGAGGGCGCCCTGGAGGCGGACACCGCCGAGCTGTTCGTCCGGACCCTCAACCTGGCCGAACTGACCGCGGAGAACGTGATGACCCCGCGGGTCCAGGTCACCGCCCTGGAGGTGCAGGCCACCGCGGAGGACGTCGCCAACGCGACCCGCGCGACCGGCCTGTCCCGCTTCCCGGTCTACCGCGGCAGCCTCGACTCGGTGGTGGGGATCGCCCACATCAAGGACGTCCTGGCCATACCGGCCGACGAGCGGCGCCTGCGGCGCATCGGGGACATGCTGCGCGAGCCCCTGCTCGTCCCGGAGACGCTGACCGTGGACCGGCTCCTGGACCGACTGTCCGGCAAGCAGACCATGGCCGTCGTCATCGACGAGTACGGCGGCACGGCCGGCGTCGCGACGCTGGAGGACATCGTCGAGGAGGTCGTCGGCGAGGTGCGCGACGAGCACGACCCGCACGAGACCCCCGACCTGGCACGGGCCGGCCTGGACGCGGACGGGCGCGAGCTCTGGTCCGCCGACGGCGCCGCCCGCACCGACCAGCTGGAGGCGATCGGCCTGCGCGTCCCGGACGGACCGTACGAGACGCTGGCCGGTGTCATCGCCCACGGACTGGGGCGGATCCCCTCGGTCGGCGACCGCGTGGAGCTCGCCGACTGGCAGCTCGACGTCGTGGACGCCTCCGGGCGCCGGGCCGCGCGGGTGCTGATGCACGTGCCACCGGTCCAGGAGTCCGGTACCAGCGGGGAGGCCGGCCGATGACCGCGATCCAGTTGCTGATCGGCCTGCTGACGCTGGTCGTGAACGCCTTCTTCGTCGGCGCGGAGTTCGCCATGATCTCCGTACGCCGCAGTCAGATCGAGCCCGCGGCCGAGTCCGGGGACCGGCGGGCGCGCAGCGTCATCTGGGGCCTCGAACACGTCTCGGCGCTGCTCGCCGCCGCCCAGCTCGGCATCACGCTGTCCACCCTGGTGCTCGGCATCGTCGCCGAGCCCGCCATCGCGCATCTGCTCGAACCGGTCTTCGACGCGGTGGGCGTGCCGCACGGCCTGGTGTACCCGTTCTCGTTCGTGATCGCACTGGCCCTGGCGACCTATCTGCACATGCTGCTCGGCGAGATGGTCCCGAAGAACATCGCCCTGGCGGAGCCGACGCGTACCGCGCTGGCCCTCGGCCCGCCGCTGGTGGCGATCACCCGGGCGCTGCGCCCGGTGATCTTCACCATCAACGCCTTCGCCAACGCGCTGCTGAAGCTGTTGCGGGTGGAGGTGAAGGACGAGGTCTCGGCGACGTTCTCGGACGACGAGCTGGCCCGGATGGTGACCGACGCGGGCGTCGCGGGTCTCTTGGACGACCGTGCGACGGAGCGCCTGCACGACGCCCTTGAGCTGGGGCGGCGACCGGTCCGGGACGTCGTCATGCCGGTCGAGAAGGTCGTGTACGCGGCGGTCGGGACGACGCCGGAGGAGCTGGAGGCGCTCTCCGCCGAGTCGGGCTTCTCGCGCTTCCCGGTGGTCGACGCGGGCCAAGGGATCCTGGGCTACCTCCATGTGAAGGACGCCCTGGACGTGACGCGCAGGGACCTGCCCTTCCCGGTCTCCGCGATGCGGCCGATCGCCCGCGTCCGGGCGGCCACGCCGATGGACGACGTCCTGACGGCGATGCGCCGCAGCCGTACGCACCTGGCGGCGGTCCTGGACGAGGACGGCAAGCTGACCGGCCTGGTCACGATGGAGGACGTGCTGCGGGAGCTGGTCGGACGGCCGGCGATGTAGCACGCGGGATGACCGGGGCCCCGGGGCGCACTTCGCGCCCCGGGGCCCCGTCCTTGCCTCGCCTTCGGAGAGGATCCGCGCCCGCAGAGAGGGATCCGCGCCCTCAGAAAGCCGTGGCGGCGCACCAGTCGTCCAGGAGCGCGAGGTCTCCGGTGAGCGTGTAGCGGGGGTCGTCCGCCGGGACGCGTCCGTACAGCAGCAGGAGCAGGTCGCCGGTGGACGCCTCGACGGTCGTGCTGGCGGGGCCCTCGGCCCGGCGCTGCCAGGTGAAGCCGCCGCCGCCGAAGGCCAGCGTCCAGGTCACGCCGGTGTCGAGGGCGCTCAGCCGGAGCCTGGCGCCGTCGAGGTCGAGCTGGGCGACCGGTTCGGCGACCCAGGCGACATACGGCAGGTTCTCCAGGAACTCGTCGATGCCGTCGGCCGCTGTGGCGGGCTCCACCCGGGGCGTCAGCCCGAGGGCGAGTTCGGCGTCGGCGAGGTGGACGACGGCCTCGTGGAGCAGGCGGCGCGGGAAGAAGCGGACGTGCGGGTCGGGGCCCAGGGACCACATCGGGGCGTCCGGGTCGGCGGCGCGCAGGGTCTCCAGGGCGGCCGCGGCGGAGCGTTCCAGCCAGGCGGGGTACGCCTCGGGGGCGTCCGGCAGGTCCAGCTCGACGTCGCCGGACCGGACGCGGGCGGTGGCCTTCGTCCGTACCAGGTGGTCCATCCAGCGGTGGCTGGTCCCGTGGTGCCGGACCAGGTCGGCGAGGGTCCAGCCGGGGCAGGTGGGGACGAGGGTGGCGGGGTCGGCGTCCCGGACGGTCGCCACGAAGCGCCGGACATGGTCCTCGACCTCGTCGCAGTACCGCTCGTGCGCGCCCCGGGTGAGGCCGAGCCCCTCGGAGACCCGGCCCAACTCCTCGCGCCAGGGGCCGGGCGGCTGCCGGAGGGCGGCATCCCGGAACAGCCCGTCGAGGGTGCGGCGGTCGGCGGCGGGGAGTCTGCCGAGCAGGTGCGCCGTGCTCTCCAGCCACTTCACGGCCGTGTCGGGGTCGAGGGTGTCCTCGTCGCTGGTCTCGACGACCGTCACCAGCTCGGCCAGCGCCTCGGCCAGCGTGTTCAGGAGCGCGTCGCTCACAGTCTCCCCTCCCGGGCTCCGGCGGAGGGCCCGCATACCGCACGGTATGATCGCTCCCGCCATGGAGATGAATGCCACCTACACCAGTCTGGTCGCCCTCGGCGACAGCTTCACCGAGGGTATGTCCGACCGACTGCCCGATGGTACGTACCGGGGATGGGCCGACCTCCTCGCGGCCCGCCTCGCCGCCCGCGCCCCCGACTTCCGGTACGCGAACCTCGCGGTACGGGGCAAGCTCATCGGCCAGATCGTCGAGGAGCAGGTGGACGTGGCGGCCGCGATGAAGGCGGACGTGGTCACCCTGGTCGGCGGCCTGAACGACACCCTGCGGCCGAAGGTCGACATGGGGCGGGTACGCGGCCTGCTCACCGAGGCCGTCGAGAAGCTGGCGCCCTCCTGCGGGCAGCTGGTCCTGATGCGCAGTCCGGGCCGCAACGGCCCCGTCATGAAGCGCTTCCGGCCGCGCATGGAGGAGCTCTTCGAGTACGTCGACGAGCTCGCCGCCCGCCACGGCGCCCTGGTGGTCGACCTGTACGGGGCGCCCGCGCTCGGCGACCCTCGCATGTGGGACGTCGACCGGCTCCATCTGACCGACGAGGGGCACCGGCGGGTCGCCGAGGCCGTCTGGCAGGCCCTGGGCCTGGAGACGGAGTACGACTGGCGGACGCCGCTGCCGCCGACGCTCCCGCCGAGCTGGCTGAACCGCCGCCTCGGGGACGCCCGCTTCGCCAAGGAGCACCTCGGCCCGTGGATCGGCCGCCGCCTGACCGGCCGCTCCTCGGGCGACGGCCGCCCGGCGAAGCGCCCGGAGCTGCTGGCGTACGAGCCGTACGAGCCGCCGACGGTGTAGTCGGCGTCACGCGCGCGTGACGGGCGTCTCGTAGCAAGAGACGAACCGGGCCGTGGCGCTGGCCTGCAGAAACCGCCAGTAGAATCTGTCCACGTGACTGCTGTGACTGCGAAGCCCCGTATCCCCAACGTCCTGGCCGGCCGCTACGCCTCCGCGGAGCTCGCCGTCCTCTGGTCCCCCGAGCAGAAGGTGAAGCTGGAGCGCCGGCTGTGGCTCGCCGTCCTGCGTGCCCAGAAGGACCTCGGGATCGAGGTTCCGGACGCCGCCCTCGCCGACTACGAGCGCGTGCTCGACCAGGTCGACCTCGGCTCGATCGCCGAGCGCGAGAAGGTCACCCGGCACGATGTGAAGGCCCGGATCGAGGAGTTCAACGCCCTCGCCGGTCACGAGCACGTCCACAAGGGCATGACCTCGCGCGACCTCACCGAGAACGTCGAGCAGCTGCAGATCCGGCTCTCCCTGGAGCTGATGCGCGACCGTACGGTCGCCGTCCTCGCCCGCCTCGGCAAGCTGTCCGGCGAGTACGCCGAGCTGGTCATGGCCGGCCGCTCGCACAACGTCGCCGCCCAGGCCACCACCCTCGGCAAGCGCTTCGCCACGGCCGCCGACGAACTGCTCGTCGCGTACGGCCGTCTTGAGGAGCTGCTCGCCCGCTACCCGCTGCGCGGCATCAAGGGCCCGGTCGGTACGGCCCAGGACATGCTCGACCTGCTCGGCGGCGACGCCGAGAAGCTGGCCGACCTCGAGAACCGGATCGCCGGTCACCTCGGCTTCGCCCACGCCTTCACCTCGGTCGGCCAGGTCTACCCGCGCTCGCTCGACTACGACGTGGTCACCGCGCTGGTGCAGCTGGCCGCAGCGCCGTCCTCGGTCGCCAAGACGATCCGGCTGATGGCCGGCCACGAGCTGGTCACCGAGGGCTTCAAGCCCGGTCAGGTCGGCTCGTCCGCGATGCCGCACAAGATGAACACCCGTTCCTGCGAGCGCGTCAACGGCCTCATGGTCATCCTGCGCGGCTACGCGTCGATGACCGGCGAGCTGGCGGGCGACCAGTGGAACGAGGGCGACGTGTCGTGCTCGGTGGTCCGCCGGGTCGCGCTGCCGGACGCGTTCTTCGCGCTCGACGGCCTGCTCGAGACCTTCCTGACCGTGCTGGACGAGTTCGGCGCGTTCCCGGCGGTCGTCGCCCGCGAGCTGGACCGGTACCTGCCGTTCCTGGCCACCACGAAGGTGCTCATGGGCGCGGTCCGCGCCGGTGTCGGCCGGGAGATCGCCCACGAGGCCATCAAGGAGAACGCCGTCGCCTCCGCCCTCGCGATGCGCGAGCAGGGCGCCGAGCGCAACGAGCTGCTCGACAAGCTGGCCGCCGACGAGCGGATCCCGCTGGACCGCGAGCAGCTCGACGCGCTGATGGCGGACAAGCTGTCGTTCACCGGTGCCGCCGCCGACCAGGTCGCCGCCGTGGTCTCCCGTATCGAGGAGATCGCCAAGCAGCACCCGGAGGCCGCCGGGTACACCCCCGGGTCGATCCTCTGACCCGGTTCACCCCGCAGGAGCTCCGGGCCGCCCGCGACCGCGTCATCCCCGACGTGGTCGCGGGCGGCCTTTCGGTCCTCTTCTGCGGGATCAACCCCGGTCTGATGTCGGCCGCGACGGGCCACCACTTCGCGCGCCCCGGCAACCGCTTCTGGCCGGTGCTCGAACGTTCCGGTTTCACCCCTCGGCTGCTGAAGCCCTCGGAGCAGCAGGAGTTGCTCGCGTACGGTCTCGGCATCACGAACGTGGTCGCGCGGGCGACGGCGCGGGCCGACGAGCTGAGCGACGAGGAGTTCCGGGAGGGCGGCCGGCTGCTCACCGCGCGCGTGGAGCGGCTGCGGCCCAGGTGGCTGGCGGTGGTCGGCATCACGGCGTACCGGACGGCGTTCGGGGAGCGGCGGGCGGTGATCGGGCCGCAGGAGCGCACGATCGGCGGGACGCGGATCTGGGCGCTGCCCAACCCGAGTGGCCTGAACGCGCATTGGACGGTGGAGTCGATGGCCGAGGAGTTCGGGCGGCTGCGCGAGGCGGCGGGGGTGCCGGACCGGCGGCCGGACGCGTCGGCGGCCCCGCCGCGATGACGTGATCGTCCCGGTACCTGGCGGCCCTCGCCGCGCCCCTGTCCATTGAGTAACATCCGGCAGACATGCGCACGAGCTGGAAGGACACACGGTGGGGCGGCTGACCGGCGGGGATCCGTCGCTGCTGCGGCGGATCAATTCCGCGGTGGTACTCCATGCTCTGCGGGGCGCCGACGCGCTCACGCTCACGGACCTGACGCGGATCACCGGGCTGTCCCGGCCGACCGTCGAGGGTGTCGTCGAAGGGCTCATCGTCGGAGGTCTGGTCGTCGAGGTGGCGCCCGAGGAGGGTGAGGCGAGGCGACAGGGCCGGCCGGCCCGGAGGTTCCGCTTCCGCGCGGAGGCCGGGCATCTGCTTGGCATCGAGATCGGCCCGCACCGGGTCGCCGCGCTGCTCTCGGGCCTGGACGGCCGGATCATCGGCGCGGGTTCCCGTGAGGTCTCCGAGACGGCGCCCGAGGACGAGCGCCTCGAACGGGTCCGGACGGTCGTCGCGGACGTGCTGCGCAGGGCCGGGGTGCCCCGGTCGAACCTGCGGGCGGTCGGCGTCGGCACGCCCGGGATCGTCGAGGCGGACGGCCGGGTGCGGCTCGGCACGGCGCTGCCCGGCTGGACGGGTCTGGCGCTCGGGGAGCGACTGCGGCGCTCGTTCAAGTGCCCGGTGCTCGTGGAGAACGACGCGAACGCGGCGGCGGTCGCGGAGCACTGGAAGGGTGCGGCGACCGACTCCGACGACATCGTCTTCGTGCTGGCAGGGCTGAGCCCGGGCGCGGGGTCCCTGATCGGGGGGCGTCTGCACCGCGGGTACGGCGGTGCGGCGGGCGAGATCGGCGCGCTGCATCTCCTGGGCCGCGGGGTCACCCCGGAACACCTGCTGTCGACCACGGACGAGCCGCTCCATCCGCTGGACGAGCAGGCGGTGGCCGAGGTCTTCGCGCTGGCGCGCGGGGGTGACGCGCGCGCGGAGGCGGCGGTGGAACGCTTCACCCAGCGCCTGGTCCACGACGTGGCGGCGCTGGTCCTCGCGCTGGACCCGGAACTGGTCGTGATCGGCGGCTGGGCGGCGGGCCTGGACGGCGTCCTCCAACCCCTCCGTGACGAACTGGCCCGCTTCTGCCTCCGCCCACCGCGCGTGGTCCTGTCACTCCTGGGCGAGGCGGCGGTGGGCACGGGCGCGCTGCGCCTGGCGCTGGACCACGTGGAGGAACAGCTCTTCGCGGTGGAGGGCACGGCGACGGCCCGCCGCTGAGGGCGAGGGCGTGCGCGGCGGGACGGCCGGGTGACCGTGACCGCGCGCGACGCGGCGAGCGCGTGCTCGTGTCGCCGCTTCGCGAGGCGGCACGAAACGGCCCGTCGCCGGAACGGCCACCGCGCGGCGCGTAGGCAGCCCGCGCGGCCGTAGTCCGAACGGCTACTGGGGGTGGCGCGGCGCCCGGGCAAGCCGCGCGGCACGAACTCGCCCGCCGGCTGCGGCACCGTACGCGGCGCCCGGGAGCCCGTCGGCAGGGGGCGGCGGCGCCCTCGCGGTGTGCCCGGTCGCTGGGCGGGCCTTGGGCGCCGGCCGGCGTGCGGCGCGCCCGGGGCCACCGGATGGGCCCGCGTCGGCGCTGAACGCGACGAGCCCCGCTGCCGCCGCCCCGGTCTCCGCTGCGCGCGGCGACGCCGACTCGCGAAGCCGCACGAACCTGACCGGCGGCCGCCTGACGGAACTGGGCAGCCCGCCGGCAGTGGGGGCGGCGGCGTGCGGCCGCCCTCGCGGTGTGCCCGCGGCTGCTACGTGGGTCTGGTCACCGATCCCGCGCCGAAACGCGACGAGCCCGGCCGGGCTGCCGTGGCAGGCCCGTCGGGCTCGGTCGGGTTACGTGGGGGCCGGTGGGGGGCCGTCAGGAGGCCATCACCAGGTCGCCCGAGTCGCCGAACGTCAGCCGGCACGTGTCGGCGCGGTACGTGGCGACGGAGACCGCGGCCGTGCGGCCCTCGGAGAGGTAGCGGGTCGTGACGACGAGAACCGGGGCGCCCGGGAGGCGGTCCAGTTCCTTGGCGTCGTCCACGCGGGCCGAGCCGAGTTCGACGGCGCGGTCCTGGCCGTCGAGGGCGAGGCGCTGGAGCTCGCGCAGGACGCTGCGGGCGCGGGCCGGGCCGGACGGGGTGTCGATCGCGGTCAGTTCGGGGACCGAGCCGGCCGGCACGTACAGCAGCTCGGCGGCGACCGGCTGGCCCTGCGTGACGCGCAGGCGGCGCACGATGTGCACCTCCTCGTCGGGGGCGAGCTCCAGGAGCCGGGCTACGGACGCGGGGACGGTGGCGAGGGCGGAGTCCATGGACTGCCAGGTCTCCTCGCCGACGCCCGGCCAGACCTGCTGCGTCGTGGAGACGTCCACGCCGACGCGCGGCGGGGCGACAGTCGTACCGACACCGCGGCGCCGCTGCAGGCGGCCTTCCAGCTCCAGCTGTTCAAGGGCCTGGCGGAGCGTCGCCCGGGCGACGCCGAAGCGCGCGGCCAGTTCGCGCTCGTTGGGCAGGATCTCGCCGACCGCGAAGTCGGAGTCGAGCGCCTCGCCGATCACGGTCTTGAGATGCCAGTACTTCGGCTCCGGCACCGATTCCAGCTGCGTGGTCCCCACCCTGATCCTCCGCAATCGCCGTGTCCCGCGGCGGTTTTCCGCGCCCTTGTTTATTAAAGGTTCCTGCACTATCTCTGCGACCATAAGGCGGCACACCCCCTTGGTCAAGACCAATCCTGACCCGGATGCCCCCGAATGCGGGCCTCTGGCGTAGATCGTTCACAGGACGTTCGCACCGATGTGTGCCCTGCGCAGCAAAGTGCCCCGCCTCCGGCCGGAGGCGGGGCACAGGTGCCGCGGAGCCGAGTACGAGCAAAGGCGCTGCGCTCAGCCCCAGGTCTGGACCCGTCCTACAGCCGGGTGGTGACCTCGGCCGGCGCGGCTGCCCGACTTCACCGCGACACTCGACGACGCTCCCGCTCACGGGCCGCCCGGCAGCCGGAAGGCGCCGCATGGCCTGGCAGCGCGGCGCGAGGACGTCTGGCGACCCTCAACGGCCGCCCCGGCGTCAGCTCCTGGGCCAGAAGTTCCGTCCGGGCTCTTGAACTCGTATCTACTGAGCGGTAATTCTTGCTGACAGGGTGTCTAAGTCAAGGAGCGCGCGTATGTCCGCACAGACGATCTCGTTCACGTTCGAGACCGCCGGAGGTCCGCGCACGGCCTCCGTGACGTACGAGCGCCGGGGCGCGGGCGAACCGCTCCTGTTGCTGCACGGCATCGGACACCACTGGCAGGCCTGGGAGCCGGTGCTCGACATCCTCGCCGCCGAACGCGACGTCGTCGCCGTCGACCTGCCGGGCTTCGGGTCCTCCCCCGCGCTGCCGGACGGCTGCACGTACGACCTGTCGACGGTCGTCCCGGTCCTCGGTGCCTTCTGCGCGGCCCTCGGCATCGAGCGGCCGCACGTGGCCGGCAACTCGCTGGGCGGACTGCTCGCCCTTGAGCTCGGCCGGGAGAAGCTGGTGCGCTCGGTCACCGCGCTCTCCCCGGCCGGTTTCTGGTCGGAGGGCGAACGGCGGTACGCCTTCGGCACCTTGCGCGCGATGCGGGCGGCCGCGCTGTCGATGCCGGTGCCGCTGATCGAGCGGCTGTCCCGGAGCGCCGCCGGGCGGACCGCGCTGACGAGCACGATCTACGCCCGCCCCGGGCGCCGCTCACCCGAGGCGGTGGTCGCCGAGACCCTCGCGCTGCGGGCGGCCACCGGCTTCCGCGAGACCCTGGAGGCCGGCCGGACCGTCGTGTTCGGCGACGACATCACCGCGGTGCCCGTGACCGTCGCCTGGGGCACCCAGGACCGGCTGCTGCTGCGCCGCCAGGGCGTCCGGGCCAAGCGCACCGTCCCCGGCGCCCGGCTGGTACGGCTGCCCGGCTGCGGGCACGTCCCCATGAGCGACGACCCGGCTCTCGTCGCGCGGGTGATCCTCGACGGCAGCAGTCGGCAACCCGCTCCGTGCTGACGGCTTCCGCCGGCTGAACAGGCCCGTCCCGAGGGCCGCTCCCGCGCCGACGAGCAGGCTGCCCGCGGCCTGCGGGAGTCCGAAGCCACCGGCGCCGACGAGCGCCGCGGTCAGCGCGGCCGCGACCGGGATCGCGCCGGTGAACAGGGTGGCGCGCTCCATGCCGATCCGCTGGACGCCCATGTAGAAGAGCACGAACCCGACGACCGTGGCGAGGACTGCCTGCCAGACCAAGGCGCCCGTCTCCACGGCCGTCGGTGTCCGCAGGAACGCGCCGCCGTCCACGACCAGGCCGATCAGCGCCGACTCGACGGCCGCGATCCCGCAGACCGCCGCCGTCAGGAGCTTCGGCCCGAGCGGGCGCAGCACCGGGACGGCGAGGACAGTGAACCCGACTTCGCCCGCCAGTGCTCCTACGGAGTAGGAGAGGCCCGCGAGGTCGGTACGGCCCCACCCCTGGACGGTGAACGCCCCGGCGGCGACGAGCAGCGCGCCGTAGAGCACCGGCCGGGAGGGCTTGCGCCCGTCCAGGAGCGGAACGAGCACGGCCACGACCACCGGGGCGCAGCCGACCAGGACACCCGGAACGGCCGGTTCGGCGGTCCGTTCGGCGGCGAGCACGGCGAGGTTGAAGCCGACCATGCCGACGGCGGCGAGCACGGTCAGCCGCGCCCAGCCCCGCGCGCCGAGCGCGCGCAGCGGCGCGAGCCCGCCGGCACCGAGCAGGGGCAGCAGGAGCAGACAGGCGGCGCCGTAGCGCAGGGCCTGGCCACCCGCGTACGGATAGTCGCCGAGGAGGCTGTTGGCGGTGAAGGAGGCGCCCACGAGCGCGTAGGCGACGGTCACGAGGAGCGTTCCTCGCAGGGAGTTCGCGTTCATGGTCCCGACGCTAGGAAGCGAACCGGTCCGGTTTAAGGTCCACTTCCATGACGTCTTCGGGGACCACTTCGCGCGCGGCGTCCGCATCGCCGCCCGGGGGCGGCCGGCCCGCCTGGGAGTTGCTGCTCCCGGCGGCCGCCGCACCGGCCCGGCGGCGCGGCCGGGCGCTTCAGGAGGCGCTGCGGGAGGCGGTCCGTACCGGGCGGCTGACGGCCGGAACCCGGCTGCCCTCGAGCCGTGAGCTGGCGGCCGATCTGGGGGTCTCGCGCGGGCTCGTGACGGAGGCGTACGAGCAGCTGACCGCCGAGGGGTATCTGCGCAGCGACCGCGGCTCGGGCACCTGGGTCGGGGAGGCGGCGCGGGCGGCCACGGACCGAGCGGTACGGGACGCGGCGCCGCGCCCGCCGGACGTACAGGTCGACTTCCGGCCCGGGACGCCCGATCTCGCGCTCTTCCCGCGCGCGGCCTGGGCCGCGGCGCAGCGGTCGGTGCTCTCCGCGCTGCCCCACCGGGCGCTCGGCTACCCCGACCCGCGCGGGCTGCCCGAGCTGCGGACCGCGCTCGCCGGGATGCTCGCGCGGCGGCGCGGGGTGGTGGCCGATCCGGAGCGCCTGGTGGTCTGTTCGGGGGTCGCGCAGGCGTCGACGCTGCTCGGCTTCGTGCTGCGGGCCCGGGGGTTGCGCACGGTCGGGATCGAGGACCCCGGCAGCCCGGAGCACGGCCGGCTGTTCGCCTCCACCGGCATGGACACGCTGTGGCTGCCGGTGGACGAGGAGGGGCTGCTGCCCGGTCCGCTCGGCGCCTCGGGGGTGCGGGCGGTGGTCACGACGCCCTCGCACCAGTTCCCGACCGGCATCGCGTACTCGGCGGGGCGCCGGGCCGCGCTCCTGGACTGGGCGCGGGCGGTGGACGGATACGTCCTGGAGGACGACTACGACGGCGACTTCCGCTACGACCGCGCCCCGGTGGGCGCGCTCCAGGGCCTCGATCCGGAGCGGGTCGTCTACACGGGCTCGGTCAGCAAGTCCCTCGCCCCGGGGCTGCGGCTCGGCTGGATGCTCGTACCGCGCGAGCTGCTCGCGGAGGTCGTGGAGCGCAAACGGACGATGGACCTCGGGAACCCGGTCCTGGACCAGGCACTGCTGGCCGAGTTCGTGACGCGGGGCGCGTACGACCGGCAGTTGCGCCGCTGCCAGCGCGCGTACCGGGAGCGGCGGGACGCCCTGGTGACGGCGCTCGAAGAGGCGTTCCCGGGCACCTCGGTGAGCGGGATCGCGGCCGGACTGCACATCATCGCGCGCGTGGAACCGCGGTACGGCCCCACCGCGCGCTTCGTGGCACGGGCGGCGGCCGCCGGGGTGGCCCTGCGCCCGCTGGAGGAGTTCGGCACCGCGCGCCCGACGGACGGCGCCGTACGCCTGGTCCTCGGCTACGCCCATCTGACCCCGTCCGAGATCACGCGCGGCGTTCGCCTGGTGGCGGCCGCGGGCGGGGGCGGAGGCGCGGCGGCGGGACAGCGGCCGAACGGGGGGTGACTCCGGGGTGTTCACCCCGGGTTCGTGTCCCCGCCGCCCCCGGCCGTTAGGCATGGGACGGCACAACGCACCCATTCCGTACCGCACTTGGAGGCGCTTCGATGTCCCACTCCGTCCCCGGCCCGACCCCCGCCCGCCGCAGCGTCCTGCGCGGCTCCCTGGCCGCCTCGGCCGCGCTCGCCCTCGGCGGCGCCGGGGCCGCCGCCCCCGCGCTCGCGCTGTCGGGCCGGCCCCGGGCCGCCTGGGGCGTGCAGACGGGCGACGTCACGGCCTCCTCGGGGCTGGTGTGGGTCCGTTCGGACCGGCCGGCCCGGATGGTCGTGGAGACCTCGGCCAGCGAATCGTTCCGCCGTACGCACCGCCACCACGGACCCCTGCTGGGCGCGGGCAGCGACTTCACCGGGACGACGGCGCTGCGCGGCCTGCCGGCGGGCGAGCAGATCCACTACCGGGTCACGCTCGCGGACCCGGACGACCCGCGCCGTACGGGCGAACCGGTCGTCGGCACCTTCCGTACCGCGCCGGCGCGGCGACGGGACGGCGTGCGGTTCCTCTGGTCCGGCGACATCGCCGGGCAGGGCTGGGGCATCAACCCCGACATCGGCGGCTTCCGCGCGTTCGAGGAGATGCGCCGGCTGGACCCGGACTTCTTCCTGTGCAGCGGTGACACGATCTACGCGGACGGTCCGCTCCAGCCGAGCGTGACGCTGCCCGACGGCCGCGTCTGGCGGAACGTCATGACTCCGGAGAAGGCGAAGGTCGCCGAGACCCTGGACGAGTACCGCGGCCAGTTCCGCTACAACCTGCTCGACGACAACGTGCGGGCGTTCAACGCGCAGGTCCCCTCGATCGTGCAGTGGGACGACCACGAGGTCCGCAACAACTGGTACCCGGGCCAGATCCTGGAGGACGCCCGCTACGCCGAGAAGGACGTGGACGTCCTCGCGGCCCGCGCCTCGCGCGCCTTCGCCGAGTACTTCCCCGTCTCCACCCTCCACGCGCGCGGTGACGGGCCTTCGACCGGGGGCCGGATGCACCGGGTGGTGCGGTACGGCCCGCTGCTCGACGTCTTCGTCCTGGACATGCGCTCGTACCGCAACGCCAACTCCCCCGGCCGGCAGGCCGACGACACGAGCGGCATCCTCGGCGCCGAGCAGCTGGCCTGGCTCAAGCGGGAGCTGAGCCGCTCGCGCGCGGTGTGGAAGGTGCTCGCGGCGGACATGCCGCTGGGTCTGGTGGTCCCCGACGGCACGAACATCGAGGCGATCGCCCAGGGCGATCCGGGCGCGCCGCTCGGCCGGGAGCTCCAGATCGCGGAGCTGCTGCGGTTCATCAAGCACCGCCGGATCACCGGCACGCTGTGGCTGACGGCGGACGTGCACTACACCTCGGCGCAGCACTACGCCCCGGAGCGGGCCGCGTTCCAGGACTTCGCGCCGTTCTGGGAGTTCGTCTCGGGGCCGCTGGCCGCCGGCGGTTTCCCCGCGAACGCGCTGGACGCGACGTTCGGTCCCGAGCGGGTCTTCGTCCGGGCTCCGGAACGGGCGAACCTGTCGCCGATGGAGTCGCCGCAGTACTTCGGCGAGGTCGACATCGACGGCGGGAGCGGTGAGCTGACGGTCCGTCTCCGCGCCGAGGGCGGGACGGTGCTGTTCAGCAAGGTGCTCCGGCCGGGGCGCGTCGGCCAGTAACAAGGGCCTGGTGGGAGGCCTTTCGGTCGCCCTCGTGGGGGCCTCCCTGAGGGCGGTCGGGGCCGATTGTCAGTGGTGGGTCCTAGCGTCTTGTCCATGACGCGATCCGTACAGGCGCTCGCCTACTCACGCCCGTCCGCCCTGAGCTCCTCGGGGGACGGGCGGCTCCTCGGCCTGGAGACCTCCGGGGGCCTGACGCCCACCGGCGCCGAGGCCCATCCCCGGTTCTTCAGCGGGTTCCTGACGTCTCCGCAGATCGCCGCGCGCGGCCTGCTCGCGGTGGCGGACGTGGCGGCGGCCCGCTACTACCAGCGGATACGGCCGGGTTCCCTGGACCCGGTCGTGACGGGGAACGGCGACCGGCTCCGGTTCGAGTCGTTCTCTGGCTGCGGCGGGGTGTACGCGCGGCTCGACGTGCTCAGCGAGGGCCTCGACGGCGCCGGGACCGGGCACGGCACGACCAACGTGGACGTCAACAATCCGCTGCGCGAGGCCCTGTCCCGGATGACCGGGAGCGATCCGCTGCACCTGCGGGTGGGGCCGGAGGAGCTCGCGGTGACGACCCTCGACGGGGCGGTGGTGGAGAAGAAGGTGCCGCTGCCGGACCGCTGGCTGCGCGGTTTCGCGGAAGCCCAGGTGGCCTCGGCGGGCTTCGATCTGCGCGCGGAACTGACGGGTCCGGAGGCCGTGCGGTTCTTGCGCTCGCTGCCGCGCTCGCCGGGTGCGGGGCGGCGCGGGCCGCTCTGGGTGGTCCAGGCGGGCCGGACGCTGCGGCCGACGACCCGGCCGGTGGCGGGGGCGGTCTGTCTTCCCGGGCCCGACCGGCTGGTGGCCCTGGAGCGGGTGCTGCGCCACGCGACGGCGCTGCGGGTGTACGGGCCGGTGCCGGACGGCGCCGCGACGGCGAGCGCCTGGGAGGTGACGCTGCCCGGAATGCGGCTGACGCTCACGCTCTCGCCCGACGCCGCTCGGGGGTTCTCCGGGGAGGGCGGGGTCCTGGAGGCGCTGGCGACGGAGGAGGCCGCACAGGACGCCGAGCTGATCTCGGTGCTGCTTGCCTGGGAGCCGAAGATCGACCTGGCAGTACTGGGTGAGCGGTCCGGCCTTCCGGTGGACCGGGTGCGGGCGGCGCTGACCCGGCTCGGCACCGCCGGCCGGGTGGGATACGACGTGGCGGACGCGGCCTACTTCCACCGGGAGCTGCCGTACGACGCGGACCGCGCGGAGCGGCACAATCCGCGGCTTGTGGCGGCCCGCGCCCTGGTCACGGACGGGGCGGTGGCTCTCGACGGGGAACTGGCGACGGTCGCCTCGGGCGAACGCCGCTACCAGGTACGGGAGTCGGGCGGAGCGTTGAGCTGCACCTGCCAGTGGTGGGCGGACTACCGGGGCCGTCGGGGCCCGTGCAAGCACGCCCTCGCGGTGCGGATGACGCGGCGCGGTGCCGTCGCCGGGGTTGTCGACGGCGTCCTGGCCGCCGGGAGTGTCCGATGAACGACGTGATCGAGGAGACCGCGGTGAAGAACCTGGTGACCGCTGTCCGGGAGGGCCGGTTCGAGGAGGTCCCCGGGCTGCTGAAGGAGCTGACGCCCGAGGAGCGGAAGTCGGCCCTCGCGGAGCTCAAGTCGCTGCGGACCGAGGTCCGCGGCTGGGGCTGGGAGCGCTGGAACGAACAGGTACCGATCCAGAAGGCGCTGCGGGTCGCCGGGGCGGGGTGCCACACGGGCGCGGCGGGCGCCGCCGCCTGGATCGGTGGCCGTGACCTCGCCGACTGGGGCCGGACGACGACCTCGCAGGTCCTGGAGGTGCTGGTCGACCGGGACCCGGCCTGGCTGGGGGACGTGGCGCAGCGGCTCGCCGAGCGGCCGGCGGTCGCGGAGAACGAGTACGGGCTCGTGCGCGAGCTGGTCGTGCGCTCGGGCTGCGCCGTGCCGACGACGGACGCCTACGTCCTCGGCTGGACGGCCGCGATGACCGGGCCCCGGCTCCGGGACGACCTGCGCGCCGACCCGCAGACGCCGACCCTGGCACCCCGGATCCTGGACATGATCGAGACCCCGAACCGGCTGACCTGGTCCGTCGGTCCCGAGGCACCCACCCATTGGCCGACGGCGCTCGTGACGCTCGCCGCGGAGGGCGTGCTCGACCGGGCGTCCCTGGTGGACGGCTGCGTGGCGCGGCTGCTGCGCGGGGGCCGGCCCCGGGACCTGCGGTTTCCGCTGGCGCTGCTCCAGCTCCTCGATCCGACGCCCGAGGAGCGGCGCGGCCGGACGGCGGACTGGATCGGGATGGCCGCGGACGCGCCGTCGCCGGTCGCGGCGTACGCGCAGGAGATCCTGACGGGACTCGCCGACGGGGGCGAGCTGTCGACTCCGGAACTGGTGGAGATGTCCGCCCAGGTCCTGTTCCGTACGGAGAAGAAGCTCGTCCGGGCGCAACTGACGCTCCTGACGAAGGAGTTGCGGAAGGGTTCGGGTGCGGCGGCCGAGCTGCTGCCGGTGGTCGCGGAGGCGTTCGGACACGAGGACACCGGGATCCAGGAGCGGGCCCTGAAGCTCGTCGGACGGTACGTGTCCGGGGTCGACGAGCAGGTGCGGGAGGAACTGGCGGGTGCCGCGGCCCTGTTGAGCCCGGCGCACCGACAGGCGGCCGGGGAGCTGTTCGGAGTCTCGGAGGACGCGGAGGACCTTCCGTACGAGGAGACGCTGCCGCCCGTGCCCGAGGCGAGACGGGTGGCGGGACCGGCGGCCACGGTCGCGGAGCTGGTCGCGGATCTGGTGACGGTCTCCAAGGGCCGTCCCTCGGCCGCGCCGGAGGAGTTCGAGCGCGTCCTGGACGGACTCGTCCGCCATGCGCACCTGCACGGCGAGGAGTTGACGGCGGCCCTGGCCGAGGCGTTCGCGGACGCGTGGTGGGCGGGTGACGACAGACACCGGCACGACCCCTTCGCCCACTCGACGCACGGCGTGGACCTGGTCGTCGCCGCGGCCATGGGCCGGGTGCGGCCGTCCCGCCTCCACGACGCCCGGGTGCGCGGCCACGCTCCCGCCGCCTGTGTGCACGACGCCCTGGACACGGCGGTGGACGCCCGCCTGTGGGAGACGGCTGCCCTCATCGGCACCGACCGGCTGCCGTTCCTGCTCGCCGCCCCCACCTGGCACACCGGCGCGATCGAGCCGTCCGTGCTGGTGGAGCGGTTGCGCGCCTATCGGGACGCGGGGATCGACCCGGCGCCCACCGACTTCGCGCAGGCCCTGCTGCGGCTCCGTAAGGGCGACCCGTCGGCCGCCGGGGCGGCCACCGACGCCGCCGCGCTGGGCACCCGGGCCGGCGAGCGGCTCGCGGACTGGCTCACGGCGGACGCCTCGCTCGCGCCCGGTCTGCGCTTCCTGGACCGGGGACGGGAGCACAAGGAAGGGTCGTGGTGGCTCGCCGACCGGATCGTCTTCAAGATCCGTGAGCGCCGCGCCGTACGGGAGGAGTTCCCGCACGCCTTCCGCTGGCTGGGAGGGACGGAGACCCAGGCGGAGCACCGGTGCCATCGCTGGTTCGCGGAACGGCGGCACTGGCCGGGCGTCGTGCCGGACGACCGGGAGGCCCTGGCGAGCTGGCTGCTGCCCGTCCTGGCCGGCGGGGTGGAGTGGGAGGAGCGCGGGGTCACCTGGGGGCTGACGGCCCTGGCCGAGGGGGACGGGCCGGTGGGCGCGGCGACCCACCTGGCGCTTGCGCTCGCGCTCGGCTGCCGGCACGCGGAGGACCGGCTGACGGCCGTGGACACGCTGCTCGTGCTGGCCGCGCGGGGCGATCTGGACGCACGCCGGCTGGGTGAGACGCTCGGCGGTCTGCTCGGGGAGGGCACGGTCAAGCCCAACCGGATCGCGGACGCGGCCCGGACGGCGGCGGCCACCGGCGCGTACGGCACGACCTGGACCGTACTGGCCCCGCTGCTGCCCGCGTTGCTCGGGGCCGAGAAGCCGGTGCGGGGGCTCGGTGAGCTGCTGGCCGTCGCGGCGGACTGCGTGGAGCGGTGCGGGGCGGGCGGGGAGATACCGGGACTGGACGCGGTGGCCGACCGGTGCGGTTCCTCGCAGCTCGTCGTCCAGGCGGGGCGGCTGCGGAAGGCGCTCCGGGCGGGCTCGGAAGAGCCCACCACCTAGACCAGTCAGGACATGACACAAGCGGTCGAAAACCCGCAGTAAACCCCCAGATCGGCGCTTAACCCGTCAGTCACAGAGCGTTCGTGATCACGCAACACCACTGGGCCACAGTGAGGTCATGACCGATGTGACATCCGCGAAGACCGCCCGCCGCCCCCACCACTGGCGGCGGGACCTCATCGAGCTCGCCGCCCTCTTCACCGCCGTGGTGGTGGCCGACACGATCGCCAAGACCGTCGTCCGCGGCGCCGAGGGCCCGTACATGCTCGTGTTCTCCGCGATCGCGCTGATCGCGACCGCCACCTTCCACACCTGGTGGGCACGGCGCCACAGCCATGCGCCGCCCGCCGGTGATCCCGGCGGCAGCGGGACCACCCCGCTGCCGCCGGCCACCGACGACCGATCCGGCGCCCCCGAGAACGGCACCGCGTCCGACGACCCCGCCGAGACGGCCCTCTGGCGGATGCGGACCACGGTCCGCGACACCCCGGGCAGCCTCGCCGCGCTGTGCACGGCACTGGCCCACCACCGGGTCGACATCCTGACCCTGCAGACCCACCCGCTCGCCGAGGGCACCGTCGACGAGTTCCTGCTGCGCGCGCCCGCCGGTCTCCAGGCGGCCGACCTCAGCCGGGAGATCGCCGGGGCCGGCGGCCGGAACACCTGGATCGAGCGCGCCGACGCCCACGACCTGGTGGACACCCCCACCCGGCTGCTCGGCCTGGCCACCCGCACCGCGCTCGACGCGGCCGAACTCCCGCTCGCCCTGCGCCAGCTGCTCGGCCGCTGCCGCATCCACTCCCTGCCGGCCGTCTCCCTCACCGGCCGGCCGACCGGCGAGACCGCCCCCGTCGAGGGCGTCCTGGAGGAGACGGTGATCCGCCTGCGCGACCCGAACGGCGGCGTGCTCACCATCGAGCGGCCCCATCTGCCGTTCACCCCGACCGAGTTCGCCCGCGCGCGGGCGCTCGTCGAGCTCGACGCCCGCCTCGGCCCGCGCATCCCGCGCAGCCAGGACGTCCTCACCCTGCCCGAGGGCAACGAGATCACCGTCCGCCGCGCCGACCAGCGCGACCTCGTCGCCGCCCGCGCCATGCACGACCGGTGCTCGGCCCGGACGCTCGCCCTGCGGTACCACGGCCCGATCGGGGACGCCGACCGCTACCTCGACCACCTCCTCAGCCCCCGCTTCGGCCGCACCCTCGCCGTGCAGACCGCCTCCGGCCGACTGGTCGCCCTCGGCCATCTGCTCTGGGACGGCGACGAGACCGAGGTCGCCCTGATGGTCGAGGACGACTGGCAGCGCCGGGGCATCGGCGCCGAACTCCTCGGCCGGCTGGTCGCGATGGCCGTCGAGGCCCGCTGCGAGAGCGTCTACGCCGTGACACAGTCGTCCAACACCGGCATGGTGGCGGCGATGCGGTCCCTGAACCTCCCCCTCGACTACCAGATCGAGGAAGGCACCCTCGTCATCACCGCCCGTCTCGCCACGGCCCCGGCCCCGGCGCGCAGCCGCCTCCCGCTGGGCGAACGCTGACGACGGAGGCCGACGTCGAACGTCGACGACGGACGTCGACTAGAGACGTTGACGAAGGACGTTGACCACGAACGGTAGTTGGCCGAATCCTTCGTACCCGGCCCAGGGCGCCGAATCGGCCCTCCTCTGCCCACCCGGGAAGCGGAACGGCGCGCCCACCTCCGCGAGCTCAGCGCCGAGGTGGGCGTACGGGCCGCAACCCGCCGGGAGACCGCCGCCGACGGGATCCGGCCAAACTCGGCCGAGGGCTCGACACGAGGCGGCCCGTCCGGTGGGGACCGTACCGGCGCGAACTGTTCGGCCCGTCCGCCGAGCGCATCCGCTCGGTGACCCGTGTGAAGGCCCGCCGGAACCCCGCCCCGGAGCCCGCGGACCGCGCGTTCCGGGCGCTCATTTGTCAGCCTCATGAGATCGATTGAGGATGACGCGACGACCGTGGAGGGACGAGGATGACCCCCATGCCAGAGACTGCCAGCAGCCCGCTGCCCCGCCAGGTCGCCGACAGCTACGTCGACGCACTCATCGAACTCGACCCGATCACCGGTACCTACCTGGGAGTCGAAGCCAGCGCCGGCCTCCTTCCGGACTTCTCGCCGGCCGGTCAGGAGGCGGTGGCCGAACTCGCCCGCCGCACCCTCGCGCGACTCGACGAGGCCGAGCGGCTGCCGGGCGCGGACACCGACGCCGAACGGCGCTGTGCCCGGCTGCTGCGCGAGCGTCTGACGGCCGAGCTCGCCGTCCACGAGGCCGACGAGGGCCTCTGCGCGGTCAGCAACATGCGCTCCCCCGCGCACAGCGTGCGGATGGTGTTCACCGTGGCGCAGACGGAGACCGAGGCGGACTGGCAGGCCGTGGCCCAGCGGCTGCGCGGCGTGCCCGCGGCGCTCGACGGCTACCGCGACGCCCTCGCGCTCGGCCTGGAGCGCAAGCTCCTCGGCGGGCCCCGGGCGACCACCACCTTCGTCGGGCAGCTGACCGAGTGGGCGGGCGGCGACGAGGCCGGGGGCCGCGGCTGGTTCGAGGAGTTCGCGGCGACGGCCCCGGAGTCCCTCCGTCCCGAGCTGCGTACGGAACTGGCGTCGGCCGCCCGGGGCGCCACCGAGGCGGTCGCCGCGCTGCGCGACTGGATGCGCGACGTCTACGCCCCCGCCGTGGCGGGCGCGCCCGACACCGTGGGCCGCGACCGGTACCGGCGCTGGTCGCGGTACTTCAACGGCACCGACCTGGACCTCGACCAGGCCTACGCGTACGGCTGGTCCGAGTACCACCGGCTGCTCGCCGAGATGCGCACCGAGGCGGACCGCATCCTGCCCGGCTCCGGCCCCTGGGAGGCGCTCGCCCATCTCGATGTGCACGGCACCCACATCGAGGGCGTCGAGGAGGTCCGGGTCTGGCTGCAGGGGCTGATGGACGAGGCGATCGAGGCGCTGGACGGCACCCACTTCGAACTCGCCGAGCGGGTAAGGAAGGTGGAGTCGCACATCGCCCCGCCGGGCGGCGCCGCCGCGCCGTACTACACCGGCCCGTCGGAGGACTTCTCCCGGCCCGGCCGCACCTGGCTGCCGGTCGACGGCCAGACCCGCTTCCCGGTGTACGACCTGGTGTCGACCTGGTACCACGAGGGTGTCCCGGGCCACCATCTGCAGATCGCGCAGTGGGTGCACGTCGCCGACCAGCTCTCCCGCTACCAGGCGACGATCGGCGGGGTCAGCGCCAACGCGGAGGGCTGGGCGCTCTACGCCGAGCGGCTGATGGACGAGCTGGGCTTCCTGCCGGACGCCGAACGGCGCCTCGGCTACCTGGACGCGCAGATGATGCGGGCCTGCCGAGTGATCGTCGACATCGGCATGCACCTGCGGCTGGAGATCCCGGCGGACTCGCCGTTCCACCCGGGCGAGGAGTGGACCCCGGAGCTGGCGCAGGAGTTCTTCCAGCAGCACAGCAGCCGGCCGCCGGCCTTCATCGAGAGCGAGATGACCCGCTATCTCTCGATGCCGGGGCAGGCCATCGGCTACAAGCTGGGCGAGCGGGCCTGGCTGCTCGGCCGCGCCAACGCGCGGGCGGCGCACGGCGACGCGTTCGACGCGAAGGCGTGGCACATGGCGGCGCTTTCGCAGGGCCCGCTGGGCCTGGACGACCTCGTGGAGGAGATCTCGCGCCTCTGAGGCGGGGCGGCTGCCCCGCCGTATCGGCCCCGGTCCTACGGCTGGTCTCCCGGCGGCACTGACCCGGTGGGATTCCGGTCCGTTCCGCGGTCCGGACGGTGAGAACTCCCCGGGGATCACTTGATCACCCGGGGATTCCCCTGCACCATCTCCGCATGACCGTCATGACCGACTACACCCCGGACGCCACCGACTGGCGCATCCTCGACGCCCTGCAGAGCCAGGGCCGGGCCAGCTTCACCGAGCTGGCCCGCACCGTTTCCATGTCGGCCTCCGCGGTGACGGAGCGGGTCCGGAGGCTGGAGGAGGCCGGGGTGATCACGGGCTACGCGGCGGTGATCGACCCGGATCGGCTCGGGCTGCCGATCCTTGCCTTCGTCCGGCTGCGCTACCCGAACGGCAACTACAAGCCGTTCCACGATCTGATCGCGTCCACCCCGGAGGTCCTGGAGGCGCACCACGTGACCGGGGACGACTGCTTCGTGCTCAAGGTCGCCACGCGCTCCATGAAGCATCTGGAGGAGGTGTCCGGCAAGGTGGGCACGCTGGGGGCGGTGACGACGAGTGTCGTGTACTCCTCGCCCCTCCCCCGGCGCGCGATCAGCCGCTGACGCCCCGCTGCCGCACGACCCGTCAGAAGCGGTCCGTGCCGAAAACGTTCCGCGCGTCCGACACCAGCATCCGGCGGGCCCGATGGTGGTCCTCCTTCCGCGCCTCCCTGTCGCGGCCGGTGGCCTCCGACTGTTGTCGGGTCCCGCTCAGCAGGAGAGCGGCCCGCTCGCCGCCGAGTCCTGGAAGGCCGTCGAGAGCCTGCTCCGCGTCCACGTACTCCGGAGACGATTCGCGCTGCGCGCGGGGTACGCGATCACCCGCGTCCCAGAGCCTTTCGAGAGCCTCCCGCGCCCGGACCGCTGCCGCGTCCCCCAGCTTCGCCCGCCTTCGCAGCTCCCTGAGGGCCCGATGGGCCGGGGCGGATGTCTGAGCCGTCCAGTACGTGCGCCCCACGGCCTTGCGGAGATCGTCGATGGGAGCGAGAAGCGCCGCCGGCGCCGCAAGTTCGGCCTCGGCATGGGCGAGCGTGAACGGGTGCCGGCGCCGCCGGACCTCCGGCAGGGAGTCCGTGGTGTAGAGCTCGTCCGCGCCCTCCATGCATGCGCCGGCGGCTCGCAGGTAGGCCGCAAGGAGCGACCAGCGGCGGTCGTACAGAGCTTGCTGGTGCGCGGCCTGCCGCTATCTGAGCGGCTTGCTGTGCGGCCGTGGCCTGAGCCTGGCCGCCACGCGCCTGGACCCAGCCGCCGAGCACGGTGCCCAGGGCCGTGCCGCGCACGGCGACGGCCCCGATCACGGCCGAAGTGATACTCGCGTCCATGTGACGCCCCCCTGATCCGAGTTGTCGAGGAGAACCCGGCGAGTCAGGCGCCGGCCCCCTTCTGCCGCACGGCCGATCCGCTCCGCTCCTTCACGACCTCCAGCTGGGCCGGGATACGGCGGCGGAGGTCGGCGACGTGGCTGACGATGCCGACGCTGCGGTCCCGTTCGCGCAGTGAGTCGAGGACGTCGAGGACCTCGTCCAGGGTCTGCTCGTCCAGGCTGCCGAAGCCCTCGTCGATGAAGAGGGTGTCGAGCCGGACGCCGCCTGCCTCGTCGGTGACGACGTCGGCGAGGCCGAGCGCGAGGGCCAGCGAGGCGAAGAAGGTCTCGCCGCCGGACAGGGTGGAGGTGTCCCGCTCGTTGCCCGTCCAGGCGTCGACGACGTGCAGGCCGAGCCCGGCCCGCTTGCCTCCGGAGCGGGCGTCGGAGTGGACCAGGGTGTAGCGGCCGGACGACATGCGCTGGAGGCGGGCCGTGGCGGCGGCCGCGACCTGTTCGAGCCGGGCGGCCAGGACGTACGACTCCAGGCGCATCTTCCGTTCGTTCTCCGCCGAGGTGCCCGCGGTCAGTCCGGCGAGCCGGGCGACGCGGTCGTACTCCTCGCGCAGCGGTCCGAGGCGGTGGACCTCCGTGTCGGCCTGGCGCGAGAGCCGGGCCAGTTCGGCGCCGCGCTCGCGGACGGCGGCCAGGGCCGACGTGGCGTCCCGCAGGGCGCGTTCGGCGGCGGTGTGTGCGGCCTCGGCGGCCTCCGGGTCGGCGGGCGGCCGGTCGGCGGCGGCCCGGGTCTCGGGCTCGGCGAGCCGGTCGGCGACGGCGGCGGCCTCCGCCTGCCAGGCGTCGAGGCGGTGCTGGAGCGTGCGGTGCTCGCCGTCGTCCAGGAGCGCGGCGGCGGCCTCGGCGGGGGTGTCGAACCCGGCGCGGAAGGCGGCGTCGGCGAGCCGGTCGTCGGCCTCCTTCAGCCGCTGGGCGGTGAGCTCCACAGCGCGTACGGTCTCGGCGGCGTCGACCAGGATGGCGATCTGCCGCTCCAGCCGCGAGGCCTGCTCGGCGACGCTCGCGGACTCGCCACGCCCTCGGGCCACCTCGGCGTCCAGCGCGGTCTGCTCCCGGTCGAGCGCCTCCCGCTGGGAGGTCCGGGCGGCGACCCGCCGCTCGGCGTCCCGCTGGGCCGCGACCCGGGTCTCGTACTCCCGCTCGGCCCGCGCGAGCGCCTCGCGCGCACCGTGCGTCTGCCCGGCGAGCGCATGCGCGTCCGCGTGCAGCCGCGTCAGCTCCTCGACGTCTGCGGCGAGTTCGCCGACCGTGGGTTCGGCGTCGGGAGCGGCCCCCGTCGTGACCTCCGCGCGGGCCGCCGCCCATGCCTCGGCGGTGGCGGCTGTTTCGCGTTCCGCCGCCGTACGGGCCTCCTCCGCGCGGGTGAACGCGGCGTATGCGGCGTCCTCCGTGGCGAGGTCGACGTGGTCCGCGCCCGTGCGGGCGGGGGCCGGATGGTCGGCGGAGCCACAGACCTGGCAGGGGTCGCCGGGGGTGAGGGCGGCCGCCAGCTCGGCGGCGATGCCCTGGAGGCGGCGGGACTTGACGTCGAGCCAGGTCTCGTGGGCCTCGTTCCGGCGCTCGCGGGCGGCCGTCAGCAGGGACTCGGCGGTGGCCGTCCGCGCGGCCAGGTCGTCCCGGCGGCGGGCGGCGGCGAGGCGGCGCCGGGCCGGTTCGAGGCGGCCCGCCAGGTGCTCGGCGCGGGCGGCGGCCTCCTGGGAGGCCTCGATCCGGGCCGACAGCTCCGCCCGACGCGGCTCCCAGCCGCTGAGCCAGCCGCCCGCGTCCTGGAGCACCTCCTCGTCGGCGCGGGCCTGTCGCACCAGCTCGGCGCGCTCGCGCGCGAGTTCGGCGCCGCGCCGCTCCGCCCGCCGCGCGGACTCGAGCCCGCCCAGTTCCTCACGCAGCCGCCGCTCCAGGGTGGACAGCTCGTCCGCGCCCGCCTCCGTCAGCCGGGCGGGGAGGCGGCCGCGGCTCTGCTCGCGGGCCACGCGCGCGTCCGCGTGCTCACGCTCCGCGTCGGTCCGCAGCGAGAGCGCCGGGGCCACCAGGTCGGCCTTGCGCGAGCGGTCGAGCACCGCCTGCGCCCGGTCCCGCTCCGGCCTGCCCGCCTCCAGGTCCTCCTGCCGTCGCCGGGTCTCCGCGTGCCGCGCCTGACGGGCCGCCAGGTCCCGTTCCGCGTCGAGGGTCCGGCGGGCGGCGGCCTGCCGCGACTCGGCCGCCGAGACGGCCGCGTCGGCGATGTCGAGGGCCTCGCGCGCCTCGGAGCGGGCGACGGCGGCCAGCGTCAGGACGGCCTGGGCGAGTCCGGGCTCGCCCGGCCGCTCGTCGACGACGGCGCCGCCGGTGACCTGCGCCGTCCGGTGGGCGAGCGCGAGCAGCCGCTCGTCGCCCTCCCGTACCTGACGCTCGGCGGCGCGCCGCAGATCGGCGAGGCGCTCCTCGACGGCGGCGAACCGCCGGGTGTCGAAGAGCCGCCCGAGCAGCTTGCCGCGGGCCTCCGCGTCGGCCCGCAGGAAGCGCGCGAAGTCGCCCTGCGGCAGGAGCACGACCTGGCAGAACTGCTCCCGGCTCATGCCGACGAGCTGGGTGATCTCCTCGCCGATCTCCTGGTGGGAGCGGCTCAGCGCGGCCCACTCGCCGGAGTCGTACTCGCGGAGCCAGCTCTGGGCCTTCTCCGTGGTGAAGCCGCCGCCGCGCTTCTTGGGGCGCGGCTGGGCGGGCCGCCGGGTGATCTCCAACCGCCGCTCCGCCACGGTCAGTTCGAGCGTGACCTCGGTGTACGTGCCGGCCGGCGCGTGGTCGCTGCGGAGCGAGCTCCCGGGCGACTGCCGGGCGCCGGGCACGGCTCCGTACAGGGCGTAGCAGACGGCGTCGAGGACGGAGGTCTTGCCCGCGCCGGTCGGGCCGTGGAGCAGGAACACGCCCGCGGCGGAGAGCGCGTCGAAGTCGACCTCCTGGGTGGCGCCGAAGGGGCCGAAGGCGGTGACGGAGAGGCGGTGGAGTCTCACCGGGCGCCCACCTCGCGCTCGGCCGCCGCCGCGTCGACCCGTACGTCGTCGAAGGCGCCGTACAGCACGGTCCTTTCGGTCGTGTCGGGTCCTGCGCCGCCGCGCACATGGGCCACGAAGTCCTCCGCGATCTGCTGGTCGCTGCGGTCGCGGAGCCGCTGGGCGTACGAGGCGGACGGGTCGCTCTCGGCGCGCTCGGGCTCGAAGACCAGGTTCAGGGTGTGGGGGAAGCGCCCCGCGAGCCGGGCCATGGGCTCGGCGGGCCGCACCGGGTCGGTGAGGGTCGCCTCGACCCACGACTCCTCGTGCCGTACGAGGGCGGGGTCGGCCAGCAGGTCGTCGAGCCGGCCGCGGATCCGGGCGAGGGACCGGGGCACGGGGCAGTCGAGGCGCTCGGCCGCCGCTATCCCGCCGTCAGAGCCGAGGTCGATGAGCCACATGGTCTTGCGGTGGTGGACCTCGGAGAAGGAGTACGCGAGGGGCGAACCGGAGTAGCGGACGCGCGGGGTGACGGTCTGGCTGCCGTGCAGGTGGCCGAGGGCCACGTAGTCGACGCCGTCGAAGACCCCCGCGGGGACGGCGGCGACGCCGCCGACGGTGATGTCCCGTTCGCTGTCGCTCGGTTCGCCGCCCGCGACGAAGGCGTGCGCGAGCACGACGGACCGGGTGCCGGCGGGCCGGCCGGCGAGGTCGGCGCGGACCCGGTCCATGGCGGCGGAGAGCACCGCCTGGTGCCCGGCCTTCACGGCGCCCAACCGCTCGCGCACGAGGGCCGGTTCGAGGTACGGCAGGCCGTACAGCGCCACGTCTCCATGGGCGTCGGCGAGCACGACGGGCGTGCCGATTCCCGCCGGGTCCGTACGGAGGTGGATGCCGGCCCGCTCGATGAGTCCGGCGCCGACGCCGAGGCGGCGGGCCGAGTCGTGGTTCCCGGAGATCATGACGGTCGGCACCCCGGCCTCGGCGAGCCGGTGCAGGGCGGTGTCGAAGAGCTCGACGGCGGTGAGCGGCGGCACGGCCCGGTCGTAGACATCCCCGGCGACCAGGACCGCGTCCACGGCGCGCTCGCGCACCGTCGCCACCAGGTGGTCCAGGAACGCGGACTGGGCGTCGAGCAGGCTCACCCGGTGGAACGACCGTCCCAGGTGCCAGTCCGACGTGTGCAGGAATCTCATGATCCAGGAGCGTATCGGTGGGGTCGGACAACGACCGGGGGAACGGGAAATCCGGTCCTTCCCGGCTGCACGGCCCCGGGAGTTCCCGGGGCTGCCGGGTCCACGGTCACCGAGGCTGTGGACCCGCTGCTCCCCCGGGCCGTCCGCTCACGCATCGCCGTACGCCTCGCCGCCCAGCTCCAGGGTCGCGGTGCCGGCGGTCGCGTCCGCGAGCCAGCCGCGGAAGGTGTCCACGTCGGCGTCGGGGAGGCCGATCTCGATGGCGACCGTCTCGCCGTACCGCACCTCGCGCACGCTGCGTCCCGTCGCCCGCAGATCGTTCTCCAGCTTGCCCGCGCGCTGGTGGTCGACGGTGACCGTGGCGAGGCGGAAGCGCTGCCGGGTGAGGGTGCCGAGCGCGTCCAGGGCCTCGCCGACGACACCGCCGTACGCCCGGATCAGTCCGCCCGCGCCGAGCTTCACGCCGCCGTAGTAGCGGGTGACGACGGCGGCGACGTACCGCACCTCGCGCCGCATGAGCATCTGGAGCATCGGCACGCCGGCCGTGCCGCCGGGCTCGCCGTCGTCGCTGGCCTTCTGTACGGAGGCGTCGGCGCCGATGACGTACGCGAAGCAGTTGTGCGTGGCCGTCGGGTGCTCCTTGCGGACGCGCGCGACGAACTCCTGCGCCTCCTGTTCGGTGGCCACCGGCGCCAGTGCGCAGATGAAGCGCGAGCGGTTGATCTCGGTCTCGTGCACACCCTCGCGGGCGATGGTGCGGTACTGCTCCTGCATCCCGCCACCCTATGCGCCCGGGAACGCGCCCCTGTCCCCCACCGTCCGCTCCTGCTCTTCGCCGAGGTCCGCGAGCGGCAGGGCCCGCAGGGCGAGGGCCCAGCCGAGGCGGGTGTCGCCGGATTCGCTGGAGGGGCCTGTGAGCTCCGCGATACGGCTGACGCGGTTGAGGACCGTGTTGCGGTGGCAGTAGAGCCGCTCGGCGGCCCGGGCCGCGGAGCATCCGCAGTCCAGCCAGACCCGGAGGGTCTCCAGGAGAGCGGCGCTGCTCGCCTCGCCGCTCGCCAAGGGCCTGTTCGACGCTGCGCGCCGCGCCGTGGAGGACCGGGGCGCCGGCGCGGACCCTCCGGGTGTACCGGACGGGCCGCCCCGGGGAGATACCCGGCGAGCTGTGGCACGAGGCGCTGCGCTGCGCCGCCGGGCTGACGGCCGGCGGGCCGGGGCCGGCGGCCTGGGTCGCGTCCCGGCCGGTGATGACCTTCGGCCGCCCGGGCGACGACGGGCCGACGCTGGTGGAGTCCCCGCGGGAGGGTGAGCGGAGGTCCTGGGACGGCGTCCGAGGGGTACGCGTACCCGCGGCCCCGCGCGGTCAGGACGGAACGGGGGCCCCGATGGACGGCGGCGCGTCGTCCTGCTCCGGCTCCTGCTCTGGCTCCGGGTCGCTGAGCTGTTCGCGCAGGTAGTTCCAGACGACCGCGATCAGCGCGGCGATCGGTACGGCGAGCAGGCTGCCCACGATGCCTGCGAGGCTGCCGCCCAGCGTCACCGCCAGCAGGATCACGGCCGCGTGGAGGCCGAGCCCGCGGCTCTGGATCATGGGCTGGAAGACGTTCCCCTCCAGCTGCTGCACCGCGACGATGATGGCCAGCACGATCAGCGCGTCCCTCGGACCGTTGGACACCAGCGCGATCAGGACCGCGACCAGGCCGGCGAAGAGGGCTCCGACGATGGGCACGAAGGCGGAGACGAAGGTCAGCACCGCCAGCGGGAGCACCAGCGGCACGCCGAGGATCCACAGCCCGATGCCGATGAAGACGGCGTCGAGCAGGCCGACGAACGCCTGCGACCGCACGAACGCGCCCAGGGTCTCCCAGCCGCGCGTGGCCACGACGGGGATGTCGGTGGCCAGCCGGCCGGGGAGCTGACGGGTGAGCCACGGCAGGAACCGCGGACCGTCCTTGAGGAAGAAGAACATGAGGAAGACCGCGAGGACGGCGGTGACCACACCGTTGAAGACGGTGCTCACCCCCGTGCCGACCGCGGAGACCACATTGCCGACGCTGTTCTGTACGCGGTCGATCGCGGTGTCGAAGGCGCCGGCGATCTGTTCGTCGCCGATGTTCAGCGGCGGACCGGCCGCCCACTCGCGCAGCTTCTGGATACCGTCCACGACGCCGTCGGCGAGCTCCCCCGACTGTGACGACACGGGCACCGCGATCAGCGCCACGGTGCCCGCGGCGGCCAGCAGGAAGAGCACGGTGACCGTCGACGCCGCCAGTGCGGGGTGCCAGCCGTGCCGGCGCAGGAAGCGGGTGAACGGCCAGGTCAGCGTGGTGAGGAGCAGGGCCACTATGAGGGGCCACACGACCGACCACATCCGGCCGAGCAGCCACAGGGCCACGGCGGCCATGACGAGGACGACGAGCAACTCGGCGGAGACGCGGGCCGATCGCCGGAGTGCGGCGGCGGATTTCGTGGAACTGAGCGTGGCAGGCATGGGGTTCACCCTATGGCTGACCGGCCGCGCCTCGGATCCCGGTCCGACGACCGGGGACCGACCGGCCGTGGCTCCGCCGGGAATGCGGCGCGGTCGGCGCTCGTTCCCTCTGCAGGGGTGTCCGACCCCACCGACCGGAGGTAGAGAGCGTGCAGAGCGAGAGTGACGTCGTCCGGAACATCCTCACGGAGCGGGGCGACACCTGGGCGGTCGTCGGGCTGTCGTCGAACCGGTCGCGCGCGGCCTACGGCGTAGCGGCGGTCCTCCAGCGTTACGGCAAGCGGATCGTGCCCGTGCACCCGAAGGCGGAGACGGTCCACGGCGAGCAGGGGTACGCCTCGCTCGCCGACATCCCGTTCCCGGTCGACGTGGTCGACGTCTTCGTCAACAGCGAGCACGCGGGCCAGATCGCCGACGAGGCGGTCGCCATCGGGGCCAAGGCGGTGTGGTTCCAGCTCGACGTGATCGACGAGGCGGCGTACGCGAGGACGCGCGAGGCGGGCCTCGACATGGTCATGAACCGCTGCCCCGCCATCGAGATCCCGCAGCTCGACCGGCGACCGGACCTCGTCTGACGCGCGGCGCCCAGGCGGGCGGCCGCGATGAGCCAGTACTTCGACATGGGTGACGAGACGCTGTGGAACCCGTCCAACGGCGCCTCCCGCATGTTCCTGCGCCAGGTAGCCGTCTTCGAGGCCGAGCTGGAGCTCCCGTCCGGCCTCGGTCCGATGGAGAACGACGAGTGCCAGATCGACCGGGCCGTGTTCGAGACGTTCGTCGACGCCCTGCTTGCGCGGCACCGGAGAACGAGCCACGGCATCCTGCTCGCGCTGTCCGAAGGCTTCACGGCCACCGTGCTGGCTCTGGCCGAGCGGGCCGGAATCAGGGTGGACTGGGAACAGCTCGGATCCGGTCTGCCGGGCGGACTCGAAGACGTTCAGGTCTCCGCCGCCACCGGGATGTCCGCGCCGCCGGAAGCCGGACCCTGGGGTGCGGGACTGCGCGAAAGGGCACGGGAGCTGGGGCGCCACATGGCCCGCTGACCGGAGCACGGGCTGACCGGGGCACGGGAGGACCGGAGGACCGGAGGACCGGAGGACCGGAGCGGAAACGCAGCTCACTCCTCGCCCAGGGCCTCCAGGACGACCCCGCCGGGGAGTTGGGCGAGGGCCTTGCCCGGGACGATCAGCTTGCCGCGGCGGCGGCCGCTGCCGATGAGGACCCAGGGGAGGTCGACCACGGTGGCGTCCACGAGGACGGGCCAGTCGGCCGGGAGTCCGATCGGTGTGATGCCGCCGTACTCCATGCCGCTCTCGCCGGTCGCGGTCTCCATGTCCGCGAACCGCGCCTTGCGGGAGCCCAGGTGACGGCGGACGACTCCGTTGACGTCGACCCGGGTGGCCGAGCGCACCACACACGCGGCGAGGGTCGTCTCCTCGCCCCGCTTCCCGGCGACGATCACGCAGTTCGCGGACTCGTCCAGCAGCCCGGCGCCGTAGTGCTCGACGAAGAGGGCCGTGTCGGCGATCTCCGGATCGGTGTCGACGTACAGCAGCTGCTCCGCCGGGACGGTGCCCTGCCACGCGCGCACGGCCGCGGCGACCGGCTCGGTGAGCTGGTCGAGGCAGTCGGGGGCGGGTACGGCGTTGTCGAAGTCTCCGATGGGTGCGCGCATACGGCCCACGCTAACAGCGGCCGTCCGGGACGGCGTTGGGCGTCTCAGCGTGCGGGCGGGATGGAGACGGCCATGGTCATCTCGACCCGCTCCGCGCCGTCGTTGCGGTAGGCATGCGGCACGTTGGCCTCGAAGACGGCGGAGGTGCCGGCCGGGATGTGGTGCTCCTCGCCCTCCACGACGAGGGTGAGCTCGCCCGCCGTGACGTGCAGCAGCTCGGTCGTGCCGTCGGGGTGCGGGTCGGACGCGCTGCCGTCGCCGGGCATCAGCGTCCAGGCCCAGAGCTCCAGCGGGCCGCGGGCCTCGGTGCCGGCGAGGAGTGTGGTGTGGCTGCCGGTGGAGGTGGACCACATGCGGACGGCCTGGTCGGGCGGGACGAGCCGGACGTGCGGGCCCTGCTCGTAGTCGAGGAGGGTGGTGATCGAGACGCCGAGCGCGTCGGCGAGCTTCACGGTGGTGCCGACGCTGGGGTTCGTGCGGGCCTGCTCGATCTGGATGATCATGCCGCGGCTGACGCCCGCCCGGGCGGCGAGCGCGTCCAGCGTGAAACCGCGCTCATTGCGCCACCGCTTCAGATTCCGCGCGAGGGACTGCGTGAGCTGATCCAGGTCCGACACATTCCGTCCAATATTTTGAATGACAGAGTTCAACAGACTGAACTACGGTGAGGTCTACCGCGGTGTACTCAGCTGTCCACCGCACTGTACTGCGAGACCGCCACCCTGCGAGGATCCATGACTGCGCTGTTCGCTCTGGCCACCGCCCTGCTCTGGGGCCTGGCCGACTTCGGCGGCGGGCTGCTCACCCGGCGCATGCCCGCCCTCACGGTGGTCGTGGCCTCGCAGGCCGTCGCGGTCGTCGTCCTCGGCGCCATCGTGATCGCCACCGGCGCCTGGTCGGAGGCCGGACCCCAGCTCTGGTACGCCGTCGCGGCGGGCGTGGTCGGTCCGGTCGCGATGCTCTCCTTCTACAAGGCCCTCGCGCTCGGCCCGATGGGCGTGGTCTCCCCGCTCGGTTCGCTCGGCGTCGTCGTGCCCGTCTCGGTGGGCCTGCTCATCGGCGACCGGCCGGGGCTGCTCCAGTTCGCCGGGATCGGCGTGGCGATCGTCGGCATCGTCCTCGCCGGCGGGCCCGAGCTGCGCGGCGCGCCCGTACAGCGCCAGGCCGTGCTGCTCACCCTGGTCGCGGCCTTCGGCTTCGGCTCGGTCATGGCGCTGATCGCCGAGGCGTCCACGACGCTGACCGGCCTGTTCCTCGCCCTGTTCGTGCAGCGGGTGACCAACGTGGCGGTGGGCGGCGGCGCGCTGTACATCTCGGTGAAGCGCGGCGGCCGCGCGCTGCCCGAGGACGGCGGCGGGATGAAGGTCGTGTGGGCGGCCCTCCCGGCGCTCGCCTTCGTGGGCCTCGCGGACGTCGCCGCCAACGGTACGTACTCGATCGCGGCGCAGAACGGCCCGGTGACCGTCGCCGCGGTCCTGGCCAACCTCTACCCGGTGATCACCGCGATCGCCGCGCGCGGGGTGCTGAAGGAGCGGCTGCGCGCGGTCCAGGCGGCGGGAGCCGGCCTGGCCCTGGTCGGCACGGTGCTCCTCGCGACGGGCTGACGGGCGGACATGCAGGGCAGGCGCTAGGAGCGGGGGCAGCGGGGTCAGCCCTCCGCGAGGTCCCAGGCAGCGAGCGCGGCGAGCTGCTCGTGCGTCACGCCGTCCGGCACCGGTACCGGCGCCGGGGTCCGCAGCGGCGGCTGCCAGCCCTTCTCCGGGTCCCAGCTGCGCACGACCTTGGCCGGGGCGCCGGCCACCACCGAGTGGTCCGGCACCTCGCCCCGTACGACCGCTCCCGCCGCGACCACCACGTTCCGGCCGAGCCGCGCGCCCGGCAGGATCACGGCGCCCGTGCCCAGCCAGCAGCCCGGCCCGATCTCGACCGGCTCGGAGCGCGGCCACTGCCTGCCGACCGGCTCGTCGGGATCGTCGTAACTGTGGTTGGTCGAGGTGATGTAGACGTACGGACCGCAGTACGTGTCCGAGCCGATCGTCACGTGCGTGTCGGCGATGACGTGGCTGCCGCGGCCCAGGACGACGCCGTTGCCCAGCGTCAGGACGGTCTCCGGGCCGAGGTCGAGTCCCGGCAGCATGCCCGCGGTGAGCGTCACCTGTTCGGCGATGATGCAGCACTCGCCGATCTCGATCCACTGCTCACCGAAGACGGTGCCCTGCGGGAAGGCGAGCCGGGTGCCCGCGCCGAGGCGCCGGAAGCGCAGCCGCCCGGGGCGCTCGGCGGTCACGGCCCCGGTCTCCTGCACCCAGCGCCACCCGCCCTGCACGGCCCGGGCGAGAACGCGCCGCCGCCAGGCGGTCAGGGATGAGAACGTGTTTCTGTTCCTGGGCACCCGGACACGGTAGTCGCCGCCGTCGTACCTGATCAGGGGGGTGCCCTGTGATGTCCGTCATGGGACGGGGCTAGATTGCCCAGCAGGGCGTGACGCGCGCAGACGAAGGATCACGAGTGATCAGGAGCGAACGATGACCGAGGCGTTGATCAAGGGCGTGGGCGGCAAGGAACCGCGGATCGATCCGACCGCCTTCACGGCCCCGACGTCCGTCGTGCTCGGTGACGTCACGCTGGGGGCCCGCGCCGGCGTCTGGTACCACGCGGTGCTCCGCGCGGACTGCGGTCCCGTCGTCGTCGGCGAGGACTCGAACATCCAGGACAACTGCACGGTCCACGTCGACCCGGGCTTCCCGGTCACGATCGGCGACCGGGTGACGGTCGGCCACAACGCGACCGTGCACGGCTGCACGATCGAGGACGACGTCCTGGTCGGCATGGGCGCCACGGTCCTCAACGGGGCCCGGGTGGGCGCCGGCTCGCTCATCGCCGCGCAGGCGCTCGTCCCACAGGGGATGGAGATCCCGCCGGGTTCGCTGGTGGCAGGTGTCCCGGCGAAGGTGCGGCGCCCGCTCACGGACGAGGAGCGGGCGGGCATCCGGCTCAACGCGGAGATGTACCTCCACCTGGCCAAGGCCCACGCCGAGGCCTTCCAGGACTGAGACACACGAAGGGCGCGGCGGCCGTGCGGCCACCGCGCCCTCGAACGTTTCTACGGACAGGCTTCGATCAGTCCGCCACGGCGACCGGCGTCGGCTCCGCCGCCGGCTCGGTGGTCGTCTCGGCCTTCTCCGCGGCCTTCTTCGCGCGGTTCTTCAGGATCAGCATCGACGTGACACCGACCAGGACCGCGAGGACCAGACCCAGCCACGAGAAGCGCTTGAGCCAGGCCTCGGCGACGACGCCCACCGAGTAGATGACGGCTGTCGTACCGCCCGCCCAGAGGATGCCGCCGAAGACGTTGGCGATGAGGAACTTCCAGTACGGCATCCGCAGCACGCCCGCGAGCGGACCGGCGAAGATCCGCAGCAGGGCGACGAAGCGGCCGAAGAAGACCGCCCACATGCCCCACTTCTCGAAGGACCGCTCCGCCAGCGCGATGTTGGCCTCGCCGAAGTGCTTGGGGAATCTCTTGCCCAGCCAGGCGAGCAGTGGCCGGCCACCCTTGCGGCCGATCGCGTAACCGATCGAGTCGCCGATGATGGCCCCGGCGGTGGCGCAGGCGCCGAGGACGTACGGATTGATGTCACCGTGCTGGGAGGCGAGCAGGGCCGAGCTGACGAGGACGATCTCGCCCGGCAACGGGATCCCCAGGCTCTCGAGCCCGATCACCACTCCCACCAGCGCGTAGATCGCGACCGCGGGGATCGTCTCCAGCCACTCCTGGACGTGCAACGCGGATTCCTCCCGTGTCGAGGCGCACGCCGCGTCGCGCGCGCCGGGGCAGCCTACCTGGTCACGGGCGGAGGTCCGGTCGCGTGCGGGAGCGTGGACGTGCCGAGGTCCGGTCGCGTGCGGGGCATAGGCGGGGCGAGGCGGGGGCGTAAATCACTGGCCCGCCGTGGCCGGGGGCCGGTACGCTCCGCCGCGATGACTACTCACACCGTTCAGTGTTGGGGGGTCCCGTCCGCGCAAGGTGAGTGCTGATGCTCACTCACTCCGCGTACGAGGATTCCCACGCTTCCTTCCTCTCCTTCTGGCTGCGCGTCCGCGAGTTCGCCGTGCCGCCGTCCATGATCACGACAGCCGCCGCCCGCCGCCGGGTCGGGGACTGGGCCGGGGCGTGTGCCGCCGCCCGTGTCGACATCGATCTCGATCTACGGTCCGTGGCCCGGGCCCACGGCCGGGAACTCGCCGACCGCGTCCGCCGCGACCTCCGCCGGCTGGCTCCTGACCTGCTGCGCTGGCACCTGCCGAGGATCGCTCCGGACGGGCTGTTGCGCCCGGGGCTGACGATCGCGCTGGCCGGGTACGACAGGCCGGACGCGGCGGCGCACACGGGACCGGTGCACCTGGTTGCCCGTACTCCCCCGGCCTGGGCGGACGGTGGTCAGCGGATCAGCCTCGCTCTCTGGGACGGGTCTCCCGACGGCCCCCTCGGCGAGGGCCCGGCCGGCCGGCATCCGCGCCCTCGTCCCAGCCGGCGCTTCCGCCTCGATCTGCACCGCCACCTGTGGGACGCGCGCAGGGCGGACGAACTCCGGGCCCGTTCCGGGGCGGACCGTCCGCCGAGGGGCGATCCGGGGCTGCCGGTCCCGGAGGGGTACCGCTGTGCCGTCGACCGATGGGCGGCCGAGGCGGGCCACCTGCTCCGGGCCGAGGGCGGGTCCGGCGGTGCCGTGACCGTACGCCTCGGGACGCGGCACCGGCTGACCCTGGACCTGACGCCCGGAGCGGAGCCCGCCCCGGCCGCGTGGCGGATCGCCGCCGTCTCGTCGGACGGCGGCAGCGGCTCCCGGTCGCCCGTCCTGCCGGACGCGGCGACCTGGGTGCTGCCCGACCTGGAGCTGCTCCGGGCCGGTGCGATCGATCCCGACCGGCTCCATCCGCTGGTCGCCGCCGCACTCGTACCGGATCACGCGCCGAACCCGGCGTCCGCTCCGTCCGAGGACGGGACGACCTCGGGTCCTCGGGTCGTGGAGTGCCGGGGCGCCCGGCACCGGATCGCCCTGGTCGACGGCGTCCTGGCTCCCCTGGACCACGCCCCGGACGAGCTCCGGCGGGAGGAGCTGCTCGTCGCGCTCGGCGGCCCGCCGCTCCCCTGTCTGCGGGAGATCGACGAGGCGCACCGCCGCCCGGACTGCCTCGTCGGCGTGCGCGAACGTCTGCAGCACGGCGACACCGCCGGTGCGCTGGCCGTCGTCGAAGGGCTGCTCGGCCCCGAGGCGACGCTCCGCCGCGGGCCGCTACGGGACGCGCTGGAGGAGGCGGCGGGGCGGCGGATCGCCTACGGGCTCTTCCGGTCGGGCCTCTCCGGACCCAGTCCCCACCGCACCCCTGCCGCCACTCCCCGGCCGCGCGACCACCGCATCCGCCCCCGCCACGCGCGCTGACGCCGACCGGCGCCCGGCGCCCGGCCCGGCACCCGCGCTGAGGCCGGCTGCCCCCCGGGGCTCCGCCCCGCACCCACTTCTCACGACGAACCCCAAGGTGATCACCCATGCCCACCCTGCACACCATGCCCGCGTACGCCCCAGCCCCAGCCCCTGCCCTCGCTCCCGCTCCCGCTCCCACCCACTCCCCCGTTTCCGCGCTCGACATCGCCGACGACCTGCTGGCCCTGCTGGCCGACACCACCACCGAACCGCGAACCGACACCCAGCTGGAGGCCCTGACGCTTGCCGTGACCGCCGACCTGCCGGTGATCCTCTGGGGTGAGCCGGGGATCGGCAAGACGGCGGGCCTGACCCGGCTGGCGGAGGAGCTGGACCTCCCGCTGACGACGGTGATCGCGAGTGTGCACGAGCCGTCGGACTTCTCGGGGCTGCCGGTCGTCGGAGACGACCCCGCCACCCAGGGCGTCCCGCTGGCGCCCCCGGACTGGGCCGTGCGGCTGGTCCGGGCCGGCCGGGGGCTGCTGTTCCTGGACGAGCTGTCCACGGCTCCGCCGTCCGTGCAGGCCGCGCTGCTCCGTCTCGTACTGGAACGGCGGATCGGCGCGCTCCAACTGCCGCCCGGCGTACGGATCGTGGCCGCCGCCAACCCCCGGTCGTCGGCGGCCGACGGCTGGGAGCTGAGTCCGCCGCTGGCCAACCGGTTCGTCCATCTGCAGTGGACCCACGACCGGGAGGTCGTCGTCCGCGGGCTCGGCGGGACCTGGCCCCGGGCCACGCTCCCGCGGCTGGACCCCGAACGGCTGCCCGCGGCCGTGGAGTTCGCCCGGCGCGCGGTGTGCGGGTTCCTGTCCGCCCGCCCCGAGCTCGTACACCGGCTGCCCACCACCGAGACGCGGCGGGGCGGACCGTGGCCGTCGCCGCGGAGCTGGGAGATGACCCTCCGGCTGATCGCCTTCGCGACGGCGGCCGGCTCCTCGCGGGACGTGCTGGCCCAGCTGGTCCGGGGCAGCGTGGGCGAGGGCCCCGGCCTTGAGCTGATGGCGAGCCTGGAACGGCTGGACCTCCCGGACCCCGAGGTGCTGCTCGCCGACCCGGCGGCCGTCGAGCTGCCCGAGCGCGGGGATCTGCGCCAGGCCGTACTGGACGGGGTGGTGGCGGCCGTACGCGAGCGCCCTGACGAGGCCCGCTGGGACGCTGCCTGGGCGGTCCTGGTGCGGGCACTGGAGACCGGCGCCCCTGACCTGGTGGTCGTCCCGGCGACGACGCTGGCCTCGCTGCGGCAGGCGGACTGGTCGGTTCCGGCGTCGATCGAGCGGCTCGCGGGCGTCGTCACCCTGTCCCGGCGCGCGGACGACGCGGCGGGCCGGGCGGCCGGGGCGGGACGCCGATGACACGGGACGCGCCCAAGGCGCTGGGGACGGAGGCGTACGACGGACCGGCGGCGACGCACGACGGACGGCCGGCCCTGGACCGCGACAAGCTCTTCTCGGCCCGCCTGCACGCCGCCCGGGCCCGGCCGTACCTCGCGACGGCGCTGTTCGCCCTGCATCCGGTCGAGGACCGGCAGGTGCCGACGATGGCGGTGGACCGCTACTGGCGCTGCTACGTCTCGCCCGGTTTCGTGGACCGGACCCCGGAGGAGGAGCTGGCCGGGGTGTGGGTGCACGAGGTGTCGCACCTGCTGCGCGACCATCACGGGCGCGGTGACAGGTTCGCGAAGGAGCACGGTCTGACCGGCCCCGGGGAGCGGCTGCGGATGAACATCGCGGCGGACATGGAGATCAACGACGACGTGTTCGGCGACGGCCTGGTCCGGCCGAAGGGCGCCGTCATACCGAGCCACCTGCGTCTCCCCACCGGGGAGCTGATGGAGGACTATCTGCGGCAGTTCCGGCTCGGGCCCGGGACGGAGCACTACGCCTGGCTGGACTGCGGCAGCGGCGCGGACGGCCGGGAACGGGAGTGGGACCTCGGTCCCGACGGCGCGCACGGTCTCAGCGCGCAGGAGCGGGACGCGGTGCGGTTCCGGGTGGCGCAGGCCATCACGGGGCATCCGGGGAGCGCCCCCAGGGGGTGGAAGCGGTGGGCGGAGGAGGCGTTCCATCCGCCGCAGCCCTGGCGGGAGTTGCTGGGCGCGGCGCTCCGCTCGGCGACCTCGGGGCCGGGCGCGGGCGACGACTACAGCTACGGCCGGCCGTCCCGGCGCTCGGCCGGGCTGCCCGGTGTCGTCCTGCCCAGCCTGCGGCGCAGGCCGCCGCGCGTCTCGGTGGTGATCGACACCTCGGGCTCGGTCAGCGACGCCGAACTGGGCAGCGCGCTCCTGGAGGTCGCCTCGATCTCCCGTACCGTCGGCGGCCGTCGCGACCTCGTCACCGTCGTGTCGTGCGACGCGGCGGCCAGGGTCGCGCACCCGATCTGCGCGGCGGAGGGGATCCCGCTGATCGGCGGCGGCGGTACGGATCTCCGGGCGGGCTTCACCAAGGCACTGGCCGGCCGGCCCCGCCCGGACGTGATCGTGGCCCTGACCGACGGACAGACGCCGTGGCCCAGCGCGCCACCCCCGTGCCGGACGGTGGTGGGCCTGTTCCCCCGCACGGGGCCGGCCAGGCCGTACAACGAGAACAACCCCGACTACGTCCGGAAATCACCGCCCGACTGGGCCCGCGTGGTCGTCATCGACGCGTGAACCGGGAAAGATCGCCGTGCTCTTCCGACGGGAGGTGCGGGGGCGACGGATGAGGCCCTAACAGTCAGCGGCCTGCCGTCGCCCTCGCCCGTGTTACTTCCCCTGGCCGTTCGGCCGCAGGGTCCAGACGACGGTCATCTCGCCGGTCACCGCGCCGTCCTCGCGGGTGATCGCGATGTGCACGGGGAACTCCGGGCGCTCGCCCGCGTCCAGTTCGGCGACGACGTCACCGGCCGGGCGGCCCAGGGTCGCGGTGGCCGTGACGACGCCCATGGCCAGCTTCTTGTAGCCGATCTCGGCCGTGACCGCGAGCGGGACCGCGCGGTTCAGCTGGTCGCCGAAGGCCGCCAGGACGATCGCGCCGCTGGCCGACTCGGCCAGCGTGAACATGGCTCCGGCGTGCGGTCCGCCGACGTGGTTGTGGTAGTCGGCCTGGTCCGGCAGGCGGACGACGGCACGCTCGGAAGTGGTCTCCAGGAACTCGAGCTTGAGGGTCCTGGCCATGGGAACCGTCGCGGCGAGCATCTCGCCGACGGACATCTGGTCTGCGCTCATGCGGCGATGTTACCCACCGGTAGTACGGATGGCCATCCCCGAACCCACCCGCCCGACCGGGGGCGGGCGTAGCAGGGTTCGCGCCACACCTCTATGGTTACTGGCCATGTGGCCAGGACAGCAGCCGCCCGGGGGCGAGCAGAACCCGCAGGACCAGAGTCAGAACCCCTACCAGCAGTCGGGGTACCAGCAGCAGCCGAACCCCTACCAACAGCCCGGCTATCAGCAGCAGCCGCCGGCCCAGCCGCCCACGCAGCCGGGTTACCCGCAGCAGCCCGCGCAGCCCGGCTACCCGCAGCCCAACCCGTACCAGCAGCCGACCGTCCCGCAGTACGCGGTTCCGGGAACGCCCCAGGGCGGACCCGGCGGGCCCGGCGACGCCAAGAAGAAGCAGACGACCCTGATCGCCATCGTCGCCGCGACCGCCGTGGTCGTCGCCGCCGGCGTCACGGGTTTCCTGGTGCTCGGCGACGACGACAAGAACACGAAGGCGGGCGGCGACCCGAAGGCCTCCTCGTCCGCGTCCGCCTCGGCCTCCTCGTCCGCCTCCGGCCAGGCTCCGCCCTCCATCGACAACCCCCGTGACGACGCCGACCTGCAGCCGACGATCCCCGGCTGGAAGGTCGTCCACAACCCGAAGTACGGCACGCTGTTCGACGTACCGCCCGACTGGGAGCTCCTGAAGCCCGGCACCGTCACCTTCTTCGAGGACGAGAAGAAGGGCGACGGCTCCCCGGTCGTCACGATGTCCGCTCCGGTGCGCTACAAGAGCAAGTGGTGCACGTTCGACACGAACAAGGACGGCTCCGAGGAGAGCTGGGGCCTGAGCAGCGCCGGCACCAAGGGCGGCCAGGGCGCCAAGAACACCTCCGAGGCCGCGTTCAACGAGGCCGGCAACTGGGTGTGGGCGGGCTACGCCCAGCACATGCCCAAGGGCACCATCAAGATCACCAAGGCCGTGCCGTACACCACCAAGTCCGGCCTCAGCGGCAGCATGGCGACGGCGACCGCCCCGGGCATCAAGAAGCGGAACAAGTGCGAGTCGGACGGCAAGTCCATCGCGTTCTCCTTCAAGAACGCCAAGGGCGACTTCTCGTCGTTCGTCCTCTACGGTGCCGACGGGGTCAAGGACGAGCTGGCGGACACCACGATCCAGCAGATCCTCTCCACGGTCCGGCTGGCGCCGGCGTCCTCGTGACGTCCGAGGCCTGACACCTGGCACCTCACACCGACGCCCGACCGAAATCGGTTTGGCAGGAGGCGCCGGCGACGGGGATAGTCCCGGGGTGAGAACTCCCGCCGCCTCCCCCCGCAGGCCCCTGCTCTCCCGCCGCCCCGACTGGGCCGGCCGTAATTACGTACTGCTGACCGCCGCCGCGATCGTCACCAACCTCGGCACCCACGGTGCCCTGATCGCGGCGGCGTTCGCGGTGATCCAGACCGGCGGCGACGGCGGTGACGTGGGCCTGGTGGCGGCGGCCCGCACCCTCCCGCTCGTTCTCTTCCTGCTCATCGGCGGCGCCGTCGCCGACCGCATACCCCGGCACCGGGTGATGGTGGCCGCCAACGCGCTGAACTGCGTCTCGCAGGCCGTCTTCGCCGTCCTCGTCCTGGCCGGCGACCCGCAGCTCTGGCAGATGATGCTGCTCACCGCGCTCTGCGGCACGGGCCAGGCCTTCTTCAGCCCGGCGGCCGAGGGCATGCTGATGTCCAGCGTCAACGGCGAACAGGCCAGCCGCGCCTTCGCCCTCTTCCGGATGGCGATGCACGGCGCCGGCATCGGCGGGGCCGCGCTCGGTGGCGCCATGATCGCCGCCGTCGGCCCCGGCTGGGTGCTCGCCATCGACGCGGCGGCCTTCGCCGTCGCCGGCGCGTTCCGCGCCTTCCTCGACGTCAGCCACATCGCCGAACGGAAGGCGGGCGGCGGACTGCTCGCCGATCTGCGCGAGGGCTGGCAGGAGTTCATCGGGCGGCCCTGGCTCTGGTCGATCGTGGCCCAGTTCTCGATCGTGGTGGCCCTCGTCGGCGCGGCCGAGTCGGTGTACGGGCCGCTGGTCGCCCGGGACGAGCTCGGCGGGGCGCGTCCCTGGGGGCTCGCGCTCGCCGCGTTCGGCGTGGGCACGCTGTCGGGCGCGCTGCTGATGATGCGCTGGAAGCCGCGCCGGATGCTCCTCGTGGGCACCCTGGGCGTCTTCCCCCTCGCTCTGCCCTCGGCGGCGCTGGCGGTGCCGCTCGACGTCGTCGGGCTCTCGGCCGCGATGTTCGTCAGCGGCCTTGCCATCGAGGTGTTCGGGGTGGCGTGGATGACCGCGCTGCACCAGGAGATCCCGGAGGAGAAGCTGTCGCGGGTCGCGGCGTACGACTGGTTCGGCTCGACGGCCATGCTCCCGCTCTCCACCGCGCTCGCGGGCCCGGCGGAGAGCCTCTTCGGCCGGAGTCAGGCGCTGTGGGGTTCGGCGGTGCTGATCGTGGTCGTGACGGCGCTGGTGCTGTTCGTCCCGGACGTACGGAACCTGACGCGCCGTACGAAGGAGGTCGCGTCCGGCGCGGCGACACCTGCCCCGTCACCGTCCAAGGCCGTCGGCTGACCGTCACCCGACGCTGAAGGCACCGTCCGGCGGTACGGGAGACGGCACCGCGTCCGCGTCGCCCACCGGCCGGGCGTCGCCGGTGAAGCGGGTGAGGCTCTCGCCGTACTCCACGCGCGCGGGGAACGCGTCCGCCGCCGCGCGCCGGGCGAGCCGGGCCGTGTCGATGTCGCCGTCGGAGGCGACGAGGACGGCGTTGCCGAAGCGGCGGCCGCGCAGCACGGCCGGTTCGGCGATCAGCGCCAGCTCGGGGAAGGCGGTCGCGAAGGTGGCCAGCTGGGAGCGGAGGAAGGCGAAGGGCGCCCCGTCGGCCAGGTTGGCGGCATAGATCCCGCCCGGCCGCAGCACCCTCCGCGCCTCCCGCGCGTACTCCACGGAGGTCAGGTGCGCCGGGACCCGCGAGCCGCCGAAGACGTCGGCGATCAGTACGTCCACCGACGCCGAGGGGGCGTTCTCCAGCCAGGCCCGGGCGTCGGCCCCGTGCACGGCCACCCCTGAGCCGTCGGGCAGCGGAAGGTGCTCGGCGACCAGGTCGAGCAGCCGCCGGTCGGCCTCCACCACGTCCTGGCGGGAGCCGGGGCGGGTGGCCGCGACATAACGGGGCAGGGTGAGCGCGCCGCCGCCGAGGTGGAGGACGGCGAGCGGGGCGCCGTCGTCGGCGGCGCTGTCGAGGACGTGGGCGAGCCGGAGCGCGTACTCGAACTCGAGGTGCGTCGGCTCGTCCAGGTCGACGTACGACTGCGGGGCGCCGTCGACCGTCAGCAGCCAGGCCCGCTCCCGGTCGATGTCCGGCATGAGCCGGGCGGTGCCGCCGTCGACGTCACGGATCACGGGAATGGGCTCGCTGGGGTCTTCCACGTGCTCATTGTGCCCGTACGGCGGCGAGGGCCGGCCCACCGACCGGCGGCGAGGGCGGCCGGAGGCCCGCGTTCCGCGACGTGCGGAACGCGGGCTTCCAGCCGGCCGGGGTCAGTCGACCGTCGTGACCGTGCCCGCGCCGACCGTGCGCCCGCCCTCGCGGATCGCGAAGCCGAGGCCCGGCTCCAGCGGCACGTCACGGCCGAGCTCGACGGTCATGGTGACCGTGTCGCCGGGGCGCGCGATCGCCGCCTCTCCGAGGTCGACGTCGCCGACGACGTCCGCGGTACGGATGTAGAACTGTGGCCGGTAGCCCGTGGAGACGGGGGTGGTGCGGCCGCCCTCTTCGCCCGACAGGACGTACACCTGGGCCGTGAACCGCCGCCTCGGGACGACGCTGCCGGGTGCCGCCACCACGTGCCCGCGGCGGACCGCGTCACGGGCGACGCCGCGCAGCAGGAGCGCCACGTTGTCACCGGCCTCGGCCGACTCCATGGGCTTGCCGAAGGTCTCGACACCGGTCACGACCGTCTCGACCTCCGCGCCGAGCACCTCCACCCGGTCGCCGACCCGGACCGTGCCCCGCTCGATCGCGCCGGTCACGACGGTGCCGCGGCCGGTGATGGTGAGCACGTTCTCCACGGACATCAGGAACGGCGCGTCCACGTAGCGCACCGGCATCGGTACGTACGTGTCCACGGCGTCGAGCAGCGCCTCGATCGCCCCGGCCCACCGCGCGTCCCCCTCCAGGGCCTTGAGCCCGGACACCCGCACGACGGGGACGGAGTCGCCGGCGTAGCCGTGTGCGGTCAGCAGCTCCCGTACCTCCAGCTCGACCAGGTCGGTCAGCTCGTCGTCCCCGGCGTCGGCCTTGTTGAGCGCGACGACGATGTGGTCGACGCCGACCTGGCGGGCGAGGAGCACGTGCTCGGCGGTCTGCGGCATGATCCCGTCGAGCGCGGAGACGACGAGGATCGCCCCGTCGAGCTGGGCGGCGCCGGTGACCATGTTCTTGACGTAGTCGGCGTGGCCGGGCATGTCCACATGGGCGTAGTGCCGGGTGTCGGTCTCGTACTCGACGTGCGCGATGTTGATGGTGATGCCGCGCTGGGCCTCCTCGGGCGCGCGGTCGATCCGGTCGAACGGCACGAAGGTGCCGGTCCCGCGCTCGCTGAGGACCTTGGTGATGGCGGCGGTGAGGGTGGTCTTGCCGTGGTCGACGTGGCCCATGGTGCCGATGTTCAGGTGCGGCTTGGTGCGCACGTATGCCGTCTTGGACATGGTTCGCTCGTTCCTTGAGCTCGAAGCGTGTGAGGGGACCCCGGGAGCGAACCGACCCTCCCCCTGCGGGGTCCGCCGGACGATCCGGGGAGGGTCAGCTTCGGGCGCCGTCGAACGCGGCTGCGAGGAACGTGGATGCCAGGAACGTGGCATCCACTACGGCAGCCTTCGGCGCGGCCGCGACTGCGGGCCGTGCTGCGAGGAAGGCGTACCGGGACATGCCCCCGATCATCGCGGGGCGGACGGCCGACGTCGAACGATTTTCCCGCGGGACGGGGTTCAGAGGTTCTTGAGCGCCTCACGCACGGAGAGCGGGGACAGCCGCTGCCGGCTCGCCTCCACGAAGGCACGCACCTCGTCCGGGTCCGTCTTGGCGTACTCGCGCAGGGCCCAGCCGATCGCCTTGCGGAGGAAGAAGTCGGTGTCCCCTGCGCGGCGCAGGCAGTAGGCGAACAGCCGCTCGGTGTCCGTGGCGTCCTTGAAGCGGAGCTGGTGAAGCAGCGCGGTGCGCGCCACCCACAGGTCGTCGTCCTCGATCCACACGTCCATCCGCGCGGCGAGCACCGGGTCGGCGGCGACGAGTCCGCCGACCACATGCGCGGCGAGGTGGTCGACGGTGTCCCACCAGGAGTCGGTGGTGACGAGGTGCCGGGCGACGGGCAGGAAGCCGGACGAGCAGCGCCGGACGTGGCGGCGCAGGTAGTCCACGGCGAAGTAGTGGTACTCGCGCTCGGGGAGGGCGAAGCAGCGCAGGGCGACGGCCGCGCAGTCGGCCTCGTCGGGGCGCGGGGTGCCGTCCAGGACGCTGCGGGACAGGGCGCGCCGCTCGGGGGTGCGGATGCCGAGGAAGGGCGCGGCGCCCTTCATGTACGCGACCATCTCCTGGGCCCGGAAGGGGTCACCGGCCGCCGAGTAGACCTCGGTGAGACGCCCGAGCACGGTGTCGGCGAGGGCGCTGGCGGGGACGGCGGGCGGCGCGGACGTCATACGGGTCACAGTACGGCGGCCCACGGCGCGCGGGCTCACGGTACGGCGGCTCGCGGCGCGCGGGCTCACGGTACGGCGGCTCGCGGCGCGCGGGCTCACGGTACGGCGGCTCGCGGCGCGCGGGCTCACG